>NZ_JBVKBW010000019.1:0-150582 GCF_055635295.1 Streptomyces sp. NPDC111520 | reverse complement strand
ACACCTACAACCACCACCGCTGCCACACCGCACTCGGAGGCAAGCCCCCGATCAGCCGCGTCAACAACGCTGCGGGTCAATACAGCTAGGGCGTGGGGTGCGGCGCGGGCGGGGTTCAGGAGGTGCGGACCGCGATCGCGTGGACGACGAGGGTTCCGGGGGGCCGGCCGCTGTCGTGCCCGTCGCTCGCGCAGGTGACCAGACGCAGCGCGGCCGTACCGTCGTCGCGGAGCAGGGCCTGCGCGGGAAGGGAGCGCCGGGGGACGTGCTCGACCCGGGTGACGGTGAAGCGGGCACGGCTGCCGTCCCCGCGGGTGACGACCACGGTGTCGGTGGGGCGCACGTCGTGGAGGTCGTGGAACACCGCGCGTCCGCGTCCGCCGTCGTCGTGGCCGACGATCACGGAGGTGCCGTGGTCGCCGGGGGCGGCGCTGCGGTCGTACCAGCCGGCGTAGCGGCCCTGCTCGGCGGCGGGGGTCTGGAGGGTGCCGTCGTCGGTCACCCCGAGGTCGACGACGCGGGCGTGCACGCCGGCGCTGGGGATGTCGATGCGTAGGGGCGTGTGCCCGCCGGGGTCGGAGGCGCGGACCGGCGTGCTGCCGTGGACCACGGCGACCGCGTCGCCCCGCCCCCCGTGGGCGACCGCCCAGCCGGTCGTGGCGGCGGCGACGGCGAGGAGGGCGAGGGCGAGGACGTTGATACGACGGTGCGTCATCCGCATCGGCCGCTCACCTGGGGCGGACGGCGTACAGGACGCCGCGGACGCCCACCGCCAGCAGCAGCACGCCGGCCAGCGCGGGTCCGGCCAGGTCCGGGACGCCGGGCACGCCCGCCGTCCTGGCCGCGCACACCGCGAGGACCGCGAGCACGGCGAACGCCGCGCGCCTGGCGACGGCGGCGGTCCGGGCCGGGACGGTCCGGACGGTGGTGGCGGAGGCGGCACAGGCGGCGGACATGGGTCGGGGTCCTTCGGTCCTTCGGGCGACGGCGGTACGGACGTCGTGGCCGGCCGCCGGGCGACGGACGGCCGGCCACGGTCCCCACCGTACGGAGTCCGGGGGTGCCGGGGCCTCCCCCGCCGGACCGGTTCCGTATCCGCCGGAAGTATGGTCCCGGGTTCGGGCCTTGCGCCCGTAGGAGGACGCCGGGCAGGCTCGGCGGATGATCGCCACCTTGCAGTGCACCGTGATCGACTGCCCGGACCCGGCCGCGCTGGGCAGCTTCTACCGGGGCGTCCTGGGCTGGTCCCTGGACACCGCGGACCCCTCGTGGGTGACCCTGACGTCCCCTGACGGTGCCCGGATCGCCTTCCAGGAGGTGCCCTTCCACCGGCCGCCGCGCTGGCCGGACCCGGAGCACCCGCAGCAGTTCCACCTGGACTTCGACGTCCCCACCCGCGCCGACGTGGAGCGCGCCCACGAGGAGGTCGTGGCGCTGGGCGCCACCTTCCTGCACGACAGCGGCGGCGAGCGCAGCGGCTTCCGGGTCTTCGCCGACCCCGCCGGGCACCCGTTCTGCCTCTGCTACGGGCAGGCCCCGGGGCCGGCCGTCACGGGATGAGCGGCGGCCGGGTGTCGGTGGCCGCTTGTACGGTGTCACCGTGACCGCCGCCAAGGGCGGACCCGGCCGAGGGGGGACGGCATGGACGCGGGGAACACGACGTACGAGCCGGTCGAGCGCGACCCGGACCCCGCGTCGGTGCGCCGGGTCACCTTCGTGCCGTTCCTGCCGGGCGGCCTGGTGGGCGCGGTACGCGGCGCGGACGGGGTGGTGCGCCTGCCGTCCGGCGAGGTGCTGCCCGGTGAGGACTGGATCCTCGACACCGCCGCACGGGTCCCGCTGGAGACCGCCGGGTACTACCGGCAGCGGGTGCACCCCTTCGCCTGGGACGCGGGGCAACAACGGCTCTACGCCTGGCTGGACGGGGACCGCTACCGGGGCCGGCGGCCGCACGCCGCCGACGCGGACCTCGTCGTGGCCGAGGCCGCCGCGATCGCGGACCTGCTGCCCGCCGGGGCCGAGCGGCATGCCGTGCTGGACGCGGCGCGTTCCTTCCGGGAGCAGGACGACATCTCGTACTTCGCCGACAACCTGCGCCTGTTGGAGCCCGCCTACCTGCGGGCGACCACGCCCGAGGGCGGATCCGGCTTCGGACGGGAGCCGGAGCAGTGGCGGGCGCGGCGCTCGATGGTGGTGGAGGCGCTCCACAAGGACGGCACGTTCCTCGACCTCGGCTGCGCCAACGGGCTGCTGATGGAGTCGGTGCGGCGGTGGGCGGCGGAGCGGGGCCGGGTGGTCGAGCCCTACGGCGTGGACCTCGCCCCGCGCCTGGTGGAGCTGGCCCGGCGCCGGCTGCCGCGGTGGGCCGGGCGGATATCGGTGGGCAACGCGCTGGACTGGCGGCCGCCCGACGGCGGGCGGTTCACCTTCGTGCACGCCCTCGCCGACTGCGTGCCCGAACGCCGGCTGGGCGACCTGGTGCGCCGGCTGACGGCGGAGCTCGTGGAACCCGGCGGGCGGCTGCTGCTCAGTGTCTACCAGGCGGAGGGCGGCACCGCACCGACCGCCGCCGAACGGCTGACCGCACTCGGCGTGCCGGTGGCCGGCTCCGCGACCGGCACGGGGCCGGAACGCACGGCGACAACGGCCTGGGTCGACGCGTAGGCTCGAAGGGTCGTACCCGCTTGGGGAGGCGCCGTGACCGAGCCGTCGTCCAGCCCTGTCGAGCACGGCTTCCCGCACCTGGAACAGGTGCGGGCCGCGCTGACCGCGCTCTACCGGCGGCTGTCGTACGACACGGTGAGCCGCTTCCCGGCTAGCGTGCGCCCGGAGGCGGTGGCGTTCCCCGCGGACGAGAACCTCCACCTCGGCGCGCAGCGGGTCGCGCGGGCCATCGTGCAGCACTTCCGGCTGCCGGAGGCCCGCATGGTGGTCGCCTTCCGGGACATGGTGCACGCGGGCAACGTGGAACTGGCCGCCGGGCCCGAGTACTTCGTGGAGCTGCACGACCGCTTCCGGGACGACCGGCGCGACGTGGGGGCGGTGCTGGCGCACGAGGTGATGCACGTCTACCTGCACCGGCTCGGACTGAGGTTCCCCGGGGCGTGGGAGAACGAGATCCTGACCGACACCGCCACGACCTACCTGGGCGCGGGCTGGCTGCTGCTGGACTCCTACCGCGAGGAGCCGGTGCTCTTCGGGGGCCGGGCGACCACGGCCGTGTCCAAACTGGGCTACCTCACCCCGGAGGAGTTCGGCTACGTCCTGGCCAAGCGGGCGCAGGCCTTCGGCGACGACGTCGAGCCGTGGCTCACCAGCCCGCGGGCCCGGGACGCCTACCGGGCCGGGCAGGAGGTCGCCGAGGCGGATCTGCGTCATCCGCCGATGGTCGCCTGCGGCTGGGTGGGCCGCCGCCGGTACGCCCGCGACCGGCGGCGCGGCGGCGCGTACCCGGCCGCCGGCTACGCCTTCGAGGGTGCCGGCCCCCAGCGGGTCTCCTTCCCCTGCCCCGTGTGCCACCAGCGGATCCGGGTGCCGGTGCGGGGCCGGGTGAAGGCGCGGTGCCGGCTGTGCCGCACCGTGCTGGAGTGCGACACCTGACGCCGCGGGCCGGCACGTGCTCACCCGGGTCAGCCGGTGGGCGGCGCGGCCTCCCGCAGGAAGGCGATGCGCAGCCGGATGCCGTTCGTTGCGACGGTGCGGTGTCGGACCATGGCGGCCGGGTCAGGGGTGCCGCGCGGTGCGAGGGGCGGGCTGCGCGGGGCCCACGCCGGACGGGGCGCGTTCACGCACGTCGGTCACGCACGTCGGTCACGCACGTCGGTCACGCACGTCCTTGGATCCTCACGGGGTGACGATCGGGAAGTCCTGGTCGGCGGCGTCCAGCAGTCCGACGAGGGTCGCGACCACCTTGAGGTCCCCCTCGTGGTCGACGCCCTCGAAGCGGCCGCCCGCGAGGAGCCGGTGCAGCTCGGGCCGGGTGAGGGTGAGCGTCAGGTCGGCGTGCCGGACGGCGGGACGCCCGTCCTGGGTGGAGAAGTAGGTGAGGGCGCCGTTGGAGAGGGTCAGGTGCCAGGTGCGGTGCTCGTCGGTGAGGCGCCAGTCGATGGTCAGGTGGACGTCCCACGCCTTGGGGCCGTTGACGCGGATGGCGAGGGAGTCGATGAGCTGGTCGACGGTGAGGGCGGCCATCACGTCCGGGTTGGCGATGACGACCGGGGTCGGGGAGATGCCCTCCCGCAGTTCCTGGGCGCCCATCAGGTAGAAGTTGCGCCAGGGGCCGTTCTCGCAGCCGTGCCCCAGGCGCTCGTAGAGCAGGGCCAGTTCCTCCGTCGCGACGGCGTGCCCGGGGTCGGCGAAGACGGCGTGGCCCAGCAGGGTGACGGCGAAGCGCAGGTCGCCCGCGTCGGCGTACTCCCTGGCCTTGGCGACGGTGGCGTCGGTTCCGCCGAGGCAGTCCACGTAGCGGCGCGCCTCCGCCGCCGGGGGATGCTGCCACAGGTGGGCCGGGTTCCCGTCGAACCAGCCCATGTAGCGCTGGTAGACGGCCTTCACGTTGTGGCTGAGGGAGCCGTAGTAGCCGCGGTTGGCGTCGAGCCGTTCCAGGGCGGGCGGCAGGGTCAGTTCCTCGGCGATCTCGCTGCCGGTCAGGCCCCGGTTGACCAGCCGCAGGGTCTGGTCGTGCAGGTAGGCGTACAGGTCGCGCTGGTGGGAGAGCAGCCGGTGGATGCCCTCGCGGCTCCAGGTCGGCCAGTGGTGGGAGGCGATGGCGACGTCGGAGGCGTTGCCGAAGAGGACGAGGGCCTCGTTCAGGTAGTGCGCCCACAGCCGTGCGTCGCGGACCTGCGCGCCGCGCAGGGTCAGGACGTTGTGCATGGTGTGGGTGGCGTTCTCCGCCATGCACAGCACCCGCTTGGCGGGGAAGTGGAAGTTCATCTCGGCGGGCGCCTCGGCCCCGGGGGTGAGCTGGAAGATGATCCGGACTCCGTCGATCGTCTCGTCCTGGCCGGTCCGGGTGACGTGCACGGTGGGCGGGATCAGGGTGACGGTGCCGGTGGAGGCGGTCTGGCCGAGGCCGCATCCGATCTGCCCGGCCGGGCCCTTGGGCAGTTCGGAGCCGTACATGTAGACGGCGCGGCGGGTCATGGCGACCCCGGCGTCGACGCTCTCGCCCGCCGCGTGCTCCAGGAAGCCGGCCGGGGCGAGGACGGGCACCGGGTCGTGGCCGTGCGGCAGGACACCGCGGGCGCCGCCGAAGTGGTCGACGTGCGAGTGGCTGTAGATGAGGGCGGTGACGGGCCGGTCGCCCCGGTGCTCGCGGTAGAGGGCGAGGGCGGCGGCCGCGCACTCGGTGGAGCGGAGGGGGTCGATGACGACGACCCCGCGGTCCCCCTCCACGAGGGTCATGTTCGACAGGTCGAGGCCGCGTACCTGGTAGATGCCCTCGACGACCTCGAACAGGCCCTGCTTGGAGGCGAGCCGGCTCTGCCGCCACAGGCCCGGGTGCGCCGTGTCGGGGCACGGGCCCTGCAGGAAGGAGTACGCGTCGCCGTCCCAGACCACCCGGCCGTCGCCGTCGGTGACGCGGCCGGGGGTCAGGGCACCGAGGAATCCCCGGTCGGCGTCGGCGAAGTCCGTCGAGTCCTCGGTTGCGCCGGGTGCGAGAGCCGTCATGACGACACAATGTCAGCGTTTCGCCCGGATTGTCACGCTCATGTGCGCCACCAGCGGCGCAGTACCTCCTCCGCGGCTTTTCCGTGCGGGCTGTACGCGAGCCGGGCCGGGGTCTCCCCGCTGTCCGGCCAGTCGTCCCACATCCACCAGCACACCCCCGCCCACCAGCGCTCGCCGTCCAGCGCCGAGAGCAGCGCCTGGTAGGCGGCGGCCTGTTCGGCCTCCCCCGGCCGCCGGCTGACGGTCCACGAGTACGGCGCCGCGGTCGTCCCGCGCTGGCTGACGTAGCCCGCCTCGGTGAACAGCACGCGGCGGTGGTGCCGGGCCGAGTAGGCGGACAGCTCGCCGATGACGGGCCGCCAGGCGGCGCGCAGCCGGCCGGCGTCGGTGGTGGGGCGGTCGGCCAGCGGCCAGTAGGCGTCGACGCCGATCAGGTCGAGGGCGCCCCAGAAGGGGACGTGTGCGTACTCGTCGTAGTTGGCGGCGTAGACCAGCGGGCCGTCGTAGCGTTCCCGTACGGCACGGATCACCGCCCGCCAGCGCGCGCCGTCCCGTGAGGTGCCGGCCAGTTCGGTGCCGACGGCGAACTGCTCGACGCCGAGTGCGCCCGCCAGTTCCGCGTAGTGGCCGATGAAGCGGGTGTAGGCGGCGAACCAGGCGTCGGGGTCGGCCGGGGTGATGCCCGCGCGGTCGCCGCCGCCGGTGAGGTCGACGTGCGGCTTGAGCAGCACCTTCAGCCCGGCGGCGTGGGCCTGCCGGACGATCCGCCGCAGGCTCGTGTCACTCGCGGTCTCCCCGGTGGTGCGCATCGCGGAGTCGTGGACCCCGGACTGGTACCAGGTGGGGGTGAAGGACACCCACCGCGCGCCGGTGTCGGCGATGCCGCGCAGGTAGCGCCCGGCGGCGGGGCTGTCGTAGTCCTCCGCCGCCCATGAGGGCAGCGCGATGCCGCGGACCCGGTCGCCCGCGCCGGTCCCGGGGCCTTGGTGCGACCGGTCGTCGGGGCGGTCCGCGGGCCGGGCGCCGACGGTGGTGCAGCCGGCGGTCAGGGCGAGGACCGCCGCCGCGACGGTCGCGGCGGCGGTCCTCCCGAGCAGGGTCATCCGGCGGTCGCGGGGCTGACGAAGGTGTAGCCCAGGGCGCGGATGCCCTCGACCGTCTCCTTGAGCGGCTGGACCGGGTAGTAGGGGTGGTAGAAGAAGCTGGCGAAGCCGTCGCGGACGGCGAGGTTCGCCTTGGCCGAGGCGATCAGGTCGGCCGGCAGGCGTGCCGGGTGGTTGTTGTAGGCCTCGGGCTCGTAGTTGCCGATGTTCTCGGGCAGCACCTTGGTGCCGTACACGTCCTTGACGACGTACGGGAAGAACTGCCCGATGAAGCGGTTGGGGTCGGCCGTGCCGCCGCCGAGGGTGCCGGCGAAGTACAGCGAACGCTCCAGGCGCGCGGTGTAGTTCTGGGCGAAGACCTTGTAGTCGGTGGCGGAGGCCGCGTAGTGCGGGGTGGTCCACAGTCTGGGCACCGGGAGGCCGGCGAGGGCGAACTGGGCCAGGCCCAGGGTGACCCGGGTCTGCGCCCACAGCGCGGAGTCGCCGGTGACGGGGCCGTCGTAGACCACGTTGTCGGAGGCGTCGACGTGGGCCCGGTAGAACTCGAAGTCGTCGCCGGTGACGCCGTTGTAGGGGTTGGCGGTGTTCCCGTGCTGGTGGGTGTAGCCGTGGTTCATCAGGACGGCGCCGTGCTGGAGCATGTACTTCAGGGTGGAGACCAGCTGCGGCCGCTGCGCCAGGGTGACGGTCTCCGGCTGCCCGTTGTTGTAGGTGCCGTTGGGGTCGGTGTAGACGGGGATGACGTTGATGCCGTACGGGATCTGCTCCGCGGCGAGGTAGTCGGCGATGGACCGCAGTTCGGCGGGGTCGGAGTTGGGGCTGATGTCCTCCAGCCGCATCATGGCCCGGTGCCGCTCGGCGGTGCCGGGGGCGAGGGAGTCGAAGAGCAGGTCCTCGAAGGCGATGACGCGGTCGCTCTCGGAGACGTAGGCGAAGGGGATCTCACCGACGTAGGTGAGGTTGCCCGACCGCACCGCCCACGGGAAGTCGGTGCCGGTGCTGGTGTCGCGGGCGGTGGCCAGCTGCGTCACCGCCGGGTAGCCGGGCCCCGACATGACGGCGGGCCGCAGCACGCCGCCGTCCTGGCCGGCCGGGATCTTCCGGGTGAGGGTCTGGTCCTTGTACGTCACCTGCGTGACGGTGCCGACGCTGCCGTTCGCCTCGAAGTACGACGCGGTGGGGTCCCAGCCGTACTTGTCCTGGAACTGGGTGACGCCCGTCGCGTTGGCCAGCGACCAGATGTTGTCGGCGAGCCAGGTCACCGGGCGCGTGGTGGTGACCACGTCCTGGTAGAAGGCGGCGGGGACGGCGTCGGGGACGCTCCCGCCGTAGTAGGTGGAGCCGATGTAGTAGGTGGCCGTGTACTGGTCGACCATGCCCGCGGTGTACTGCGCGACGGGCTTGGCGGTCACGGTCCCGAAGTGGCCGGCGAGGTTGGCGGTGGCCATGGCGTAGAGCTCGCCGAGGTGCCCGTAGGGGCCGGCGGTGTCGTACAGGACGAGCGCGGTGGTGCCCGCGTCGGCTGCCGCCGCGGTCCGCGCGGGCCTGGCGGCCAGCGGGGCGCGCGCGCCGGTCAGGTCGCGGTCGGCCCGTGGCGGCCGGATTCCGCCGCGGACCGGGCCCTTGGCGCGCCGGTCGCGGTCGGCGGCGCGCTGGGCCTTTGCCCAGCCGGTGAAGTCCACCTTCCCCAGGCCGGCGCGGCCGCCCGGGAGTCCGCCGTGGTGGCGGTGGTCCCCCTTGCCGGCCGGGCCGCGCCCCGCGGCGCCGCCCGCCGGGGCGGACAGGAATGCGGCCCCGAGCAGGGCCGCGATGAGCATGACGATGACGGAGACCCGGGACTTCCCGGACCTCCCGATGCGGGATTGCATGTTTCCCCCCATTGCACCTACGGAACAGGCCGCCGATTGTTCAGAGCGGCAATGCCCGCTGTCAACCCGATCATCGGATTCGCTTCTCGTTCGATTATCCATTCAGCCGCGGAAACCGAAGCCCCCGGAAGGGTGAATTTCTCTTTCGGCGCACGCCCGGGAGCTGGGGCGATGCACAACGCGCCCTGCCTGCCACCTCAGGCTTCACCTGGAGGCCGATGATCATCAAAAAGTATCTGCTAACTTCCTGCCCTGGAGTTCCGGGCCGCCTTTCGCACCGGAACACATTGGGGGGACTCACTCATGTACGGAAGGCCCGCACTGGGCACAATGCTGCCGCTGGCCGGTATGGCCACGGCTTCGAGGTCCGTTCCTGGCATTCCGTTCGCCAGGGGTTTACAAATAGCGGCAGGAATGGGCTTCCTGCTGTATTGCTTGATCGCATTCGGTCTGATAGCGGCGAGACTCTGGCTCCGCCGGCCCTCGGCCCGTGCGGCGGCGGCCGGCCGCCCCTCCGGGGGCGGGTCATGACCGGCCAGTTCGCGTTGTGGGCCGCGACCGCGCTGATCGTGCTGGCCGGGACCTACAACACCACGCTGTTCCTGCTCTCCCGGCGGCACATCCGCCGGGTCCGCCGGCCGGGGCGGCAGCGCTTCTACGTCTTCCTGCTCGCCTGCCTCAACGAGGAGAAGGTCCTCGCCGAGAGCCTGGCCCGGATCACCTCGCTGCCCGCGGACAGCTTCGTGGCGCTGGTCGTCGACGACGGCTCCGACGACCGTACGGCCGAGGTCGCCAGGGCCGCCGACAGCTCCCGGGTCTGGCTCTACCAGCGCCGCCTCCCCGACGCCCGGCGCGGCAAGGGCGCGGCGCTCAACGCGGGCGTGCGCCACCTGCGGGCCGCCGGGCTGCTCGGCCACCGCTCCCCCGAGGACGTCGTCATCTGCGTCGTCGACGCCGACGGCCGGCTCGACCCGCACACCCTCCAGGCCGTCGACCCGTACTTCGACGACCCGGCCACCGGCGCCGTCCAGATCGGCGTCCGCATGTACAACCGGCACCTGGGTCTGCTGGCCCGGCTGCAGGACATGGAGTTCGTCGTCTACGGCGACGTCTTCCAGAGCGCCCGGCGCTTCCTGGGCAGCGTCGGCATGGGCGGCAACGGGCAGTTCATGCGGCTGTCCGCGCTCGACACCCTCGGCGGCGAGGGTCCCTGGAGCGACAGCCTGACCGAGGACCTCGACCTCGGGGTCCGGCTGATCGCCCGCGGCTGGCGCAACCAGTACTGCACCACCGCCGCCGTCTCCCAGCAGGCCGTCCTCGACGTACGGCGGCTGGTGCGGCAGCGCTCCCGCTGGTTCCAGGGCCACCTCCAGTCCGCGAACCTGGTGCCGCTGATCCTGCGCGAGGTGGCCTCCCGCCCGGCCCTGGACCTGCTCTACCACCTGTCCAGCCCGGTGCTGATCCTGCTGACCTCGCTGCTGCCGCTCTCCTTCCTGATCGCCGTGGCCGGCACCGTCGCCGCCTCGTTCCAGGAGGGCCGGCCGCTGGTCTCGCCGATGTGGCTGCTCGGCCCGTACCTGCTCTCCTTCACCGCGGCCTACGTCTACGGCTTCGTCTACGCCAAGCGCGAGCGCACGCTCGGGCTGGTGCGCTCCGTCCTGGTGGCGCACGCCTTC
Source organism: Streptomyces sp. NPDC111520 (assembly GCF_055635295.1). Lineage (NCBI taxonomy): Bacteria > Bacillati > Actinomycetota > Actinomycetes > Kitasatosporales > Streptomycetaceae > Streptomyces > Streptomyces sp. NPDC111520. The sequence goes on along the minus strand of NZ_JBVKBW010000019.1, from coordinate 140,262 downwards.
ATCCTCTACGGCTACATCTGGTTCGCCGCCGGCTGGTGGGGCCTGTGGCGGATGCTCACCGGCAAGCGCACCTGGCTGAAGACCGCGCGCACCTGACGGCCCGTACTCCTTCTCCAGCCGATCACCTGCACCACCGTCCCAGGGGGGAACCATGTCCGCTTACCCAGTCGAATTGCCCGAAGTGCCGGGAACCATCCGGGCGATGCTCGTCCTCGGCACCCGGCCCGAGGTGATCAAACTGGCCCCGGTGGCCCGCGCCATGGCGGCCTCGCGGCATTTCGAGCCGATCGTGGTCACCACCGGGCAGCACCGCGAGATGCTCCACCAGATGCTGGACCTGCTGCAGGTGCCGGCCAAGGCCGGCCTCGACGTGATGCGCGAGCGCCAGCAGCTCTCGGAGCTGACGGCCCGTCTGGTCGAGGGGCTCGGCGAGGTCATCAGGAACGACCGCCCGGACCTGGTGATCGTCCAGGGCGACACCACGACCGCGCTGGCCGGTGCGCTGGCCGCCTTCTACGAGCGGGTCCCGGTCGCCCACGTCGAGGCGGGGCTGCGCACCGGGGTCCTCGACAACCCCTTCCCCGAGGAGCTCAACCGCCGGCTGATCGGGCGGATGGCCCGCTGGCACTTCGCCCCTACCCCGCGGGCCGCCGCCCACCTGCTCGCCGAAGGCACCCCCGACACGCAGGTGTTCACCACCGGCAACACGGTCATCGACAACCTGCTGTGGGTACTCGGCGAGGGCGTCGGCCGCAGTGCCTTCCCCGGCACCGGCCGCCGCCGGGTGCTGCTCACCCTGCACCGCCGGGAGAACCAGGGCGAGCGGATGCGCGCCATGGGCCGCGCGCTGCGCCGGCTCGGCCAGCGCGGTGACGTGGAGATCCTGCTGCCGCTGCACAAGAGCCCGGCCGTACGGGACGCGCTGCTGCCCGAACTGACCGGCCACCACGCCGTCCACGTCGTCGAGCCGCTGGGCTACCCCGACTTCGCGGCCACCCTCGCCGACTGTGAGCTCGTCCTCACCGACTCCGGCGGCATCCAGGAGGAGGCCCCGAGCCTGGGCAAGCCCGCGTTGGTGCTGCGTACGACGACCGAGCGGCCGGAGGCCGTGGAGGCGGGCGCGGCCCGGCTGATCGGCACCGACCCCGAGGCGATCCTGACGGCCGCGGGCCGGCTGCTGGACGACCCCGCCGAGTACCACCGGATGGCGACCGCGGGCAATCCCTTCGGCGACGGACGGGCGGCCGAACGCGTCCTCGCCCAGCTGGCCGAGGACTTCGGGGAGGACGTGCCGACCGCGCTCTCCTCCGCGGTCCCGCCGCCCCGCGCCCCGGAGCCCTCCCCCGCGGCATGACCACCGCCCTGAGGTCCTCCGCCTCCGGGCCCCTCCGTCCCTCGCGACGGAGGGGCCCGCGGTCCGCCGGACTGGTGCTCGCGCTGCTGCTGGTGGTGGGTGTCGCGGTGTACGCCTGCCAGGGGCGCGGGAGCGCCGGGCCCGGCTGGACGGACGGCACGGTGCACGGGCCCTGGCGGTCGGTGTACGACGGCTACGGCGACAACCGCGGGGACGCCACGTCGCTGCTGCTCACCCCGGGCCTGGCGGACCGGCCGGACGTCACCCACGCGGGTCTGGTGGTCTCCACCGCGGAGTACGGGGACCTGGTGTACGCGGCGCGCACCCGGACGCTCCGTCAGCTGCGCACCCCGCGCCCCAACCCGTGGGAGGTGCCGTGGCTGGTCTGGGCGTACCGCGATCCGCAGCACTTCTACTACGTCGCCCTCAAGCCCAACGGCTGGGAGCTGGGCAAGCGCGACCCGGCGTACCCGGGCGGCCAGCGCTTCCTGGCCACCGGCCCGACGCCGTTCCCCACCGGGCACGGGTACCGGATCGAGGTGGAGCAGCGCGGCCCCGCGCTCACGATCACGGTCGACAAGCGCTTCCTGACCTCGTTCACGGACGCCGAACGCCCGTACACCCGCGGCGCCGTGGGCGCCTACACCGAGGACGCCCGGGTGGAGTTCCGCGACATGGCAGTGCGGCGCCTGCCCCCGGTCGGGTGAGGGCAGGCGCCGCGTTCCGTTCCGTACGCCCTTGTACGGGACGTCTCAGGGGTGACGGGGGGTCAGACCGTCAGCGGGCGATCCGTGGGACGGATCGGGGCCGGCAGGGTGCTCGCGCCGGTGAGGTAGTGGTCCACCGCGCGGGCCGCGGAACGGCCCTCGGCGATGGCCCACACGATCAGTGATTGGCCGCGGCCGCTGTCACCGGCGACGAAGACCCCGTCCACGTTGGTGGCGAAGTCCTTGTCGCGGGCGATGTTGCCGCGGGCGTCGAGCTCCAGACCGAGCTGCCCGACCAGGCCGTTGCCCTGGTCGGTACCGGTGAAGCCCATGGCGAGGGTGACCAGTTCGGCCGGGATGACCTTCTCGGTGCCGGGCTGCGGCACGAACTTCCCGTCCTGGAACTCGACCTCGACCAGGTGCAGCGCCTTGACGTTGCCGTCCTCGTCGCCCTCGAACCGCATGGTGTTGACGGCGTAGACCCGCTCGCCGCCCTCCTCGTGGGCGGAGGTGACCTTGTACGTCATCGGCATGGTCGGCCAGGGCTGGTGCGCCGGGCGGTCGTCCGTCGGCCGCGGCATGATCTCCAGCTGGGTGACCGAGCGGGCGCCCTGGCGGTGCGCGGTGCCGACGCAGTCGGCCCCGGTGTCGCCACCGCCGATGACGACGACGTGCTTGCCCTCGGCGGACACCGGCGGGGTGACGTAGTCGCCCTCCTGCACCTTGTTGGCGAGCGGCAGGTACTCCATGGCCTGGTGGACGCCGCCGAGTTCGCGTCCCTCGACGGGCAGGTCGCGCCACTGGGTGGCACCGGCGGCGATGACCACGGCGTCGTAGCGCTTGCGCAGCTTGGCGCCGTCCATGTCGCGGCCGATCTCCACACCGGTGCGGAACTTGGTGCCCTCCGCGCGCATCTGCTCGATGCGGCGGTTGATGTGCCGCTTCTCCATCTTGAACTCGGGGATGCCGTAGCGCAGCAGACCGCCGATGCGGTCGGCCCGCTCGTACACCGCGACCGTGTGGCCGGCCCGGGTCAGCTGCTGCGCGGCGGCGAGGCCCGCCGGGCCGGAGCCGATGACGGCGACGGTCTTGCCGGAGAGCCGGTCCGGGGGCTGCGGGGTGACGTCCCCGCTGTCCCAGGCCCTGTCGATGATGGTGACCTCGACGTTCTTGATGGTCACCGCCGGCTGGTTGATGCCGAGCACGCAGGCGGACTCGCAGGGGGCCGGGCAGAGGCGGCCGGTGAACTCCGGGAAGTTGTTGGTCGCGTGCAGGCGCTCGCTGGCGGCCTTCCAGTCCTCGCGGTAGGCGTAGTCGTTCCACTCGGGGATCAGGTTCCCCAGCGGACAGCCGTTGTGGCAGAAGGGGATGCCGCAGTCCATGCAGCGTCCGGCCTGCTTGGAGATGATCGGCAGCAGGCCGCCGGGAACGTAGACCTCGTTCCAGTCCTGCTTGCGCTGCTCGACCGGGCGGGTCGGAGCGGTCTCGCGGGGCGTGGTGAGGAAGCCCTTCGGGTCAGCCATTTGCCGCCTCCATCATCTTCGCGACGGTCTCGGACTCGGAGAGCCCGGCTTGCTCGGCGGCGTTCTTGGCGGCGAGCACTGCCTTGTAGTCCCGCGGCATGACCTTGCCGAAGCGGGTGAGGGTGCGGCCCCAGTCGCCGAGCAGCCGCTCGGCGACGGTGGAGCCGGTCTCCTCCTGGTGGCGGCGCACCACGTCGTGCAGCCACTTGATGTCGTCGGCGTCCAGTTCCTCGACGTCGACCATGCCGGTGTTGACGTTGTCCGGGTCGAGGTCGAGGACGTACGCGATGCCGCCGGACATGCCGGCCGCGAAGTTGCGGCCCGTCGGGCCGAGGACGAGCGCGCGGCCGCCGGTCATGTACTCGCAGCCGTGGTCGCCCACGCCCTCGGACACGACGGTGGCGCCGGAGTTGCGGACGCAGAAGCGCTCGCCGGTGGTGCCGCGCAGGAAGAGCTCGCCGCCGGTGGCGCCGTAGGCGATGGTGTTGCCGGCGATGGTCGAGTACTCGGCCAGGTGGTCGGCGCCCCGGTCCGGACGGATGATCACCCGGCCGCCGGACAGGCCCTTGCCGACGTAGTCGTTGGCGTCGCCCTCCAGGCGGAGCGTGATGCCCTTGGGGAGGAAGGCGCCGAAGGACTGGCCCGCGGAACCGGTGAGGGTGATGTCGACGGTGTCGTCGGGCAGGCCCGCGCCGCCGTACTTCTTCGTCACCTCGTGGCCGAGCATGGTGCCGACCGTGCGGTTGACGTTGCGGACGGCGATCTGGGCGCGGACCGGGTCGCCGTTGTCGAGGGCGTCCTTGGCGAGCGCGATCAGCTCGTTGTCGAGCGCCTTCGCCAGGCCGTGGTCCTGGTCGGTGGTGCGGTGCATGGCCGCGCCCTCGGGCAGCTCGGGCACGTGGAAGAGCGGGGCCAGGTCCAGGCCCTGCGCCTTCCAGTGGTCGACCGCCGCGGTGGTGTCGATCAGCTCGGCGTGCCCGACGGCCTCCTCGAGCGAGCGGAAGCCCAGCTCGGCCAGGAGCTCGCGAACCTCCTGCGCGATGAACTCGAAGAAGTTCACCACGTACTCGGCCTTGCCGGAGAAGCGGTCGCGCAGCACCGGGTTCTGGGTGGCGATGCCGACCGGACAGGTGTCCAGGTGGCACACCCGCATCATCACGCAGCCGGAGACCACCAGCGGCGCGGTGGCGAAACCGAACTCCTCGGCGCCCAGCAGGGCGGCGATGACGACGTCGCGGCCGGTCTTGAGCTGGCCGTCGGTCTGCACCACGATGCGGTCGCGCAGGCCGTTGAGCAGCAGCGTCTGCTGGGTCTCGGCCAGGCCCAGCTCCCAGGGGCCGCCCGCGTGCTTCAGCGAGGTCAGCGGGGAGGCGCCGGTGCCGCCGTCGTGGCCGGAGATCAGCACGACGTCGGCGTGGGCCTTGGAGACGCCCGCCGCGACCGTGCCGACGCCGACCTCGGAGACCAGCTTCACGTGGATGCGGGCGGCCGGGTTGGCGTTCTTCAGGTCGTGGATCAGCTGCGCCAGATCCTCGATCGAGTAGATGTCGTGGTGCGGCGGCGGGGAGATCAGGCCGACGCCGGGGGTGCTGTGCCGGGTGCCGGCGATCCACGGGTAGACCTTGTGGCCGGGCAGCTGACCGCCCTCGCCGGGCTTGGCGCCCTGGGCCATCTTGATCTGGATGTCGTCCGCGTTGACCAGGTACTCCGAGGTCACGCCGAAGCGGCCGGAGGCCACCTGCTTGATCGCGGAGCGGCGCGCCGGATCGTACAGGCGGTCCGGGTCCTCGCCGCCCTCGCCGGTGTTGGACTTGCCGCCCAGCTGGTTCATGGCGATGGCCAGCGTCTCGTGCGCCTCGCGCGAGATGGAGCCGTACGACATGGCGCCGGTGGAGAAGCGCTTGACGATCTCGGAGACCGGCTCGACCTCGTCGACCGCGATGGGCGCGCGCTCGCCGTCCCTGAGCCGGAACAGGCCGCGCAGCGTCATCAGGCGCTCGGACTGCTCGTTCACCCGGTCCGTGTACTGCTTGAAGATGTCGTAGCGGCGCGAGCGGGTGGCGTGCTGCAGCCGGAAGACCGTCTCCGGGTCGAACAGGTGCGGCTCGCCCTCGCGGCGCCACTGGTACTCGCCGCCGATCTCCAGGCGGCGGTGCGCCGGGGCGATGCCGGAGGCGGGGTAGGCCTTGGCGTGCCGGGCGGCGACCTCTTTGGCGACCACGTCGAGACCGGCGCCGCCGATCTTGGTGGTGGTGCCGTGGAAGTAGGTGTCGACGAAGTCGGTGTCCAGGCCGATCGCCTCGAAGACCTGGGCGCCGCGGTAGGAGGCGACGGTGGAGATGCCCATCTTGGACATCACCTTCAGCACGCCCTTGCCCAGCGCCTTGATCAGGTTCCTGATGGCCGCCTCGGGCTCGACGCCCGAGATGAAGGTGCCCGCGCGCAGCAGGTCCTCGACCGACTCCATCGCCAGGTACGGGTTGACCGCCGCGGCGCCGTAGCCGATGAGCAGCGCGACGTGGTGCACCTCGCGGACGTCGCCGGCCTCGACCAGCAGGCCCACCTGGGTGCGCTGCTTGGTGCGGATCAGGTGGTGGTGGACGGCCGAGGTGAGCAGCAGCGACGGGATCGGCGCGTGCTCGGCGTCCGAGTGCCGGTCGGAGAGCACGATCAGCCGGGCACCGTCCTCGATGGCGGCGTCCGCCTCGGCGCAGATCTCGGTGAGCCGCGCGGCCAGCGCCTCCCCGCCGCCGGAGACCCGGTACAGACCCGACAGGGTCGCGGCCTTGAGGCCCGGCAGGTCGCCGTCGGCGTTGATGTGGATGAGCTTGGCCAGCTCGTCGTTGTCGATCACCGGGAACGGCAGGGTGATGGTGCGGCAGGAGGCCGGGGAGGGCTCCAGCAGGTTGCCGGACGGGCCGACGGCGCTGATCAGCGAGGTGACGAGCTCCTCGCGGATGGCGTCCAGCGGCGGGTTGGTGACCTGCGCGAACAGCTGCGTGAAGTAGTCGAAGAGCAGCCGGGGCCGCTCGGAGAGCGCCGCGATCGGGGAGTCGGTGCCCATGGAGCCCAGCGGCTCGCCGCCGGTCTTGGCCATCGGCGCCAGGATGATCCGCAGCTCCTCCTCGGTGTAGCCGAAGGTCTGCTGGCGGCGGGTGACCGAGGCGTGGGTGTGCACGATGTGCTCGCGCTCGGGCAGGTCCTTGAGGTGGATCAGGCCGGCGTCCAGCCACTCCGCGTAGGGGTGCTCCGCGGCGAGCTGCGCCTTGATCTCGTCGTCCTCGATGATCCGGTGCCCGACCGTGTCGACCAGGAACATCTTCCCGGGCTGCAGCCGGCCCTTGCGGACCACCCGGTCCGGGGCGATGTCGTGCAGCACGCCGGACTCGGAGGCGAGCACGACCAGGCCGTCGTCGGTGACCCAGTAGCGGCCGGGCCGCAGGCCGTTGCGGTCCAGGACGGCGCCGACGACCGAACCGTCGGTGAAGGTGACGCAGGCCGGGCCGTCCCAGGGCTCCATCAGGGTGGAGTGGTACTGGTAGAAGGCCCGCCGGGCCGGGTCCATGGAGTCGTGGTTCTCCCACGCCTCGGGGATCATCATCAGCACGCTGTGCGGCAGCGAGCGGCCACCGAGGTGGAGCAGCTCCAGCACCTCGTCGAAGGTCGCCGTGTCGGAGGCGTCCGGGGTGCAGACCGGGAAGATCCGCTCCAGGTCCCCGTCGAAGAGGCCCGAGGCGAGCTGCGACTCGCGGGCGCGCATCCAGTTGCGGTTGCCCTTGACGGTGTTGATCTCACCGTTGTGGGCGACGAAGCGGTACGGGTGCGCCAGCGGCCAGCTGGGGAAGGTGTTGGTGGAGAAACGCGAGTGCACCAGGGCGATCGCGGTGGCGATGCGCTCGTCGGACAGGTCCGGGAAGAAGGGCTCCAGCTGGCCGGTGGTCAGCATCCCCTTGTAGACCAGCGTGCGGGCCGACAGCGACGGGAAGTAGACGTCCGCCTCGCGCTCGGCGCGCTTGCGGAGCACGAAGGCCGGGCGGTCGAGGGCGGTCCCGGCCCTCCCGGCGCCCTGGGCGTCCGCCACGAAGAGCTGGGCGAAGTGCGGCATCGTCGAGCGGGCGGTGGCGCCCAGGCTCGCGGGGTCGGTCGGCACCTCGCGCCAGCCGAGGACGGCGAGGCCCTCCTCGGCGGCCAGCCGCTCGATGGACTCGACGGCCTTGCGGCGGTCCTCGTCCTCGACGGGCAAAAAGGCCGTGCCGACCGCGTAGTGGCCGGCGGCGGGCAGCTCGAATCCGGCGACCGCCCTCAGGAACGCGTCCGGGACCTGCATCAGGATGCCGGCGCCGTCGCCGGAGTCCGGCTCGGAGCCGGTGGCCCCGCGGTGCTCCAGGTTGCGCAGCACGGTCAGGGCCTGCTCCACGAGCGCGTGGTCCGCCTCACCGGTGAGGGTGGCCACGAAGCCGACGCCACAGGCGTCGTGCTCGTTGCGGGGGTCGTACATCCCCTGGGCGGCGGGACGGCCGTCCATGTGGGACCGGCCGGAACCGGAGCCGCCGGCGGCCTGGGGGTGCGTGGACGCGGAACGCATCGGCTCTCCCGTCGTCGTCATCTGGCATATGACATGCGCACTAGGGACGACGTTGGCCCTCTGCGATTTCGTGCAGGTTACATGATGGCCGGATGGCCGAAAAGTGGATAGCCAGTTCCATCATGTGGACTGAGCAGCGCTACGAGCAGGCAGTTTTTGGGCCAGCATCGCTCACGTGAGACGCAGGCGACTCTGCCCACGGCGCCACAGACTGATGCCCTGTGTCGGTCGCGCTGAAACGAGCGGGTAACACGTGGCTTGTGGCCGTCACCCGGCTCAGCCGACGGCGGTGCCGAACAGCGCGCCCAGAACGAAGGTAACCCCGGCGGCGGCTCCGCCCAAGACGAGCTGCCGAAGTCCGCTGAACCACCAGCTGCGCGCCGTCACACGCGCCACAGCCGCCCCGCACAGGAAGAGACCGACCAGCGCGACGATCACGGCGGGCCAGACCACCGTTGCGCCGAACAGGTAGGGGAGCACCGGCAGCAGGGCGCCGATGCCGAAGGACAGGAACGAGGAACCGGCCGCGACCAGCGGCGACGGCAGGTCGGTGGGGTCGACGCCCAGCTCCTCACGGGCGTGGATCTCCAGGGCCTGCTCCGGGTCCCTGGACATCTGCCGGGCCACCTCCTCGGCCAGCTCCGGCTCGACGCCCCGGGCGACGTACAGCGCGGCCAGTTCGCGCATCTCGTCCTTGGGGTTGCGGCGCAGTTCCAGCCGCTCGACGTCCAGCTCCGCCTGGACCAGCTCCCGCTGGGAGGCGACCGAGGTGTACTCGCCCGCGGCCATCGAGAAGGCGCCCGCGGCGAGACCCGCCAATCCGGTGATCACGACGGTGGAGGGGGCCACGTTGCCGCCGGCGACACCCGTCATCAGCGCCAGGTTCGACACCAGGCCGTCCATCGCGCCGAACACGGCCGGGCGCAGCCAGCCGCCGCTCACGTCGCGGTGGGTGTGGTGCGCCACGTGGTAGGGCGTGGCCTGCTCGTCCTGCCCCGGTGCCCGCTCGGGGGCCGTGCCCGTTGCGCTGCGTTCCGCGGCTGACGGCATGGTGGTCACGGTGCTCCTTCCCCCGGGGCTCTGGTCCCCGCGTCCCTCCCTCGAACACCTCGACCGTACGCGCGAATTCCCTGCGTTTCCAGCAAGGAAAGCCTGCCCTACCTGCGAAAACGCGCCGCGGCCGCCGTCACCGGATGGTGGACGGCGGCCGCGGGCGCGCGACGTACGCGTCAGAGGTTCGTGGCGGGCTTGGCCTCGGCGTCCACGGGGACGGCGGCGCCGTCCTCCTCGTCCTCCCGGTCCGCGCCGGGCTCCGTGGCGCCGGCGTCCGCGTCCTCGGTCTCGGCCTCGGGGTCCTTGGTGTCGTCGGCCTCGGCGCCGGCGTCCTTGCCCTCGCCGGAGGTCTCGGCCACGGCGGCGGCAGCCGCCGGCTCGACGATCTCCTCACGGCCCGGCCGCAGCCTCGCCGAGACCACGAAGTAGGCCACCGCGGCGAGGAAGACCAGGATCGACGTCCAGTCGTTGAGCCGCAGGCCCAGGACGTGGTGGGCGTCGTCGACGCGCAGGTACTCGATCCAGAAGCGCCCGACGGTGTACGCCGCGACGTAGAGCGCGAAGGCGCGGCCGTGGCCGAGCTTGAAGCGCCGGTCGGCCCAGATGACCAGCAGCGCCACACCGACGCACCACAGCGACTCGTAGAGGAAGGTCGGGTGGTACGTCGCGACGTCCAGGGTGTCCGCCGGCCGGTGCGCGCTGTCGATCTTCAGCGCCCAGGGCACGTCGGTGGGCCGCCCGTACAGCTCCTGGTTGAACCAGTTGCCCCAGCGGCCGATGGCCTGGGCGAAGGCGATGCCGGGCGCCACGGCGTCGGCGTACGCGGGCAGCGAGATGCCCCGGCGCCGGCAGGCGATCCAGGCGCCGAGGGCACCCAGGGCGATCGCGCCCCAGATGCCGAGGCCGCCCTCCCAGATCTTGAACGCGTCGACCCAGTTCTTGCCCTCGCCGAAGTAGAGCTCGTAACTGGTGATCACGTGGTAGAGGCGACCGCCGACCAGGCCGAACGGCACCGCCCAGACGGCGATGTCCGCGACCGTGGTCTTCAGTCCGCCGCGGGCGGCCCATCGCCTGCCGCCGAGCCACACGGCCACGAAGACACCGATGATGATGCAGAAGGCATAGCCGCGCAGAGGAATGGGGCCGAGGTGGATGACCCCGCGCGACGGGCTGGGGATGAATGCGATGAGTTCCATGGCACTGCCGACGCTACCGTGCCGGGCGGGTGCGGCGGGCACCCGCCCGGCAACGGCTGGATAACGGGCGGCGGCCTCAGCCGCTCTGCGCGGCCGTGGGAGAGCCCTCCGCGGGCGTCGAAGCGCCCCGCGGACCTGACGCGCCCGGGGTCGCGGACGCGCCGGGCGGGGTGGCCCCCTGGGTCTCGGTGCCGGGCTTCTTGCCCTTGTTGGCCTCGGTGACCAGCTGCTTGAGCCGGTCCGCGGTCAGGTTGGGCTGCCCCTTCGCGAGCAGGTTCTCGCCGCCGTTGAGCAGGATGGTGGGCGTGGAGTTGAAGCCGGCGGTGCTGAAGGCCGCGTTGTTGGCGTTCACCCAGTCGTCGTAGGTGCCGTCCTTCACGCAGGTGGTGAAGGCGGAGTTCTTCAGCCCCGGCACCTTGCCCGCCAGCTCCAGCAGGTGGTTCTTGTCGGCGAAGCGGTCGTCGTTCTCCTGCGGCTGGTTCTGGTACAGGACGTCGTGGTAGGCGCGGAACTTGCCCTCGTCCTGGGCGCAGGCCGCGGCGTTGGCGGCGTTGAGCGAGCCGCTGCCGCCCAGGTTCCCGTCGATCAGCCGGACGAGGTGGTACTCGACCTTGAGCTGGCCCTGGTCCTGGAGGCCGTGGATGGTGTCGCGGAGCTCGTTCTCGTACGCCGCGCAGGCCGGACAGCGGAAGTCCTCGTACACGGTGAGGGTGGACGGCGCGTCGCTCGCGCCGTTGGGGAGGGCCAGCCTGTCCTTGCCCGTCGCCCCCACCGGGGTGACGGCCGGGGCGGCGGAACCACCGCCGCCGCCGCTGTTGGACACCACGACCCCGATGACCGCGCCGACGGCCAGGACCCCGATCACGGAGCCCGCGACGACCAGCGTCCTCTTGCGCTTCTGCCGGCGCTCGTCCTGTGCGCGCTGCTCCTGCATCCGGTCCCGGGCGCTGCGCTTTCCTTCACGGTTCTTCTCGCTCACACCCAGGCACAACGAACCGGGGGCACGCTCGCGCGTACCCCCGGCCCGTGTTTCGCCCTTACGAGTGAGCCGGCGTCACCTGCGGACGCCCCTGGCGAGGTCCGCCGCGAGCTCGCGGACGCCGGCGAGGCCCTGCTCCAGGTCCGGGGCGTCCAGCAGCCGCTTGACGAACGCCGAGCCGACGATCACCCCGTCCGCGAAGCCCGCCACCTCGGCCGCCTGCGTGGCGTTGGAGACGCCCAGCCCCACGCAGACCGGCAGTTCGGTGGTGGCCCGGGTGCGGCGCACCAGGTCCGCCGCCTCCGCGCCGACGCTCTCGCGGGTACCGGTGACGCCCATCAGGGAGGCCGCGTAGACGAAGCCGGAGCCCGCCGCCGTGATCTTCGCCAGCCGTTCGTCCCGGCTGCTGGGGGCGACCACGAACACGGTGGCCAGGCCGTGCTGCTCGGCGGCCTTCCGCCACACCTCGGACTCCTCCACCGGCAGGTCCGGCAGGATGCAGCCCGCGCCGCCGGCCTCGGCCAGCTCGGCCGCGAAGCGCTCGGCGCCGTAGCGGTCGACGGGGTTCCAGTAGGTCATGACCAGGATCGGCTTCCCGGTCGCGGCGTGCGCCTCGCGCACCGTGCGCAGCACGTCCTTGATGCGTACGCCGCCGCGCAGCGCGATGTCGTCCGCGGTCTGGATGACCGGGCCGTCCAGCACGGGGTCACTGTGCGGCAGGCCGATCTCGACGACGTCGGCGCCGCCCTCCAGGGCGGCCTTCGCCGCCTCGATGCCGCCCTCGACGGTGGGGAAGCCCGCCGGGAGGTAGGCGACCAGGGCCGCGCGCCCCTCGGCCCTGGCGTCGGCCAGGGTCCGGTCCAGCAGCTCGATCCGCCCGCTCACCGCTGTGCTCCTTCAGCCTCGTCGTACAGCCCGAAGTAGCGGGCGGCCGTGTCCATGTCCTTGTCGCCGCGGCCGGAGAGGTTGACCAGGACCAGGCCCTCCTCGCCGATCTCCCGGCCCACCCGCAGCGCTCCCGCGAGGGCGTGCGCGCTCTCGATGGCCGGGATGATGCCCTCGGTGCGGGACAGCAGGCGCAGCGCCTGCATCGCCTCGTCGTCGGTGACCGGACGGTACTCGGCGCGACCGGTCTCCTTGAGGTAGGCGTGCTCGGGGCCGATGCCGGGGTAGTCCAGGCCGGCCGAGATCGAGTACGGCTCGGTGATCTGGCCCTCGTCGTCCTGCAGGACGTAGCTGCGCGAGCCGTGCAGGATGCCGGGCTCGCCGACGGTCAGGGTCGCCGCGTGCTCGCCGGAGTCCACGCCGTGACCGGCCGCCTCCAGGCCCAGCAGGCGCACCCCCTCGTCCGGGATGAAGGCGTGGAACAGGCCGATCGCGTTGGACCCGCCGCCCACGCAGGCGGCGACCACGTCCGGCAGCCGGCCCGCGCGCTCCAGGACCTGGCGGCGCGCCTCGACGCCGATGACACGGTGGAAGTCGCGCACCATCGCCGGGAAGGGGTGCGGGCCCGCGACCGTGCCGAACAGGTAGTGGGTGCGGTCCACGTTGGCGACCCAGTCGCGGAACGCCTCGTTGATGGCGTCCTTCAGGGTCCGGCTGCCCGACTTCACGGGGATGACCTCGGCGCCGAGGATGCGCATGCGGGCCACGTTGAGCGCCTGGCGCTCGGTGTCGACCTCGCCCATGTAGACGGTGCACTCCAGGCCGAACATGGCGCAGGCGGTGGCCGTCGCCACGCCGTGCTGGCCGGCTCCGGTCTCGGCGATGACCCGGGTCTTGCCCATGCGCTTGGTGAGCAGCGCCTGGCCCAGCACGTTGTTGATCTTGTGCGAGCCGGTGTGGTTGAGGTCCTCCCGCTTGAGGAAGACCCGTGCCCCGCCGGCGTGTTCCGCGAAGCGCGGCACCTCGGTGAGCGGGCTGGGGCGGCCGGTGTAGTGCACCAGCAGGTCGTTCAGCTCCGCGGCGAAGGCGGGGTCGGACTTCGCCTTGTCGTACTCGACGGCGACCTCGTCCACGGCGGCGACCAGCGCCTCCGGGATGAACTTGCCGCCGAACCGGCCGAAGTAGCCCTCGGCGCTGGGCACCCGGCCCTCGGGGTCGGGGATGAAGAAGTCTTCGGACATGACGTTCTCGGCTCCTTCGGGGGCGCGTCGGCAGCCCCCAGGGGTTCGCGTACCAATGGTCACGTTACGGCGCCGGCGGCACGTGAGCCGCCCGCGGCATGGGCGCGCGTCCACGGCCGGGGAGCACGACGGGGCGCTCGCCGGCGGGACGCCGGTGGGCACACCCCGTGCCCCGGTCTTCAGGAGGACGGCGCCGCCGTCAGCGCCATCGGCGCCCGTTGATCTGACCCGGCTCGCAGCCGATGTGGTAGCGCACGCGGCGGCCGAGGACGCGCCGCGCGGGCGCGCGGCAGCCACGGGGACGGCAGCCCCGGGCCAGTCGCGCGTACGAGGTCATGGTGCCGGTCAGCCTCGTCCGTGGCGCAGCGCGGGGTGCGCGCCGGCGGCGACGAGGTCGGCGACGGCCGCCTTGGGGTCGCGGCCGGTGACCAGGGACTCGCCCACCAGGACGGCGTCGGCGCCGTCGTTGGCGTAGGCGATCAGGTCGTGCGGGCCGCGGACGCCGGACTCGGCGACCTTGACGATGTGGTCCGGGATCTCCGGGGCGACGCGGGCGAAGGTGCCGCGGTCGACCTCGAGGGTCTTGAGGTTGCGGGCGTTGACACCGATGACGCGCGCGCCCGCGTCGACGGCCCGCTCGACCTCCTCCTCGTCGTGCACCTCGACCAGCGGGGTCAGCCCGATGGACTCGGCCCGCTCGATGAGGGAGACGAGGGCGTCCTGCTCCAGCGCCGCGACGATCAGCAGCGCCAGGTCGGCGCCGTAGGCGCGGGCCTCCCAGAGCTGGTAGGCGGTGACGATGAAGTCCTTGCGGAGCACGGGGATGTCGACCTTGCCCCGGACGGCCTCGAGGTCGGCCAGCGAACCGCCGAAGCGGCGCTGCTCGGTGAGGACGGAGATGACGGCGGCGCCGCCCGCCTCGTAGTCCGCGGCGAGGCCCGCGGGGTCGGCGATGGCCGCGAGGGCCCCCTTGGAGGGGCTGGACCGCTTGACCTCGCAGATGACCTTGACGCTGTCCCCCCGCAGGGCCGCCACGCCGTCCTTGGCGTCGCGCGCCTTCGCGGCCCGCTCCTTGAGCTCGTCGAGGGAGACCCGGGCCTGCCGCTCGGCGAGGTCCTCGCGGACTCCGTCGATGATCTCGTCGAGCACACTCACGCGAGAGGACCCCTTCCGAAAGCGAAACGATCAAGCCAGTGAGATGTTCCACCGGCACTGCGATGGTAACCGCCGGGGGACGGTGGACCTGCATCCGGCGGATCGGGGGCCCGCGCCCGAGACCGGCCGGACACCCCGTCGACGCAGGTCAGGGCGCCAGGGCCGCCCCGAACGGAAGGTTCCTGACGACGGTGAAGAGCACCACCACGCCCGTGATCGCCCACCAGTGCACGGCCCGCGGCGCGAGCGTGAAGGGCCTGCCGCGCAGCGTCCGGGTGAACCAGACCGTCCAGATCACGGCGAAGGCCACGTAGCCCGCCACGGCCAGGGCGTTGAGACCCATCGCCGCGCCGAAGTCGCCGTGCACGACCGCGTACGCGCTGCGCAGACCGCCGCAGCCGGGGCAGTACTCGCCCGTGTACTGCAGCAGGGGGCAGACCGGGTAGTGGCCGGTCACGTTCGGGTCGAAGGTGCCGACGTACGCGAAGGCGGCGGCGACTCCGCCGAGGACGCCCAGCGGGGCGGCGATTGCACTCGGCTTCGGCCTGGCAGCAGTCTCGGTCACCCGGTGATTGTCCCGCGCCGGGCCCGCCCGGAACAGCCGGGGTGGCCGGAAAGCACGGAGCCGCCGCCGGCGGAGGTGCCGGCGGCGGCCCGGGGGCCGTTGCGCGCGTCAGCCGCGCTGCTTCTCCGGCATCGGCTTGCCGAGGCCCGCGGCGCGCATGCCGAGACCGACCACACCGCCCAGGGCGGCGACCGCCAGGCCGGCGAACATGCCGATCGGCTCCGCCAGGACGACGAAGGCAGCCGCGACGCAGAAGCCGATGAAGGCGATGGTCACGCCGGTCCAGGCGGCAGGGGTGTGTCCGTGGCTGTTGCCCGCCATGAGTGCTCCCAAGTCGTTCTTCGAGAAAGGGTCGTCAGTTCGTCCGCCCGCGCGACGGCGCGGGTCACGCGCCATTGTCCCCCGTTGCGCTCACGCTCCGCGCGCGGGGGGTGGCCCGGCGCGTCAGGACGCGTCGGTGGGGTCCTCGCCGCGGTCCAGCGCCTTCCACAGGTCCTCGGGGCGCTCCTCGCCGGCGGCCGGTGCGGCGGGGCGGGCGGGACGCGCCGCCTTCGGGGTGTCGCGGTCGTACCGGTTCGACATGCCGGGCCAGGTCCGCGCGCGGAGCAGGGCGACGGTGCCGGCGAGCAGCAGGAGCACGCCGCCCGCGGCGGAGACCCCGGGCCACGCGCTGGTGGAGGAGCCGGAGACGGCGGTGCGGGACAGGCCGCTGGCGGTCGCCGCGGCCGCGTCCAGGGCCGTGGTGTCGCCGAGCGCGAGCAGCGCCGCCGCGACGGCCCCGGCCCCGCACAGCGCCAGCAGCCCGGCGACGAGCAGCCGGGCCGCTCCCCGTACGGCGAAGACCGCCACGAGGGCGGCGAGGCCCACCAGCGCGAGCGCCCCCGGCACCCCGGTGACCTGGTGGCCGGAGACTCTGACCGGCACCCCGCCGTCGGCGAACGGGGCGTTGCCCTCCTGCCACGTCTTGCCCGAGGCCAGCAGCACGACGGCGGCGCCGAGCACACCGCTCGCGAGGGCCAGGACGAGGCTGCCGCGGCCCCTGGACCGGCGGGCGGCCGGTTCGGCGGCGCTCTCGGGGGCCGGTTCTGCGACGGTGCCGGGCTGCGGTACGGAGCTGCTCACCCGACCACTATCCCCCGTCGCCGCACCGCCCCGGCACGCGGGGCCCGACCGGCGGCGGTCACGCCCCGGAGCGCATCCGGTTGGCCGTGCCGACGGCGCGGAGCACCGCGGCGGCCTTGTTCCGGCACTCGGTGTCCTCGCCGACCGGGTCGGAGTCGGCGACGACGCCCGCGCCGGCCTGCACGTACGCGGTCCCGTCGCGCAGCACCGCGGTACGGATGGCGATGGCGGTGTCGGAGTCCCCGGCGAAGTCCAGGTAGCCCACGGCGCCCCCGTACAGGCCGCGCCGGGTGGGCTCCAGTTCGTCGATGATCTGCATCGCGCGCGGCTTGGGCGCCCCCGACAGGGTGCCTGCGGGGAAGCAGGCGGTGAGGACGTCGAAGGCCGTGCGGCCGGCGCCGAGGCTGCCGGTGACGGTGGAGACGATGTGCATGACGTGGCTGTACCGCTCGATCGACATGAAGTCGACGACCTCGACGCTGCCCGGCTCGCAGACCCTTCCGAGGTCGTTGCGGCCCAGGTCGACCAGCATCAGGTGCTCGGCGCGCTCCTTGGGGTCGGCGAGCAGTTCGTCGGCGAGCGCCTGGTCCTCCTGGGGCGTCGCGCCGCGCGGCCGGGTGCCGGCGATGGGGTGCACCATGGCGCGGCCGTCCTCGACCTTCACCAGCGCCTCGGGGCTGGAGCCGACGACGTCGAAGCCGTCGAAGCGCAGCAGGTACATGTAGGGCGAGGGGTTGGTCGCCCGCAGCACGCGGTAGACGTCGAGGGCGCTCGCCGGGCAGGGCGTCTCGAACCGCTGCGAGGGCACGACCTGGAAGGCGTCGCCGGCCCGGATGAACTCCTTGGCGGTCTCCACCGCGGCCTGGTAGGCGGCGCCGCCGAAGCGCGAGGTGACCTCCTCCGGGAGCCGGGAGGGCGGCAGTTCGGCGGGCGCGGAGTCCACCGGGCGGGCCAGGTCGGCGGTCATCGCGTCGATCCGCCGCACGGCCTCGGCGTACGCCTCGTCGACACCGGTGTCGAGGTCGTTGTGGTTGATCGCGTTGGCGATCAGCAGCACCGAGCCGTCCCAGTGGTCGAGCACCGCCAGGTCGGAGGTGAGCAGCATGGTGAGTTCGGGCAGCCCCAGGTCGTCGCGGGCGTGGTCGCCGATGCGCTCCAGGCGGCGTACCACGTCGTAGCCGAGGTAGCCGACCATGCCCCCGGTGAACGGCGGCAGACCGGCGTCGTCGTGCAGGTCGCGCGGGGTGTGCAGGGCCTCGATCGTGGCCCGCAGCGCCTCCAGCGGGTCGCCGCCGCCCGGCACGCCGACCGGCGGCGTGCCCACCCAGTGGGCCTGGCCGTCTCGCTCGGTCAGGGTGGCGGCGCTGCGGACGCCGACGAAGGAGTAACGGGACCACGAGCGGCCGTTCTCCGCGGACTCCAGCAGGAAGGTGCCGGGGCGCTCGGCGGCGAGCTTCCGGTACAGGCCGACCGGCGTGTCCCCGTCGGCCAGCAGCTTCCTGCTGACCGGGATGACACGGCGGTCCTGCGCCAGCTTGCGGAAGGTGTCGAGGTCGGGGGTGACGGTGCCCGTGGTCATGGTCCGCAGCCTAGTGCCCGGGCGCGGGCGGTTCAGGTCAGCGGCAGTTCACCGGCGTCGAAGCAGGTGCGGTCGCCGGTGTGGCAGGCCGCGCCGACCTGGTCGACCTTGACCAGGATCGTGTCGCCGTCGCAGTCCAGGGCCACGGACTTCACGTGCTGGACGTGCCCGGAGGTGTCGCCCTTGACCCAGTACTCCCGGCGGCTGCGGCTCCAGTAGGTGCAGCGGCCGGTGGTGAGGGTGCGGTGCAGCGCCTCGTCGTCCATCCATCCGAGCATGAGGACCTCGCCCGTGTCGTACTGCTGCGCGACGGCGGGCACGAGGCCGTCGGCGGTGCGCTTGAGACGGGCGGCGACGGCTGGGTCGAGCGGGGATTCCATACCCCCATTCTGCCCGCTCCGGGCGGTGCGACTTCGGCTCCTGGCCTCACCCCGCTCACCCGTATGGGGCATGCTTCGTCCATGAGTTTTCCTCCGCCGTCGCCGCCCGACGACCCGCGCTCAGGACAGGGCGGCGGTTTCGGGCCGCCCCCGGGGGGTTTCGGCCCGCCGCAGTACCAGCCGCAGCCGTTGCCGCCCTACCAGAACCAGCCGCAGTTCCCCGGCCCCGCGCAGCCGGGCGGCGGTTACGGCTACCCGCCCCCGCCGCAGCCCCCGCGCAGCGGTGGCGGCGCGAAGGTGGCGGCGATAGCCATCGGCGCGGTCGTCCTGGTGGCGGTCGTGATCGGCGGCCTGGCGATCGCGCTCAGCGGCGGCGAGGACGACGACAAGGGCGCCACCGGGTCCACCAGCAGCAGCCCCACGGCCTCGGCGCCCACCACCCAGGACACGGCGACCACGTCCACGGAGCCCGACCCGTCGGAGACCTTCCGCAAGTACGTCGTGCTCAGCCCCGGCCAGTGCTTCGACGACCCGGGCCTGGACAGCGGCGTCACCGAGGTCACCACGGTCTCCTGCAACGGCCCGCACGACGCCGAGGTCATCGCCAACGAGACCATCACGGGCACCTTCGCCACCGAGGCCGCGCTCAAGGCCAAGGTGCTGAAGCTGTGCGAGGCGGACGCCGCCAAGCGCCTGAAGGACGTCAAGGACAACCCCGGGTACTTCTACTACGCGCTGTACCCGAAGCTCACGGGCTACCAGTTGCAGGGCAAGGACACCATCTCCTGCTCACTGACCCTCAGCAACAAGCCGGACGGCAAGAAGCTGACCAAACCGCTGCCGTAGCTGCTGCCCACCGGCGGGGGCCGGACGTAGGCTGACGGCATGTCGACTCATGCCCAGCGTGAACGTCTGCTCCTCGCCGACCTGCTGGAGAGTGCCGGACCCGAGGCGCCAACCCTCTGCGAGGGCTGGACCACCCGCGACCTCGCCGCCCACGTCGTGGTGCGGGAGCGCCGCGGCGACGCCTCGGCCGGCCTGGTCATCCCCTTCCTCGCGGACCGGTCGAAGCGGGTGCGCAAGGAGTTCGCCGAACGGCCCTTCCAGGAACTGATCCGCCTGATCCGCACCGGGCCGCCGCGGCTGTCGCCGTTCGGCCTCAAGCAGATCGACGAGGCGGCCAACACCGTCGAGTTCTACGTCCACGCCGAGGACGTGCGCCGGGCCCAGCCGGACTGGTCGCCGCGCGAACTGGACGCCGTCTTCGCCGACCTGCTCTGGTCCCGGCTGGAGCGCTCCGCCCGTCTGCTGGGCCGCAAGTCCCCGGTCGGTGTGGTGCTGCGCCGCCCGGACGGCCAGACGGCGGTGGCGCACCGCGGCGCGCCGGTGGTCACCGTCACCGGCGAGCCCGGCGAGCTACTGCTGTTCGCCTTCGGCCGCCAGGACTCCGCCCGGGTGGAGACGGAGGGCGACAAGGACGCGGTGGCCCGGCTGTACGACGCCAGGCTCGGCATCACCGCCTGAGTCCGGCTACCCGGGGCGGCGGGCGAGTTCCGCCCGCCGCAGCGCCGGTGCGGCGAACCCCACGACGGCCCCCGCGGCCGCGACCGCCGCGCTCCCGGCGAACACCGGCTGCACGCCCCAGGCGCCGATGGCGGCACCGGTGAGCGGATAGCTCATCGGTGCGACGCCGAGCGAGAACAGGGCCGCCACCGAGCTGACCCGGCCGAGGTAGGCGGGGTCGGTCAGGGTCTGCAGCAGGGCTCCGCACAGTGCGCCGCTCAGCCCTGCCACGAGGCCGGCCACGACCGCCGCGGCCACCGCCGCCGGCAGCGCGGGGACGAAGGCGAAGGCCGCCACCGCGACCGCCGCGAGCCCCAGGCAGCAGGCCTGCGCAAGGCCGGCGCGCGGCAGCCGGCCGCGTACCGTCAGCAGCAGGGAGGCGGCGCCCGCTCCGGCGCCGAAGCCGCTGACGATCCAGCCGAGCCCGGCCGCTCCCCAGCCCCGGTCGGCGGCGACCAGCGCGAGGCCGATGTTGAACGGCCCGGCGAAGCCCAGCTCGCCCACCGCGATGACGGCCATGAGGGCGGTGAGCACGCGCCGTCCGCGTACGTAGCGCAGGCCTTCCACCAGGTCCCGCCACGCGGAGCCGTCGGCCGGGGCGGCCCGGTCGCCGGGTGGCAGCGGGTTGACGCGGACGGCCAGCAGCAGCACGAGCGAGACCGCGAACAGCACGCCCGCCGCGGCGAACGCGGCCGCGGCGCCGCCGGTCGCGACCACCGTGCCGCCCAGCGAGGCACCGGCCACGTTGCCGACGCGCATCGCGATCCCCTTCATGCCGTGCAGCCGCCCCAGTTGGTCCGTGCCGGTGATCCGGGGCGGCAGGGCGCCGACCGCGGGCAGGAACACCGCGTCCACCGCGCCGAAGAGCAGCGCGACCACGGCCAGCGCCCACAGCCCGGGGGTGGTGAGGACGAGCAGCGCGGCCGCCGCGAACATCACCGCGCACCGCGTCAGGTCGCTGCCGATGACGATGCGGCGCGGCCCGAACCGGTCGGCCAGCACTCCCCCGCCGAGCATCAGCACCGCGCGCGGCACGGCGCCGGCCGCGAGCACCAGGCCCGCCCGCCCGGGGTCCCCGGCGCGGGTGGCCGCCCAGGACAGGGCGAGGAACCACACGGCGTCACCGACGATCGAGGAGGTGAACGCGGCCAGCCAGCGCAGGACGTTGGCGTCCCGGTGGGCGGGGGCACGGGAGGGGGACAGGGGCGGTGCGGCGGTGGCGGGCGCCGTCATGGGGTCGCGCCTCCTTCGGTGTTCACGGCCGGTAGGGGAATCCGTACAGGTGCACCGCGACGTGCTCGCGGCCCTCGGTGTCGCCCGCCTCCTCGGCGGCGCGCCCGCGGTCGGTCCAGCGCTTCATCAGCTCGCCCAGCTCCTCGGCGAACCGCCGCGTCTCGTCGGCGGTGAGCCGGGGCAGGTACTCGGAGCTGAAGGAGGCGTCGGTCCACTCCTTGCCCCAGGCGAGCTGCTGGTCGAGGTAGGCGGCGTAGCGCGCGTACCGGGTGGCGAGGAGTTGCCGGGTCACCTCGCCCATGACGGCGGCGCCCTCGGGGCGGTCGGCGAAGTCCGAGGCACGGAAGGTGAATCCACGCTCGGAGCTGACCTTCCACCACCGCTCGCGGCCGTCGGAGCTCTGCCCGGGGGCCTCGGTGATGAAGCCGTGCGCGGCGAGCTTGCGCAGGTGGTAACTGACCAGCGAGACCGCCTCGTCGACCTGGTCGGCCAGCTGTGAGGCGGTCGCGGTGCGGGCGGTGAACAGGGCGCGGTAGAGCTCGATGCGCAGCGGGTGCGTGAAGACCTTGAGCGCGTCGAGGTCCGTGATCCTGCGGGGGTCCGCGCCGGTCTCTTCCGGCTCTTCCTCGGTCATACCCGGGAGGCTAGACAGGAAAGAGAATTTGCGCAATGGAAATTGCGCAACTGATCGTGCACATCGGGGCGGTGGTCCTCGACGTGGACGGCAGGGCCCTCGGCCGGCGCCGCTCCCGCCGGCCGGAGGTCGAGAGCCTGCCGGCGGCCTGCGCCTGCGAGACGGACATTCGTGGTCGACGTCGGCGGGGACCGCGTGCGTCCGCGCCTGGAGCCGGGCAAGCACACGGAGTACGGCTGGTCCGGCAGGGAAGATCTCGAACGGCTGGAGGAGAACCGGGCGTCCGGTGAGACCCTGGTGCCCGACGTGATCGCCGCAGCGCTCGACCTCCGTGGGTGACGTGTGCCGTACCTGAAGCTGCTCCGCCGGCCCCATGTGGGCCGTCTGCTGTCCGGTTCGCTCGTCGGACGGCTGCCGACCGCCATGGCGGCCCTGGCCATCGCCCTGGCGCTGCGCGCGGCCGGTGCCGACTACCGGCTGGTCGGCGCCGCCGGGGGCGTCTACGCGGTGTCCGGGGCGATCGGCGGGCCGCTCCTGGGACGGTGGGTGGACCGGCTGGGCCAGCCGCGTGTGCTCGTCGTCTCGTCGCTGGTCTCGGCCGCCGGCTTCGCCGCGCTGGCCGCCGCGCCGGGCAGCACGGCGGTGGCGGTGCTCGGCCCGGCCGTCGCCGGGGCCGCGTCGCCTCCGCTGGAGCCGTGCCTGCGGGCGCTGTGGCCCGACCTGGTGGAGCCGGACGAACTGGAGTCGGCGTACGCCGTGGACGCGGGCGCGCAGGAACTGGTCTTCATCGGCGGCCCGCTGCTGGTCGGCGGGCTCGCCGTGGCCGGACCGCCCCGGCTGGCGCTGCTGGCCGCGGCCGTCCTCGGGGTGGTGGGCGCGCTCTCCGTCGCGACCTCCGCGCCGTCCCGTGCGTGGGCCTCGGCCGCCCGTTCCGTCCACTGGCTGGGGCCGCTGCGCAGCCGGGCCCTGGTGGTGCTGCTGTGCGCGCTGACCGGCTGCGGCTGGGCGCTGGGCACGTTCAACGTCTTCGCCGTCGCCTACGCGGAACGGCACCCGCTGCCCGGCGGCGCGGGCACCCTGCTGGCGCTGAACTCCACCGGGGCCCTGCTCGGCGCCCTGCTGATCGCCGCGCTGCCCTGGCGGGCGGACGCGGCCACCAAGGCAGCCGTCACCGGCGCCGGGATGGCCCTCACGTTCTGGCCGTTCACGCTCGTCCCCGGCCCGCCGGCGATGGCGCTGGCCGCCCTGCTCAGCGGGGTGTTCTTCGCGCCCCTGCTCACCGTGGTGTTCCGGCTCACCGGCGAGCTGGCCCCGGCGGGCACCGTCACCGAGGCCTTCGCCTGGCTGGTCACCCTCGTCACCACGGGCATCGCGGGCGGCTCCGCCGTCAGCGGCCTCATCCTCGCCGACGGCTCCCTCCCCGCGGCGGCCGTCAGCGCCGCGAGCGGCGTCACCCTCTCCGCCCTCACCCTCACCGCCACGCGCCCCCTGCTCGCCCGCGACACCGCCGCCGTCCAGCCCGCGGGCGGCGCGTGAGACGGACCCACCGACAGGAAGCCCACACGGACGCGTCCCGGTACGGCGCAGCCCCGAGGACCTCGGGGGCGCGACGCCGTCGCGCTAGCGCACCGGGTGCCCGGCGTCGCGCAGGGTCTGCTTGACCTCGCCGATGCGCAGGTCGCCGAAGTGGAAGACCGAGGCCGCCAGGACGGCGTCGGCGCCGGCGGCGACGGCCGGGGGGAAGTCGGTCAGGCGGCCCGCGCCGCCGGAGGCGATGACGGGGACGGTGACGTGCTTGCGGACGGCGGCGATCATCTCGGTGTCGTAGCCGTCCTTGGTGCCGTCGGCGTCCATCGAGTTGAGCAGGATCTCACCGGCGCCCAGTTCGGCGGCGCGGTGCGCCCACTCCACCGCGTCGATGCCGGTGCCCTGGCGGCCGCCGTGCGTGGTCACCTCGTACCCCGACGGGGTCCCGGCGTCGGTACGGCGCGCGTCCACGGACAGCACGAGCACCTGCCGGCCGAACCGCTCGGCGATCTCGCGCAGCAGGTCGGGCCGGGCGATCGCGGCGGTGTTGACGCCGACCTTGTCGGCGCCGGCGCGCAGCAGCCTGTCGACGTCGTCGGCCGAGCGCACGCCGCCGCCGACGGTGAGCGGGATGAAGACCTGCTCGGCGGTGCGCCGCACCACGTCGTAGGTCGTCTCCCGGTTGCCCGATGACGCGGTGATGTCGAGGAAGGTCAGCTCGTCGGCGCCCTCGGCGTCGTAGAGCTTGGCCATCTCGACGGGGTCGCCCGCGTCCCGCAGGTTCCGGAAGTTGACGCCCTTGACGACCCGGCCGCCGTCCACGTCCAGGCAGGGGATGACTCGGACCGCCAGGGTCATGTGCTCAAGCTCCTCGGAATGCTTCCAGTTCGACTTCGACCAGGACCCGGGAGTCCACGAAGCCGGAGACGACGACCACCGTCGCGGCGGGACGCACGGCGTCGAAGAACTCCTTGTGGGCCCGGGCCACCGCGTCCACGTCGCGGGTGTGGGTGAGGTACATGCGGGTGCGGACCACCGATCCGGCACCGAGGCCGAACTCCTCCAGCACGGCCAGCGCGTTGGAGAAGGCGGTCTTCGCCTGCTCGTACGGGTCGCCCTCGCCGTACAGCGTGGTACCGACGAACGGCATCGTGCCGCCGACGAGGACCCGGTCCCCCGCCTCGACGCCACGTGCGAAACCGAACTGCTCCTCCCAGGGGCTGTCGCTCTGCACACGCCGTACGGCAGGGGTTTGGGTCATCGCGACACAGCCTCCAGAGCCTCTTCCAACGTGAACGCCTTGGCGTACAGGGCCTTACCCACGATGGCGCCTTCGACGCCCTCCGGCACCAGGCCCGCGAGGACGCGCAGGTCGTCGAGGGAGGAGACACCGCCCGAGGCGACCACCGGCCGGTCGGTGGCGGCGCAGACGTTCCTCAGGAGCTCGACGTTGGGGCCCTGGAGGGTGCCGTCCTTGTTGATGTCGGTGACGACGTAGCGGGCGCAGCCCTCGGAGTCGAGGCGGGCCAGCGTCTCGTAGAGGTCCCCGCCGTCGCGGGTCCAGCCGCGGCCGCGCAGCGTGGTGCCGCGGACGTCCAGGCCGACCGCGATCCTGTCGCCGTGCTCGGCGATGACCTTGGCGACCCACTCGGGGGTCTCCAGCGCGGCGGTGCCGAGGTTGACCCGGGTGCAGCCGGTGGCGAGGGCCGCGGCGAGGGTGTCGTCGTCGCGGATGCCGCCGGACAGCTCGACCTTGATGTCCATGGAGCGGGCGACCTCGGCGATCTGCGCGCGGTTGTCGCCGGTGCCGAAGGCGGCGTCCAGGTCGACCAGGTGCAGCCACTCGGCACCCGCCTGCTGCCAGGCCAGCGCGGCGGCCATCGGGTCGCCGTAGGACGTCTCGGAACCGGACTCGCCGTGGACGAGGCGGACGGCCTGGCCGTCGCGGACGTCGACGGCGGGGAGGAGTTCGAGGCGGTGCGTCGTGCTCATGGCGGCGTACGTCCTAGTCCTTGAAGGTGTCGAGCCAGTTGGACAGCAGCTGGGCGCCGGCGTCGCCGGACTTCTCGGGGTGGAACTGGGTGGCCCACAGCGGGCCGTTCTCCACCGCGGCGACGAAGGGCTCGCCGTGCGTGGCCCAGGTGACCTTCGGGGACCGCATCGTGGGGTTGGCGGTCTCCAGCTCCCAGGCGCGCACCGCGTACGAGTGCACGAAGTAGAACCGGGCGTCGGCGTCCAGGCCGGCGAAGAGCTGCGAGTCCTCGGGCGCCTCGACGGTGTTCCACCCCATGTGCGGCACGACCGGCGCACGCAGCGGCTCGACGGTGCCGGGCCACTCGTCGCAGCCCTCGGTGGTGACGCCGTGCTCGACGCCCTTCTCGAAGAGGATCTGCATGCCGACGCAGATGCCCATCACGGGCCTGCCGCCCGACAGCCGGCGCCCGATGATCCACTCACCGCGCACCGCCTTCAGCCCGGCCATGCACGCCGCGAAGGCGCCGACGCCGGGGACGAGCAGCCCGTCGGCGTTCATCGCCTTGTCGAAGTCCGCGGTGATCTCGACGTCCGCGCCGGCCCGCGCGAGCGCGCGCTCGGCGGAGCGGACGTTCCCGAAGCCGTAGTCCAGGACCACGACCTTCCTGTCGCTCATCTGCGGTCCCCCTACAGCCGCAGCAGACCGGCCGCCAGCGACATGGCGGAGCCGATGCCGAGCAGCACGACGACGCCCTTGGGCATCTTCTGCTTCCAGAACGAGTAGACGCCGCCGGCCAGGAAGAGGCCCAGCAGGATGAACAGGATGGCCGGCTTGCTCACAGCGCGCCCTTCGTCGACGGGAGGATGCCCGCGGCGCGCGGGTCGCGCTCGGAGGCGTAGCGCAGGGCCCGGGCCAGCGCCTTGAACTGGCACTCCACGATGTGGTGGGCGTTGCGCCCGTACGGGACGTGGACGTGCAGCGCGATCTGCGCCTGGGCGACGAAGGACTCCAGGATGTGCCGGGTCATCGTCGTGTCGTAGGAGCCGATCATCGGCGCCATGTTCTCGGGCTCGGTGTGCACCAGGTACGGGCGGCCCGAGAGGTCCACGGTGACCTGGGCGAGGGACTCGTCCAACGGCACGGTGCAGTTGCCGAAGCGGTAGATGCCCACCTTGTCGCCGAGCGCCTGCTTGAAGGCGGCGCCCAGCGCGAGGGCGGTGTCCTCGATGGTGTGGTGGGTGTCGATGTGCAGGTCGCCCTCGGTCTTGACCGTGAGGTCGAAGAGGCCGTGGCGGCCGAGCTGGTCGAGCATGTGGTCGTAGAAGCCGACTCCGGTGGAGATCTCGGTCCTGCCGGTGCCGTCGAGGTCGAGCTCGACGACGACGGACGTCTCCTTGGTCGTGCGCTCCACGCGGCCGACGCGGGTCATGTGGTTACTGCTCCTTCTTCAGCTCGCGTACCGCTTCGAGGAACGCGTCGTTCTCGGCCGGGGTGCCCGCGGTGACCCGCAGCCAGCCCGGTACGCCGTTGTCGCGGACGAGGACGCCGCGGTCGAGGATCGCCTGCCAGGCGCGGTGGCTGTCCTCGAAGCGGCCGAACTGGACGAAGTTGGCGTCGGAGTCCGTGACCTCGCAGCCGATCGCCCTCAGCTCGCCGACCAGGCGGTCCCGCTCGGCCTTCAGCTGCTCGACGTACCCCAGCAGCGTATCGGTGTGCTCCAGGGCGGCGAGCGCGGTGGCCTGGGTGACGGCCGACAGGTGGTACGGCAGGCGCACCAGCTGGACGGCGTCGACGACCGCCGGGTCGGCGGCGAGGTAGCCCAGCCGCAGGCCGGCGGCGCCGAAGGCCTTCGACATGGTGCGGCTGACCACCATGTTGGGGCGGCCCTCGATCAGCGGCAGCAGGGACGGGCCGTGGCTGAACTCGCCGTACGCCTCGTCGACCACGACCAGGGAGGGCCGGGCGGCCTGGGCCGCCTCGTACAGCGCCACGACGGTGTCGGCGGCGACGGCCGTGCCGGTGGGGTTGTTGGGCGAGGTCACGAAGACCACGTTCGGCCGGTGCTCGGCGATGGCCCGCCCTGCGGCGGCCACGTCGATGGTGAAGTCCTCGCGGCGCGGGCCGGTGATCCAGCCGGTGCCGGTGCCGCGCGCGATCAGGCTGTGCATCGAGTACGAGGGCTCGAAGCCGATCGCGGTGCGCCCGGGGCCCCCGAAGGTCTGCAGCAGCTGCTGGATGACCTCGTTGGAGCCGTTGGCGGCCCACACGTTGGCCGGGCCCACCTCGTGCCCGGCGGTCCGGGTCAGGTACCCGGCGAGTTCGGTGCGCAGCTCCACCGCGTCCCGGTCGGGGTAGCGGTTGAGGTCGCGGGCGACCTCGCGGACCCGCTCGGCGATCCGCTCGACCAGCGGCTCGGGCAGCGGGTACGGGTTCTCGTTGGTGTTCAGGCGTACGGGCACGTCGAGTTGCGGGGCGCCGTAAGGGGACTTGCCGCGCAGTTCGTCCCGGATGGGCAGGTCGTCGATGCCGGTCACGAACCCGGTACCGTCCAATCGAATCGGGCGCGGACCGCGGCGCCGTGCGCGGGCAGGTCCTCGGCGTCGGCCAGGGTCACCACGTGCGGCGCGACCTCCGCCAGCGCCTCGCGGGTGTAGTCCACGACGTGGATGCCGCGCAGGAAGGACTGCACCGACAGGCCCGAGGAGTGGCAGGCGCAGCCGCCGGTGGGCAGGACGTGGTTGGAGCCGGCGGCGTAGTCGCCGAGCGAGACCGGGGCGTACGCGCCGACGAAGACCGCGCCCGCGTTGCGCACCCGGGCGGCGACTGCGGCGGCGTCCGCGGTCTGGATCTCCAGGTGCTCCGCCGCGTAGGCGTCCACCACCTGCAGGCCCTGCTCGATCCCGTCGACCAGGACGATGCCGGACTGGCGGCCGGCCAGCGCGGGGGCGATCCGGTCCTCGACGTGCTTGGTGGCGGCGACCTGCCGCTCCAGCTCCTTCTCCACCGCCTCGGCGAGGTCCACGGAGTCGGTCACCAGGACGGCGGCGGCCAGCGGGTCGTGCTCGGCCTGGCTGATGAGGTCGGCGGCGACGTGCACCGGGTCGGCGGTGGCGTCGGCGAGGACGGCGATCTCGGTCGGGCCGGCCTCCGCGTCGATGCCGATGCGGCCCTTGAGCAGGCGCTTGGCGGCGGCGACC
Organism: Streptomyces sp. NPDC111520; assembly: GCF_055635295.1. Classification (NCBI taxonomy): domain Bacteria; kingdom Bacillati; phylum Actinomycetota; class Actinomycetes; order Kitasatosporales; family Streptomycetaceae; genus Streptomyces; species Streptomyces sp. NPDC111520. The sequence goes on along the minus strand of NZ_JBVKBW010000019.1, from coordinate 111,809 downwards.
CAGATGTTGCCGGGGCCGGTGACCATGGTCGCCGGGCGGCACTCCTCTGTGCCATAGGCGAACATGGCGACGGCCTGGGCGCCGCCCGCCGCGTACACCTCGTCCACGCCGAGCAGCGCGCACGCGGCGAGGATCGTCGGGTGCGGGAGCCCGCCGAACTCCTTCTGCGGGGGCGAGGCGACGGCCATGGAGCCGACCTTGGCCTCCTGGGCGGGCACGACGTTCATCACCACGGAGGACGGGTAGACCGAGCGGCCGCCGGGCACGTACAGGCCCACCCGGTCGACCGGCACCCAGCGCTCGGTGACCGTGCCGCCGGGCACGACCTGCGTGGTGTGGTCGGTGCGGCGCTGCTCGCCGTGGACGAGCCGGGCGCGGCGGATCGACTCCTCCAGCGCGGCCCGCACCTTCGGGTCCAGTTCCGCCAGGGCCCGGGTCAGCGCCTCGGCGGGGACGCGCACCCGGTCGATGGTGACGCCGTCGAACCTCTGCGCGTAGTCGATCAGTGCCGCGGTGCCACGATGCTTGACGTCCTCGCAGATCGGGCGCACCTTCTCCAGTGCGGCCTCGACGTCGAGCTCGGCACGGGGCAGCAGGTCGCGGTCGATGCCGTCCGCCGGGAAGGCGTCGCCGCGCAGATCGATTCGGGAGATCACCCTCCCAAGTGTAGAGAACCGCCCTCGTCGCCTCCGTCGAGTATCAGTCCGTGATACGCGTACCGGCCCCGCCCGGTGATCTCCCCGGCTAGCGTTTCGGTCGTCGTCGCCAGCCACGGGAGGGAAACCGGTGACCGAGCCGTCGGACGTCGCGCCGCCGCACGACTGGACCGCTGTGGAGCAGGGCCTGTGGGAGGCCTTCCGCCGGGGGGAGCTGTACGACCTGCGCACCGGCATCCCGGAGCGGGACGACCCGGCCGCCGACCGCTTCTGGGGCCCGGACCGCACGGTACGGGCCGAGGTGATCGCCAAGCTGCTCCTGGACGGGCCGCAGGCCGCCTCGGGGCGCGTGTCGTGCGTGAAGCTGTCCGGGGCCCAGATCAGCGGGCAGCTCAACCTCTCGGGCGGCACGGTGGTGCCGTACGTGGAACTGCACGACTGCCGCTTCGAGCAGCAGGTGCTGCTCGCGGAGTGCAACTTCACGACCCTGCGCATGGTGCGCTGCGCCATACCCCGGCTGGAGGCGGCCCGGCTGCACACCTCCGGCGACCTGCACCTGCCGCAGTGCACGATCGAGGGCGGGATACGGCTCACCGACGCCCACATCGGCACGGACCTGCTGCTCAACCAGATCACCCTGCGCAAGGACCGGCACGGCCGGGCGCTGGCGGCCGACGGGCTCAGCGTCGCCCAGGACGTCGAGGCCGAGCTGATCGAGGCGACCGGCGAGGTCAGCCTGCGCAGCGCCCGCATCGGCGGCCGCCTCAGCCTGCGCGGCAGCCGGCTGCACAACCCGTACGGGCGCTACGCGCTCAACGCGGCCCGGGTCACCGTCGAGCACACCCTGTACCTCAGCGCGGGCTACGTCGGCACGGGCGGCTCCGGCGGCGGCACCCCTCCACTGGGCGTGCGCACCCGGCGCTTCAGCTCCGACGGCGGGGTGCGGCTGGACGACGGCCGCTTCGGCAACGCGGTGATCATCCACCAGGCGCGGTTCCGGCTCACCGGCGGGCAGCAGCTGTCGCTGCGCCGCGTCCAGACGCCCGAACTGCGGCTCACCCTCGACCAGCCGCCGACCGGGACGATCTCGCTGGCCGGGGCACGCGTGGGCAACCTCACGGACAGCCGCACCTGCTGGCCCGATGCCGGCGGCCTCGACCTGACCGGCTTCGCCTACGGCTCCCTCAGCCCCGAGGGCGCCTTCCCGCTGCGCGCCCGGATCGGCTGGCTGGCCGCGGCCACCCCGGAGTACAGCCCCGAGCCGTACGAGCACCTGGCGGCCGCCCTGCGCGCGAGCGGCGAGGACGCCGACGCCCGCGAGGTGCTGCTCGCCAAGCACCGGCGGCGCCGCGAGACCCTCCCGCTCGCGGGCAAGCTGTGGGGCTACCTCCAGGACGTGACCGTCGGCTACGGGTACCGGCCCGGTCGCGCGGCGATCTGGATGGCCCTGCTCTGGGCGTTCGGGGCCGTCTTCTTCGCCGTCCACGGCGAGCCCGAGCCGGTGGACGGCGGCGCCTTCCCGCACTGGAACGCGCCCCTCTTCGCCCTCGACCTCCTCCTCCCGGTCATCAACCTCGGCCAGGACAACGCCTGGCGCCTCAACGGCGACGCCCAGTGGGCCGCCGCGGTCCTCACCATGCTCGGCTGGATCCTCGCCACGACCGTCGCCGCCGGCGCCTCCCGCCTCCTCCGCCGCGGCTGACGCCGCACGTCCGCCCGGGCCACCCGCAACCCGGGAGGCCCGTGGCAAGCCCCGGCCGCCCCCGGCCGCGGACCACGGGGAGACGCCCGGGGGCGGTACGGGACGAGGCCGACGACGGTGCGCGACGCACCGGCGCCAAGCCGGCGGCGGCGGGCCCTCCGCGGGCCCGCCCCACCGACGCGCTCGCGGAAACGCCAACCGCGACGCCCATCCGGCATCGTCACGGCGGCCCCGCACCGGCGCCACGCCACGGGCGGCAGCCCTCACCGCCCCGAGTGCTCCAGCGATCACGACCTCGGCCCACACGCGCCCCGGCATCGTCACGACTACCCCCGCACCCCCGAATCCGGAACGCGGACCGCCTCAAGGCCGCGCCAAGCGAAGGCGAAAACGGAGCGGCACGGCACGAGCCGACGAGGGAACGCACCCGCAGCAGCCACCAAGCCAGCGGCGGCGAGCCCTCCCCGGCCCCCACCACCGACGCGCCCGCGGCAACGGCCACCGCGACGCGCACCCGGCGTCATCACGGCGGCCCCGCACGGGCGGCAGCCCTCACCGCCCCGAGCGCCGCAGCGAACACGGCCCCGGCCCACACGCGCCCCACATCGTCACGGCGGCCCCCGCACCCCGAATCCGGGACGCGGACAGCCGCAGGGCCACACCGAGCGGTGACGGGACCGGCCGGCACAGCACGAGGCCGGCGAGGAGACGCACCCGCACCGGCCGCCAAGCCACGGGCGGCGGGCCCTCCCGGGCCCCTACCGACGCGCCCGCGGCAACGCCCACCGCCACGCGCACCCGGCGTCGTCGCGGCGGCGAAAACGGGGCGGTACGGGACGAGGCCGACGAGGGGTGGGCGCCGCAGGCCCTAGGCTTGCTGACCGTGACCGCTCGTCTTCCGCTCTTCCCGCTCGGCTCCGTCCTCTTCCCGGGCCTCGTGTTGCCGCTCAACGTCTTCGAGGAGCGCTACCGCGCGCTCTTCCGCGATCTGCTGGCCCTGCCGGAGGAGGCACCGCGCCGCTTCGGTGTCGTGGCGATCCGCGACGGCCACGAGGTCGCCCCCGCGGGAGCTGAGGAGGCGGCGGCCGGGTACGCGCCGGACCTCTCCGGGGCGCTGTACGCGCTGGGCTGCACCGCGGACGCCGCGACGATCGGGGAGCGCGAGGACGGCGGCTTCGACGTCGTGGCGACCGGCACGACGCGCTTCCGGCTGCTGTCGGTGGACGCCTCGGGGCCGTACCTGGTCGGCGAGGTCGAGGAGGTCGCGGAGGTGCCCGGCACCGGCTCGGGGGCGCTGGCGGCCGGCGTGGCCCGGGCGTTCCGCACCTACCAGAAGCGGCTGGCCGGGGCCCGGGAGCGGAGCCTGGCGGGGAGCCAGGAGCTGCCGGACGACCCGACCGTGCTGTCGTACCTGGTGGCGGCCGCGACCGTCGCCGCGGTCCCGGCGAAGCAGGCGCTGCTGGAGGCCCCGGACACCGCGGCCCGGCTGGAGCAGGAGCTCGCGATGCTGCGCCGCGAGGCGGCGGTCATCGACAAACTGCGCACCCTGCCCGCCGTGGACCTGACCCGGCAGGTCCCGAGCCCCAACTGACGTATCCTCGCAGCGCCATGGCCAAGAAGAAGCAGTCATCCTCCGGCGGCACGCCCGCCACCGTCGCGCTGGAGAAGGCGGGCGCCGTCTTCACGGTGCACGCGTACGCCCACGACCCCGCCTCGGAGCTCGGCTACGGGGAGGAGGCCGCGCAGGCGCTGGGCACCTCCCCCGACCGGGTGTTCAAGACCCTCGTCGCCGACGTGGACGGGGCGCTGACCGTCGCCGTGGTCCCCGTCGCGGGGTCGCTGGACCTCAAGGCGCTGGCCTCCGCGGCCGGCGGCAAGCGCGCCGGCATGGCGGACCCGGCCGCCGCCGAGCGGACCACGGGGTACGTCCGGGGCGGGATCTCCCCGCTGGGGCAGCGCAAGCGGCTGCGCACCGTCGTGGACGCCTCCGCGCTGGAGCACCCCACCGTCTTCGTCTCGGCCGGCAAGCGCGGCCTGGAGGTCGAGTTGGCCCCGCAGGACCTGGTGCGGCTCACGGACGCGGTCGTCGCGCCGATCGGACGTGCCTGACCCCTGGACGGCGGGGCGGTACGGGCGCACGCTGCCCGGAAGCGCACCCGGCTCAGGGGAGGCCCGATGTCCAAGCGCACCCGCAAGCGCAAGTGGCGGATCAAGAAGCGCAACGCCAACCACGGCAGGCGCCCGGCGTGACCTCCGGGCCCCGGGTCAGACGCCCGGGGGCGGTTTCCAGTGCACGGCGGGGTGCTGCTGCTCGTCGCGCGGGCCGAAGCCCGTGGTGAGCACCAGATGGGTGAGGACGGCCCCTATGGGCCAGGCCAGGAACGCGCCCTTGGCCTGCAGTTCCAGGGGGCCGTCGAACACCTTCTTCGCGCCGACCGCCCGGGCGTGCGCGATCAGGTCGCTGGTGGGGCCGAGCCAGGTGCCCAGCCGCCAGGCCAGCACGGAGCCCAGGACGGCGCCCACGGCCATGCCGAGGACGACACCGACGCCACCGCGCCGGCTGCGCCAGAAGACGAGCGCCCCGGTCAGCACCCCGATGCCCAGCCCGAGCAGCACGAAGGTGCCGTCGGCGCCGATCGCCTGCTCCCCCTCGGTGTCCTTGAGGTAGACCGCCTTGCCGTCCGAGACCAGCGGGATCCGCGGCGCCAGCCACAGCCACAGCAGGCCGAGGACCACGCCGGCCACGGCCACGAGCACCGCGGTCAGCGCACCGCTCTTGAGCTCCCGGACGGGGTCCATGCGGCTCTCCTGCTCCGGGAACGGCGGCAGCGGCGCGGGCGGCCAGTGGTCGTGGGGGGTCAGGGGTGCGGTCACCCTGCCATCGTGCCAGGTCCGTCCGTGGCCCGCGTCACCGGCACCTCACCGGCACCACACCCGCGGGTCACCGGCAGGCCGCGCGGCGGTAGGCCCAGGTGGCCACCGCCAGCGACACCAGGCCCACGGCCGCGCACACCGACAGGTCGGTGGTGATCGCCACCCAGTCGGGGTGGTCGTCGAAGCCGCGGATGAGGGCCTCCACGCCGTAGGTGGAGGGCAGCAGGTCCCGTACGTAGCGGATCGGCTCGGGGAGGTTGCCGGCCGGCAGCACGCCCAGCAGCAGCGCCGCCGACATGCCGAGCTGGCCGGCCAGGGTGGCCAGCTCCTGGCGCGGCGCGAGCAGCCCGAGGGCCGCGCCCAGCCCGGACAGCGCCGCCCCCGCCAGCGGGATGACCGCGGCGAGGATCCACAGGTTGGCGAAGGGCAGCTGGAACAGCGCGCAGCCGATGCCCGCCGTCACCAGCGTCCCGGGAACGGTGAAGGAGGCGTACGCGCCCGCCGCGCCCAGCACCACGGCGGCCGGGGGCACCGGCAGGGTGGCGTAGTGGTCGAGGCCGCCGGAGGCGCGCAGCTGGCCGAAGTACTGGGCGAGCAGGTTGAGCGCCACGAAGGCGACGACCAGCACGCTCGACCCGGCGACCACCGCGCGCGCGGCCGGGCCGCCGTCGACGACGCCGCGCATCATGATCATGATGCCGACCGACTGGAAGGTCGCCACGAACAGCAGGGGGATCCGGGCGACCTTCGCCCGGGACAGCTGCGCCCGGTACACCGCGGCCATAGCGGGCAGCAGCCGGGCGCGCGGGGCGAGCGCCGCGGCCGCCACGCCGAGGGGGGCGGCGGGCGCCGCCGGTGCCGCCGTACGGGTGTCCGCTCCCGCGGAGATGATCGTCACTGCGCGCCGCCCCGCTGCGCGGTGCCGCGCGCCACGTCCAGGTTCACATTCCGGTCCACGTCCAGGCTCACGTCCCCACCGTTGCCGCCGTTCACGCCTTGACCAGTCCCTTCCGCCGGCCGCCGAGTGCCAGGTAGACATCCTCCAGGCTCGGCGCCGTCAGGGTGAAATCGTCGAGCGCGGTGAAGGCCGGTCCGCCGGTCAGCTCGGCGACCACGGCGCGGGCGCGCTGCTGCGGCAGCCGCAGGGTCCAGCGGCGTCCGGTGACGTGGGCGGTCTCCCGCAGGGCCGCGACCTCGGGCACGGCCAGCGGGGGCTGGTCCCGCCACACCAGGTCCAGCCGTACCTCGTCTGCGACGAGCGCCTTGAGCCCGGCCGGGGTGTCGCAGGCGATGACCCGGCCCTCGTCGATGACCGCGACCCGGTCGAGGACGGTCTCCGCCTCGATCACGTTGTGGGTGACCAGCAGCACCGTGGTGCCGTGCTCGGCGCGCCGGCGGTCGACCGCCGCCCACACCGCGCGCCGGGCGACCGGGTCCATGGCGGTGGTCGGCTCGTCCAGCACGAGCACCGGCCGCTCGCCCACGAGGGCGGCGGCGAAGCAGGCGAGCCGTCGCTCGCCGCCCGACAGCCGCTTCACCGGCCGCGAGGCGAGGGCGGTCAGCTCCAGTTCCTCCAGGACGGCGTCCCGCTCGGCGCGGGCGGCCCTGGCGTCGAGGCCGCGCAGCCGTCCGGTGGTCTCGGCGGCGAGGGCGACGGTCAGTTCGTCGAGCGCGCTCGACTCCTGGCCGAGGTAGCCGATCAGCCGCGCCGCGCGCTCCGGGTGCCGTACGAGGTCGTGCCCGAGCAGTTGGACGCTGCCCGCGTCGGGGCGCAGCAACCCCGTCAACTGGCGTACGAGGGTGGTCTTCCCGGCGCCGTTGGGGCCGAGCAGCCCGAAGATCTCACCGCCCCGGACGTCCAGGTCGATGCCGTCGTTGGCGCGTACCGGGGGGCTCGCGGCGCCGCGCCGACCGCGACCGGCCGGGTAGCTCTTCACCAGCCCGCGCACGGTCACCACCATCGCCGTCCGCGCGGTGGCGCCCTGTTCCGTGCCGGTACTCACGAGCACCGAGCCTACGCTGCGTCCCGGCCGCGACGTGCCGCAGGGTGGGGTCCGGGCGCGCTCACTCCCCCGCGGAGGCCCCCGCGACGACCGCGCGGGCGTCGACCTCGCGCCAGAAGCCCGCCCGGATGGCGTAGCGGTCGTGCTCGTCGATCTGGTCGTCCTTGTGGGCGAGCAGCCCGAAGCGGGCGGCGTAGCGCAGCAGCTCGCCGTCGATCCGGTGCGGGACGCGCGGGTACTCGGCGGAGAGCACCTGGAGGTGGGACGAGTCGGCGATCCGGCCGATCCAGCGGCGGGCGAAGACCTGGCCGACCTCGTACGGGTCGCCGCTGACGTCGGTGATGTCCTCCTCGCGGTCCGCCCAGCGCTGTTCGGCGCTGGTGAGCTGGGCCAGCGTGGGCAGGCCGGCGTCGGCGGCCTCGGCGCCGCCGACCAGCCCGCGGTCGGAGGACCAGCGCAGGGTGGCGCCGGCGGCGGCCGGGGAGGCCGGGTGCGGGGAGGAGTGGCCGCGGTGGACGATGCCGGCGACGTCCTTGGGGGTGGGCATCCCCTTGCCGGCCGCGGCGGCCGGCGCCCCGGTGCCGGGGCGGGTGCCGTTGCGGCCGGCGGTGACGACCTGGGGGGCGGCGGCGGCCGGCTCGGCGGGCTGCTCGGCCGCGGGCTGCGGTTCGGTCCTCCGGCCGGTCTCGGGCAGCGGCGCGGAGAGGATGGCGGCGATCTCGGGGCGCGGGGTGAGCGGTGCGCAGACCCCGGCGGGCTCGCGCACGTGGATGGCCCGGGTGATCCACTCCCGGTCCAGGACACGGCGTTCGTCGGCCTCGGCGACCAGGTCCTCGGACTGGTTGAAGTCGCCGTCCGCGGCCTGCACGGCCCACAGGTGGACGGCGACGCCGTGCTCCTTCGCCGACATCATGCCCGGCAGGAGGTCGCCGTCCCCGGTGACCAGCACGACGTCGGAGCAGGCGCGGTTGCGGGCCAGCTCGGACAGCTCGGCGTGCATGGCCGCGTCGACGCCCTTCTGCGCCCAGCGTCCGTCGGTGCGGGTCAATGCGCCGAGGCGGACCGTGACCCTGGGCATCACGCGCAGCCTCCGGTGCTCCGGCTGCGGGACGCGGTCGGGCGCGCCGTCGAACCAGTAGATCCGCAGCAGGGGCTGGCCGGTCTCCTTCTCGGCGCGCTCCCGCAGTCCCGCGACGATCTCGGAGTGGTCGACGGTGATCCGGGACCGGGAGGGCTCTCCGGCGAGGAGGCTCGCGGCGGCCCCGAGCAGGTACCCGGCATCCACGAGGACGACGCAGCGGTCCATCGGTCTCACCCTCTTCTCCGAAAGTCCTGCCGTCCGTCCCCCCGGTAACACTGTTGCCCCGAGTCTGCCCGAACACGGGGGCGTTGTGACCGGTTACGCGATCACCGGCGCGCCTCACCCTGCAACTGCCCGAAATGCGACCTTCGTACTCCCGTGCAAGCCTGAGTGCGGCCCATCATCCGAGATTTCCCCCGAGGAGGAATCGTGGGCAAGAACAAGAACCGGGGCGAACGTACCGGCCAGCAGCACGACCGCGGCGCCGCGACCACCGATGAGCACGCGAAGAGCGCAGGCGGACGCGAGCAGATGGCGATGACGGTCCCGGGCGCCGAACCGCACGTGTCGCAGAAGCGGCAGAAGAAGTTCGGCCACAACTAGCGCGCACACGCAGGACGCTCATGACCGAGGGTGGCACCCCGTCCGGAAGGGGTGCCGCCCTCGGCGCGTTCCGCCGCCCGCGCGGCGGGTGATCAGCCCGCCTGCTGCTGGGCGGTGGCGAGGCAGGAGGGGCCCAGGAGGGCCTTGAGGTCGCCGAAGAGCGCAGGGTCGGGAGTGACGCGGTGGCGGTCGAGCCTCAGCACCGTCGTCTTGCGGGCGCCCTGCAGCCGCACCCGTACCTCGGTGCTCCCCTTGTGGCTGGCGAGGACCTCGCCGAGGCGGGCGACCAACGGCGGGGTCACCTTCACCGTCGGGATGGAGATGGTCACCGGGGCGTTGGTCCCGGCGTCCGTGAGGTCGGGCACCATCAGCTCCATGGCCACCAGGCGCGGCACGTCCTCGCGCTTGTCGAGCCGGCCCTTGACGAAGACGACGGCGTCCTCGACGAGCTGGGTCGAGATCAACTGGTAGGTGGCCGGGAAGAACATGCAGTCGATGGAGCCGCCGAGGTCCTCGACGGTGGCGATGGCCCAGGCGTTGCCCTGCTTGGTCATCTTGCGCTGCAGACCGGAGATGATGCCGCCGATGGTGACGATGGAACCGTCGGCGTAGTCGCCGGCCAGCGCCGAGACGGAGGCGTCGGCCTTGTCGTTGAGCACGTGCTCGATGCCGAAGAGCGGGTGGTCGGAGACGTAGAGGCCGAGCATCTCGCGCTCCTGCGCGAGCAGGTACGTCTTGTCCCACTCGACGTCGGAGAAGGTGACGTCGAGGCCGAAGCCCGGCTCGTCGCCACCCGCGTCGTCACCCATGCCGCCGAAGAGGTCGAACTGGCCCTCGGCCTCCTTGCGCTTCACCGCGACCACGTTGTCGATCATCGGCTCGTAGTGCTCGGTGAGGCCCTTGCGGGTGTGGCCCATCTCGTCGTAGGCGCCGGCCTTGATCAGCGATTCCACCGTGCGCTTGTTGCAGACCACGGCCTCGACCTTGTCGAGGAAGTCGGGGAAGGAGGTGTACTTCCCCTTGGACTTGCGGCAGCGGATGATCGAGTCCACCACGTTCTGGCCGACGTTGCGGACGGCGGTGAGGCCGAACAGGATGACGTCGTCGCCCTGGGCGGTGAAGTTGGCGTCCGACTCGTTCACGTTCGGCGGGAGCACCTTGATGCCCATGCGGCGGCACTCGTTGAGGTAGACCGCCGACTTGTCCTTGTCGTCGCGCACCGAGGTGAGCAGCGCCGCCATGTACTCGGCCGGGTAGTTGGCCTTCAGGTAGGCCGTCCAGTAGGAGACCAGGCCGTACGCGGCGGAGTGCGCCTTGTTGAAGGCGTAGCCGGCGAACGGCACCAGGACGTCCCACAGCGCCTGGATCGACGCGTCGCTGTAGCCGTTCTTCCGGGCGCCCTCCTGGAAGATGGTGAAGTTCTTCGCCAGCTCCTCGGGCTTCTTCTTGCCCATGACGCGGCGGAGGATGTCGGCTTCGCCCAGCGAGTAGCCCGCGATGATCTGGGCGGCCTTCTGCACCTGCTCCTGGTAGACGATCAGGCCGTAGGTGACGTCGAGGACCTCCTTGAGGGGGGCCTCGAGTTCCGGGTGGATCGGGGTGATGTCCTGCTGCTTGTTCTTGCGCAGGGCGTAGTTGATGTGCGAGTTCATGCCCATCGGGCCCGGCCGGTAGAGGGCCGAGACGGCGGAGATGTCCTCGAAGTTGTCGGGCTTCATCATGCGCAGCAGGGAGCGCATGGGGCCGCCGTCGAACTGGAAGACGCCGAGGGTGTCGCCGCGGGCGAGCAGGTCGAAGGTCTTCGGGTCGTCGAAGGGCAGGGCCAGCAGCTCGATGTCGACGCCCTTGTTGCCCTTCACGAGCTTGACGGCGTCGTCCATGATCGTGAGGTTGCGCAGGCCGAGGAAGTCCATCTTCAGCAGGCCGAGCGACTCGCAGCTCGGGTAGTCCCACTGCGTGATGGTGACGCCGTCGGAGTGCCGCACCCAGACCGGGGCGTGGTCGACGATCGGCTCGCTGGACATGATCACGCCGGCGGCGTGCACGCCCATCTGCCGCACCAGGCCCTCCACGCCGCGCGCGAGGTCGATGACCTTCTTGGCGTCGGGCTCGTTCTCGTACATCGAGCGGATCTCGCCGGCCTCGCTGTAGCGCGGGTGCGAGGAGTCGGTGATGCCGGAGAGCGGGATGCCCTTGCCGAGGACGTCGGCGGGCATCGCCTTGGTGAGGCGGTCGCCGACGGCGTACGGGTAGCCCAGCACGCGGGCCGAGTCCTTGATCGCGTTCTTGGCCTTGATGGTGCCGTAGGTGCCGATCATGGCGACCTTGTCGGCGCCGTACTTCTCGGTGACGTACCGGATCACCTCGGCGCGCCTGCGCTCGTCGAAGTCGATGTCGACGTCGGGCATGGAGATGCGCTCGGGGTTGAGGAAGCGCTCGAAGATCAGGCCGTGGTCGATCGGGTCGAGGTCGGTGATGCCCATGGCGTACGCGACGATCGAGCCGGCCGCCGAGCCGCGGCCGGGGCCGACGGCGATGCCGTTGTTCTTGGCCCACATGATGAAGTCGGCGACGACGAGGAAGTAGCCCGGGAACCCCATCTGGATGATGGTGTCCATCTCGTACTCGACCTGCTTCATCCGGTCGTCCGGGATGCCTCCGGGGTAGCGGCGCTGCATGCCGCGCATGGTCTCCTCGCGGAACCAGGTGACCTCGCTGAAGCCCTCGGGGACGTCGAAGCGGGGCATCAGGTTCCGCGCCTGGAACATGCCCTCGGTGTCGACCTGCTGCGCCACGAGCAGCGTGGTGTTGCGGCAGCCCTCCTGCCAGGCGTCGGAGGAGTCGATGGCGAACATCTCGTCCGTCGTCTTCAGGTAGTAGCCCGTGCCGTCGAAGCGGAAGCGGTCCGGGTCGGAGACGTTCTTGCCGGTCTGGATGCACAGCAGGGCGTCGTGGGCGTCGGCCTCGCTGGCGTACGTGTAGTGCGAGTCGTTGGTGACGACCGGCGGGATGCCGAGCTTCTTGCCGATCTCCAGCAGCCCGTCGCGGACCCGGCGCTCGATCTCGATGCCGTGGTCCATCAGCTCCAGGAAGTACCGCTCCTTGCCGAAGATCTCCTGGTACTCGGCGGCGGCCTTCAGCGCCTCGTCGAACTGGCCGAGGCGGAGCCGGGTCTGCACCTCGCCCGAGGGGCAGCCGGTGGAGGCCATCAGGCCATCCGACCACTGGGCGATGGTCTCCTTGTCCATGCGCGGGTACTTGGTCAGCCAGCCCTCGGCGTAGGCGTCGGAGGAGAGCCGGAAGAGGTTGTGCAGTCCCGTGGCGTTCGCCGCCCAGATCGTCTTGTGCAGGTAGGAACCGGAAGCCGAGACGTCGTCGCGCTTCTGGTGCGGCTGGCCCCAGGTGACCTTGCGCTTGTTGCGCCGGGACTCCGGCGCCACGTACGCCTCGATGCCGATGATCGGCGTGATCCCGGCGCCCTTGGCCTGGTGGAAGAAGTCGTACGCCCCGTGCAGGTTGCCGTGGTCGGTCATGGCGATGTGCGTCATGCCCATCTCACCGCAGGCCTTGAACATGTCCTTGAGCCGTGCCGCTCCGTCCAGCAGCGAGTACTGGGTGTGGACATGAAGGTGGGTGAACGGCGTGGTCACGGGAAGCGACACCTCCGGCATCGGTCGTCATCTGGCGGCGTTGGAATCCTACGCCGGGGGTCCGACAGCCGGTGCCACTCCCGCCCTGCCCGCCCTCCCCGCCGCGGCCGGCCGGCCCCGTGTCCGGCCGGTCGCGGACGGTGGCGTCAGCTCGCCCGGTAGGCGGTCCACGAGCTCTTCATGCGGCTCACCTGGCCCGCGGTGAACTGGTACATGCAGGAGTCGTAGGTGTAGTCCATGAAGTTGTGGATCGGGTCGGTGCCGGCGGCCGTGCAGGTGTCGCGGCCGGTCGGGCAGGCGTTGGCGGCGGTCTTCTCGGCGGGCGTGTCGGAGACGTAGTCGCCGCTGGCGCCGCAGCCACCCTGGAAGGTGTGGTAGAGGCCCATCCAGTGGCCGACCTCGTGGGTGGCCGTGTCGCCCTGGTTGTAGTTCGTGGCGGAACCGCCCGGCACGGACGCGTCGAGGATGACGACGCCGTCGTCCTTGGGGTCGCCGGCGTACCAGCTCGGGAAGGTGGCCCAGCCGAGCAGGTCCTCCTGGAGGTTGGCCGAGTAGATGTTGAGCGCGCTCGCGCCGCCCTTGCGGAGGCTGGTCTTCATCGCCGTCTCCGCCGAGGAGCCCTCGGTCAGGTTGTACCAGGCGGCCCGGTCGGTGTAGTCCGTGGCGACCAGCGAGAACCGGAAGCCCGAGTCCACGTTGCCGGTGCCCTGGCCGGCGTAGGCGGCGTTGAGCACCGCCATCTGGCCGGCGATGGCCGAGGCGCTGAGCTTGCCGGTGCTGCCGCTGTGGACGACGTGCCAGTAGACCGGGATCGTCGTGGTCGCGGCGGCTGCGGCCCGGGAGCCCTTGGCCTCGGCCTTGACCATGGCGACGCGCTTCCTGAGGTCCGCGTCCATCGCCTGGGCGGCGGCGTCACTGAGGGCGTTGGGCTCGTGGGCAGTGGAGCCCTTCATCGTGCGGGCCGCGGCGTCGCCGCTGTCCGCGCACTGCTCGGCGGGGGTTCTCGTGTGCGCGGAGGCGCTGCTCACGGTCGCCGTGGCGCCGGTGAGGGGGAGCAAGGCCAGGGTTCCGACCACGGCGGCGAGACCGACGAGACGGCGGGAACGGGGGGTGCGTGACATGTGGGGGCACTCCTCGTGGGACGTACGGGAGGAATTTCCTCCTCGCCGCCCGGAGGTTATGTGTCCATGTCAGAACCGCGGCAGCCCTCTTCCGGCCCAATGGCGGACAGAGGGTAATCCCTAGACAACGAGCGCCCCTTGAGGGTCCGCGCCGGCCGGCGCGACGTCCCCGTGGCGCGGGGCGGGCGATGTGTCCGGATACGGACCCGGGGGGTCCCACCGCCCGCCCCGCGCCGGCCCTTTCCCGCGCGGCGCGCGGGCCTGGCCGGAAATCGACGTACGGGAGGCTCAGCGTACCGGTGAGTAGACCCGCTCGGCCTTCTGCGTGCCCGACAGGGTGCGGTACGAACGCTCCCAGGTGGAGGAGGCGTTCGGGTCGGTGCGGTCGGAGAGCGCGTAGTAGTCCATCTGCGCCCGCTCGCCGGTGATGTCCAGCACGCCGTAGCCGTGGGAGTCCATGTCCAGCCACTTCACGTGGCGGTTGGCGGCCTTCACCGCCGTCTCCGCGATCGTGGAGACGGTGTCCGGGGCGACCTTGAGGATGTCGTCCAGGTTGTCGGAGGTGACCGAGGTGACCACGAACTCGGTCGCGGCCGAGGCCGACAGCGGGTAGGTGGCCGCCTTCACGGGGACGTCGTTCGCCCACGCCATGTGGATGTCGCCGGTCAGGAAGACCGTGTTGCGGATGCCGTTGTCCCGCAGGTGGGCCAGGAGTTCGCGGCGGTCGTCGGTGTAGCCGTCCCACTGGTCGACGTTGACCGCCAGCCCCTCGGCGGGCAGGCCGAGCAGCTTCGCCAGCGGCGCCAGCAGGTAGTCGGGCAGCGCCCCGAAGGCGACCGGCGAGATCATCACCGAGTTGCCGATCAGCCGCCAGGTGGTGTCGGAGGCCTTGAGGCCGGCTTTCAGCCAGTCCAGCTGGGCCCGGCCGGTGATCGTCCGGTCCGGGTCGTCCACCGTGCCGCTGCCGATCGCGGCCTGCTGGGAGCGGAAGGAGCGCAGGTCGAGCAGGGACAGGTCGGCGAGCCTGCCGAAGCGCAGCCGCCGGTAGGTGGTGCCGGCGACCGAGGGGCGCACCGGCATCCACTCGAAGTAGGCCTGCTTCGCGGCCGCCACCCGGGCCGTCCAGGCGCCCTCGGCGCCCTCGGTGTGGTTCTCGGCGCCGCCGGACCAGGCGTCGTTGGCGAACTCGTGGTCGTCCCAGATCGCCACCACCGGGGCCGCGGCGTGCAGCGCCTGCAGGTCGGGGTCGGTCTTGTAGCGGCCGTGCCGGGTGCGGTAGTCGGCCAGGGTGACGATCTCGTGGGCGGGCGCGTGCGGACGGACGACGGTGCCGCGGGCGGCGTAGCCCCCGGTGCCGTACTCGTAGAGGTAGTCGCCCAGGTGCAGCCACGCGTCCAGGTCGCCGCGGGCGGCCAGGTGCCGGTACGCGGAGAAGTACCCGGCCTCCCAGTTGGCGCAGGAGACCACGCCGAAGCGCAGCCGGTCGGCGGTGGCGTTCTCGGCGGGCGCGGTACGAGCGCGGCCGGCCGCGGAGGTCACGCCGCCGGCGGTGAAGCGGTACCAGTAGTCCGTGCCGGGCTGCAGTCCGCGCACGTCCGCCTTGACGGTGTGGTCGGCGGCCGCGGTCGTGGTCGCCGTGCCGGTCGCCACGACGGAGGTGAACGCCTTGTCCCGGGCGACGGTCCAGGCCACGTCGGTCGCGGGGCCGAGCCCGGAGCCGGGGACGGCCTCGGGCACGGGCGTCACCCGCGTCCACAGCAGCACACCGTCGGGCAGGGGGTCACCGCAGGCCACGCCGTGCAGGAAGGCGGGCGACGCGGCGGCGGAGGCGGGGGCGGTGCCGGCCGTCAGCGGTATCAGCGCGGCACCGGTCACGACGGCGCCGGCCTTGACGACCGAACGGCGGGTGGGTGTTCTCGATGAAGTCCGTGAGGGTACAGAGGTCTCGGTCACGGCCGGTCAGATTACGCGTCAGTAACCCCTTTCCGGGACCCCGACGCACAAGAGTTCGGGAGGACTTCGCCCTCCGGTCCCCGGCACAACGCCGGGGACCGGAGGGCGGAAGCGGCCCTCGGGCCGGTGCTAGCCCTTGCCGATGATCTGGTCGACGGCGGCCGTGTACTGCTCCGGGGTCATCGCCTGCACGCTCTCAATGGGCTTGTCGTCGAGCTTGACGGTCGGCGTAGCGCTGATGCCGTCGGCGGTGAACTGCTTGTCCATGGTCAGCGCCCACTTGTCGTAGGTGCCGTTGCGGACCGCGTCCTCGAAGGTCTTGTTGCCCTTGAGCCCGTCGACCTTCTGCGCCAGCTCGATCAGCTTGTCGGCGCTGCCGAAGTCGTCCTTGGTCTCCTCGGGGTGGACGTCCTTGGAGTACAGCAGCGTGTGGTAGTCGACGAACGCCTCCTTGCTGACGTTCAGCGCGGCGCCCAGCGCGCTCAGGGCCTTCTTCGAGCCCTGGCCCTGGCCGAGGCTGTTGTCGAGGAACGCGCCCATGGTGTACGAGATCTTGTACTTGCCGTCCTTGGCGTCCTTCTGGACGGTCTCGCCCGAGGTCTGCTCGAACTGCGCGCAGACCGGGCAGCGCAGGTCCTCGTACACCTTCAGCGTGTGCTTGGCGCTCTCGTCGCCGATGACGATCGTCGTGCCGTCCTTGCCGGAGGAGTTGGCCGGCTTGACCAGCGGCTTCTCCGCGGCCTTCTCCCAGTAGTCCGGCGCGTTCATCTTGACGACGGCCACGGCTATGCCGGCGCCGAGCGCCAGCACGCCCAGCACGCCGCCGACGACGAAGAACTGCCGCCGCAGCTTCTCCCGCTTCGCCTGCCGCTCGCGCTCCACGCGCAGCCGCTCGCGGGCGGCACTCTTGGCGGCCTGGGTGTTCCGCTTGCTCATGATGGTGTGATCTCCGACTCGTACGTGGGGTGGGTGAGGGGTGTGGGCCGTGCTCAGCGGAAGCCGAGGCGGGCGGGCGGCCCTCGCCGTACGACGGAGTGCAGGAGCAGGGGCAGCGCCGGGGCGGCGGCCACGGGGCCGGCCGCGCCAAGGCGGGTGACGGCGCGCGGACCGGCCGTCCGGAAGACGGCCACCGCGACGAGCAACGGCCGGACGGCGGCGCGCAGCAGGCGGTGCAGGGCGTCCTCACCGCTGCGCAGCCACCCGGCGGCGACCAGGCCGACGCAGACGTGGGCCAGCAGCAGCAGCCACGGCGAGGTGGTGGGGCCGGACATCCCCGGCGCCGAGGCGAGCGAACCGCCGGCCTCGCCGTGGCAGACCAGCGCCTCGTTGATCGAGCGCCAGGAGCCGGTGACGGGACCGCCACCGGGGCCGTAGCAGGTGTTCTGGCCCGCCGTGAACAGGGTGTCGACGGCCAGTTCGAGCGGGACGAGCAGGCCGGCGATCGGCCAGTAGCCGCGCTCGCGGCCGCCGAGCGCGTACGCGACCGCGAAGACGGCCACGAAGGCCCCCGCCGTGGTCGTCATCGGCAGGGGCTCCCGCGAGAGCATGATGTGGGCGGTCGCGGACAGCGTCACGCACAGCGCGGCGAAGCATCCCGCGCGCAGTGCCCTCAGCCGGGGTCCGGTCCCTTCCATGGCGCCGAGTGTGCCATGCCGCTGTGTAAGCAATGCCTAAACCCCGGAACAAGGCCCCGGCTCAGAGACCCGGGATGCGGCCGTTGCGGAACAGGTCCACGAAGATCTGGTGGTCGGCACGGGCCCGGGCGCCGTAGGAGTGGGCGAACTCCACCAGCGACTCGACGAAGCCCTCCTCGTCCCGCGCTATGGCCGCGTCGATGGCGTCCTCCGTGGAGAACGGCACCAGGGAGTGCCCGCTCTCGTCGTCCGCCGCCGCGTGCATGCCGGCGGTGGCCCGGCCGAGGTCCGCGACGACGGCCTCGATCTGCTCCGGGTCGTCGATGTCCGACCAGTCCAGGTCCACCGCGTACGGCGACACCTCGGCGACCAGCTGCCCGACGCCGTCCAGCTCCGTCCAGCCCAGGTACGGATCGGCGTGCGCCTGCAGCGCGCGCTGCGAGATCACGGTGCGGTGGCCCTCGTGCCGGAAGTACTCGCGCACCGCGGCGTCGGTGATGTGCCGCGAGACCGCCGGGGTCTGCCCCTGCTTCATGTAGATGACGACGTCGTTCTCCAGGGCGTCGGTGTGGCCCTCGAGCAGGATGTTGTACGAGGGCAGGCCCGCGCTGCCGATGCCCACCCCGCGACGGCCCACGACGTCCTTGACCCGGTGGCTCTCCGGGTTGATCCGGCTGGTCTCCGGCAGCGTGTCCAGGTACGCCTCGAAGGCCCGCAGCACCTTCTCGCGGGTACCGCTGTCCAGTTCCACCGCGCCGCCGCCCGCGGTGAAGCGGCGGTCCCAGGCGCGGATCTCGGTCATGGAGTCCAGCAGCCCGAACCGGGTCTGCGAGCGGGCGTGGCGCAGCGCGTCCAGCAGCGGGCCCTCGGCGGAGTCCAGCGTCAGCGCGGGCACCCCCTCGCCATGGGCGAGGGCGCGGACGCGCTCGCGGTAGGCGGTGGCGTAGCTGCGCACCAGGCCGGAGATCACGTCGTCGGCCAGGGCCTTGCTGTAGCCGATCAGCGCTATGGAGGCGGCGAAGCGCTGCACGTCCCAGGTGAAGGGGCCGACGTAGGCCTCGTCGAAGTCGTTGACGTTGAAGATCAGCCGGCCGTTGGCGTCCAGGTACGTGCCGAAGTTCTCGGCGTGCAGGTCGCCGTGGATCCACACCCGGGAGGTGCGCTCGTCCAGGAACGGGCTGCCGTCCCCGGCGTCGGCCAGGTCGGCGTAGTAGAGGCAGGCGGTACCCCGGTAGAAGGCGAACGCGGACGCCGCCATCTTGCGGAACTTGACCCGGAACGCCGCGGGGTCGGCCGCCAGCAGCTCCCCGAACGCGGTGCCGAAGACCTCGAGGATCCGCTCGCCGCGCTCTTCGTCCGTCGTCATGCCTGTGGCCATCGGTGCGGTGCCTCCTGGGCTGGTCCGTGTCTGCCGGGTCAACGCAGCAGCGTACGCCCGCGTGCCCGGCGACGGCCCCGGGCGGGGCGTTGTTCGCGTCACGGCCGCCGGGCGTTCAACCGGGCACTTCCGGCCACGGTCGCGCGTTCTGGCTTGCGATGAACACCACCAGGGGGCGGGACACCGCGCGCCGCGGCCGGCGGCGCACCATGTTCGGGCTGCTGCTGATCGGCGGCCTCGTACTGGCCGCAGTGGCGTGGCCCACACTCTCCGCGCAGGTCCGCGCGGCCAACTGGCCGAAGGAGCAACCCCGCGGGCCCCAGCACATCACCGCCCGCATGGAGACGGTCCGCGACGCCGTCGTCAAGGAGTTCGGCTCCCGCGGCCTCGAGGGCGCCCCCGGCTGCTACCGCGAGGAGGGCGGCATCGCCGGCGGCGGCGAACACCCCCTCGGCCGCGCCTGCGACTTCATGCTCATGCCCGCCGGCGAGAAGGCCACCGGCAAACCCGACGCCCTGGGCGAGGACATCGTGGCCTGGGTCCGGGAGCACGCGGACGAGTACGGCATCTGGTACGTCATCTACGAGCAGCACATCTGGTCCAGCCGCCTCCCGCAGCAGGGCTGGAAACTGATGGAGGACCGCGGGTCCATCACCCAGAACCACTTCGACCACGTGCACATATCGGTCTACTGAGGCCGCCGCCGCCCGGCTGGGCCGGGCCTCCACAGGGAACAGCCCGGGGACGACCCCGCGGCGGTGCTCAACGAGTCGGGCGCCACCCCCGCTTGGGCGGGTCGACCGGGTCACTGATCATGGCGTGCCGGGATCGGTGTGGCACCATGCTCGCGTGAAGCGACTCAGAGAGGACGATGCCGCGTAGGCGGCCGTCTCAAGTCCGGGCTGCCGGTCGCGCTCCGCGTCGGCGGCCGGGAGAACCACCAGGGCGGGGTTTCCCCCGTGGTTCACGCAGCCTGTTCGCTGCCGCTGCCCGGCTTGAGCGCGAGCGGTTGTGGCCGGGGGCACTGACCCAAGCCCTGCTCCAGTGGTCACGTACAGCTCGCGGACTGTCCGGCGGCAGCGACTGCCCGCTGTGCGATCCCTTCTACAAAACCGATGAACGCACGGTCCTCGAGCTCGCGCTCCATGCCCTGCCTTCACGGCCGGCGCGCGAACTCCGGTCCATGGTCGAACCACTCGACGCGCTCTACCTGACGCGGACCTGGCCTGACCCCTACGCCTCCCCGGACGCGGGTTGGTGGGCCCGCCGGTGCCGGGACTGACTGCCGATCGGGGCTCGGTCGAGCAGCGAGAAGCGCACCGAGGAAGCCGTGGACCGGTCTTCGGCGGCCCGCGGGCCGATGACGGCCCCACCACGGCTCCGGACCGGGAGTGATGGGGCTCGCACCACAGGTCACAGACGTGCGGGTCTCTCCTCGGTCCACTGATCACCGGTCCGGAGAAGGCCCGCGCCCAGGGGTCGCGCGGGAAACCGCAGTGCGGCGGCACTCAGTCCTGATCTACAGTCGCCCCTGCCTGCCTCGCCGCCGATCGAAGTGGGGAGCGCTGTTCGGGGACGACCCACACCCCGGCCGATGTCCGCCGCACCATCAACCGTCGGCGACAGGCCGGTGAATGCCACGGTGGCGGGGGCTACTACGTCTGAGGCGTCCCCCGGGACGGTCGACGTCGTCGACGACCTTGTCCGGAGCGGTGACGACAGAAGTGTCCCTGCTTCGGGGCCGCTGACCCGAACGTCCGACTCCGGGAGCGTCCGTTTCCGTCCGAGGCGGCCTTGCCCCCGGCAGCCACCGCCCACCGGCGCGAGCCGACGTCCGCCCATGTCCCTCTGTGAGAGGAAGCACTTTTGTCGATGTCGATTCTCTACCGGGTTCGCGAGCCGTTTCCCGACGCGTCAAGCGCGCTGTCGCGGGCGCGCGCGATCATGCGCGAACTGGCCGACTGGACCAGCGACCCCTGGCCCCAACTGGAGCTGATCACCACAGGCGAGCAGTACGTGCACGCAGTCCACACGTTCGGCGCCGCGTTGGCCGCCTGGGACCCGGACCTGCCTGGATTCGAACCCGTCCGGGATGAACTGCGACGCCGAGGCGCCGCGTTCGACTGGGAGGATCGGAGGCTCTTGTTCCTTGCGGACATGCAGCTCCGCCCGGACCTGGCCGACCTGTGGCCGCTGCCCGAAGGCCTGTCGCTCTCCCTGGCCAAGACTCCGCCCTTCGGCGGTCCGGACAGCGAGCCCGAAGATGACTGCACCGAGGAGGAACTGGACCGGATGGTCTCCGTACTCGGGCCATTGACCATGGACGTCAGCTGGGGCTGCGGCTGGCGGGGCCTGGCCGATTCCAAAGGCTGCGGTGTCCGGCTCTGCCTGAACAGCGTCCAGGCCCAGCAGCACACCGAGGCGTCCCCCGGCAAGTTCGAGGTCTGGGTCTCCCTCGGCTCCCGCGTCGCCTGGAGCCCGGCCGCCCAGGCATGGCTGCGCGACTCGGAACTGCCATTGGGCGAGACCCAGATGGGCTAGACCCGTACCTGAGCGGCACCGCGTGCCCCGGCTTGCCGTCGGTCCGAGCTTCCGTACCCGCGTATCGCGGAGCCGGCGAAAGAAGCAATGGTCACTGCGACGCGGCCCCGGGCGGAACGGCCCGCCGAGCGGCGTTGACGCCGTCCGGCGAAAGCACGCTTGCGCAGTCTGCTTGGATACCGCGGATGACGACGAGTTCTCCCGCTCCCCGCGTAGACGACGCCGGTTCCGCCCGTCTGAGGGCCCTGCTGGAACGTGCCGCCACGGGGCGGGACGACCAGGCTTGGGGCGACCTCTGGACGGAGCTCTACCACAACGGCTCCCTGGACGTCGCCGATCCGCTGGTGCTGCACACGCTGGCCGGCTTGGCGGAAGTCGACCACGCCGACACCGCAGCTTCGGCCCTCCACCTGTCCGGCGCCCTTCTCGTCCAGGCCGACCAGCGGTACGAGACCCGAGACCTGCGGCATCGATACGCACCGGAAGTCGCACGCCTACTGCGCGCCGCAAACCGGTGGCGACAGGTCACGACCGACCGGAACGACTACTGCCACCTGGTTGAGGCGGTCCTGAACCTGGAAGGCGACATCCACTGGGCGGAGAACCTGATCGGTGGCGTCGTCGGCGAGGAATACGAGCTCGAGTGCCCCGACCCTGACGGATGCGCGTCGCTGTGGGTGGTGTTCGGAGAGTACGGCTTCTTCAGTGCGGCGGAGGACCACGCGCTCTCCGACGACATCGAGACCTTCCCTCTCCATCCGGCCGACCCCCGCACTCTGGGCGGTTTGGGCCGGCGCCTCCACGACCTCGCCCAGGCCGACGGCCATGAGGACGTCGCGCGTGCGCTGACCTATGCCTTCGGTGAGGCGACTTGCCCGGAGTGCGGGCAACGCTTCTCCGTCGTCGAACAGGTCATCGCCGGTTCTGGCTGAGAACCGCGGCGGGCAGCGGGGGTACGAAGCCACGGCCTCTTCGTCCCCCAGGCAATGGGGCGCCTGTGTGACCGACGAGCCGCCTGGTCATAACCCTCGATGAAGGCCAACACCGAGTGCACGGACTTCGGTGAAACGAACATGCCTGGCCGCTTGGCGAGATGGCCGAAGTACTCGCGCTCGCTCAGGTCTGTCAGCTTCGTCATAGGCGGATTACGGTCCGCGGATCGAAGGACCGAGGCTGCAGACGTACGCCGACCTGAGCGGCGCCGAACTGCGTCAAAGCGACCCCGTCACCACTGTTACGAGTCCCTTTTGCTGTACACGCCGAGTACGGCGTCATGGGAGACATCGGCCCACGCCCCCGTCAGGCGTCGTTGGCGTCGGTTGTGAATGCCGGTGCCCCCGATTTGGAGCCGCGGGCCGTCGGTGGGGTGGGGCGACGCGCTTCCCGCCACTGACGTCTCTTGTCCGCCGCGGCCCCTCCTCCGGCGGCACCCCTCCGCCACGCGGCCCGCTTCGCCCACTCTTGCCCGCCAAGGAAGCCCAACAGCACGAGACTCGACGCCCCGAGGAAACGGCTGATGGCGTCGTCCTCGGTCATCACGTTCATGAGCTGCGGCACAATCAACAGCAGGTACCAGGCCGGGTGGTTCTGCCATTTCGGTTTGTCCGCCACTCCTACCCCTCACAGGTCGCACACGAGTCCGCACCCCGGGCGATTGTGCCCTACGGCGGATTGCGCGCTGTACGGTCAGTGAGGTTGGTGAGGCAGATCAGTCCCAGCAGCCGTGACCGACAGCTCGACGTTCGGCTGAGGCCGGCGTCAAGGCGCCCACGGCCCCGTGGTCGGCGGTGGCGACCGCGTACGCCCGCTCGACCTCGCTCAGGTACTGCTCGAGGCGGAACCGCACCTCCTCGACGGGTCCGCCGTCGTCGCCGGGATACGTCAGGCCGGACCAGATGACCGTCCCGCCCCGCTGACGGATGCGGATGCGCAGCATGTCCGGCCCCGGGCCGGGCTGTTCCGCCGCCACCTCCACCGCGAGCGGCGTGTCCGCCGGATACAGGGGCCCGCCCGGCCGGAGCAGCCGCCTCGGGTCGAGGCCGGCCATTCTGCTGTCGCTCCGGGTGACCACGTCGAGACCGTCGACGAAGAGGTACGTGTGACCGCCGGCGCACACGGGCTCCCCGGGACACGTGCCGATCAGCAGTGAACTCACCGCGCCATCGCCTCGCCCCCGGGACGTGGCGGCCCTCACCGCGCGCGGCGACCTACGCGGCATCTCCCTGATGTGACGTCATGGGGCGATCGCAGCGTCGGCGTCTGACAGGCGGCCGCTCGCAATGGCTGACCCCCACGCTCAGGCCAGCGGCCCCCCTCCCACCCGTCCCTCCCCCGTTCCGGACGGGAAGGTGCGATCAACGCGTCCTCGCGCCGCCGTCACCGTCACCGCCACCGTCAACGCTCCTCCGGCCGGGCCTCGTGCGGAGGTGCATGCGCTCGCCCTGGCGCCCGAAGAGGCTGAGGATCTCGACGGGCCGGCCGTCGGCGCTGCCGAACCAGTGGGGCAGCCGGGTGTCGAACTCGGCCGCCTCCCCCACGCCGAGGACGGCCTCGCCGTCGCCCAGCAGGAGGCGGAGCCGTCCGGAGAGCACGTACAGCCACTCGTGGCCCTCGTGGACGCGGAGGTCGGGCTCGCACTGGGCGACGGGGATGACGACCTTCCAGGCCTGGGGGGAGCCGGGCCGGCGGGTGAGCGGCACGACGGTACGGCCGTTCACGCGGCGGGGTCTGAGGCGTACCCGGGGGTCGCCCACCTCGGGGGCGCCGACCAGTTCGTCCAGCGGCACGCGGTGCGCCTGGGCGATCGGGAGGAGGAGTTCGAGGCTGGGGCGGCGCCGGCCGGTCTCCAGGCGGGACAGGGTGCTCGTGGAGATGCCCGTGGCCTGCGAGAGCGCGGCCAGGGTGACGCCCCGCCGCGTGCGCAGGCGTTTGAGGCGGGGGCCGACCTCCGCCAGGGCGGCGGCGATCGAGGACAGGTCTTCCATCCGCCCATTCCACCCCGGCCGCCCCGGGGACGGCAACGCGCGCCGCACGCGGGACCTCACGGCGGTCGACCGAGGCAGAGCCCCCGCCGCTCCCCTCCGCACCCAGGGGATACGGTCGGGGTCGAGCCGGGAGGTGGGGGCCGTGGGTGTGACGGGCGTCTGGGTGGTGGGAGCCGTCCCCGATGACGTGGTGCGGGCACACGCGCGTACGCCCCGGCCCGCGGCCCGGGACGAGGAGCTGCCGCCGGAGCTCGCGCGGGCGCTCGCCTGGTGGGCCGAAAACGCTGACACAACGCGGCCCTTGAAAGACGATCCGGCCGCGCTGCGGTTCGCCGAACTCGTCGACTCCGCGAGCGCCGCCGAGGACGACGAGCCTACGCTGACGCTGCAGGACGAACTCATGCACCTCATGCCGCAGATCGACGGCGAGGGCCCGTTCGCCGCCGCCGCCCGCAAGGCCGGCCCCGTCGCGGCACTCGTCTACGCCCTCGGCCCCGCGGCCTCGGCCCAGTTGCCCGGCAGGTTCGGCGAGTTCCTGCTCACCCACGACGGGCTGGCGGCGGCGCTCCCCGGGGCGGAACGGGCCCTGGACCTCTCCGGGGCCCGCCGGGAGCACGTCCTCGCCCGCGCGGCCGACTGGATGTGCGCCCTGGGCGATCCGGAGTTCGACGCGGCGGAATTGCTCGACGCCCCCCTGCGCGTGCTGCGTCACGCCACCCGGTCCGGCCATGGCGCCGCCGCGTTCAGCCGCTGGTACTGAGCCGGACCGCGATCCGCTAGGTTGAACGCGTTCAAAGCGGTGTACGCCAGGGGGAAGGGGCGGCCATGGGGGCTGGGACGGGGCGGCCGGAGGTACGGACGGGGATCGGGCGCCGGCAGTGGGTGCTCGCGGTGGGGGCGGCGGCGGTGGCGGTGCCCGGGCTGCTCCACGGGCTGGACAGCTTCTACGGCGGCTTCTTCGTGTTGTCCGTGGTGCCGCTGGCGCTGCCGCCGCTCCTGGCGCGGTTCCCCAGGGTCTTCGCCCAGGCCTGCGTCGTCATCGCGCTCGCGCTGATCGTCTGGTCCGTCATCGGCGCGGCGATCGCGATATACGTGTTCCTGCCCTCGGCCGCGTTCCTCCTGCTGGCGGCGGCCGCCGGACCGCGCGGGGCCGGCGTCGCTCAGGGGCGTATCCAGCAGTAGAGGCGCCGTCCGTCCGCCGTGGCGCGGCCGGCCAGCCCGGCGAGCTCCTTGAGGAACAGCCCGAGGACGTCCGGACCGTGGACGCCGTGGAGACCCTCGGAGGTACGGGACCACCCCATGGCGACGTCGTCGAGCAGGTCCGCGTCGAAGGCGGCGAGTGCGTCGCGGAAGCTGTCGGTGAGGGAGACGGCGACCACCCTGCCCTCACCGGCCACCCCCACCAGGGCGCCGCGGCGCGGGTCGGAGCGCACGTCCTCGGGGGCGCGGCCGGTGATGAGGACCTCCGCGGGGAGCAACTCCACGACCGGGTCGATGCCCTGGGTCACGTGCTGGTCGCGGCTGCCGGCCTCGGCCCGGCGGAACTCGCGGACCACGGCGCGGGCGGCGTCCTTGTCGTCGGCGGCGGAGTAGTACCCGTAGAGAACACCCATGTATCGGATGATCTCAGCGGGCACTGACAACGGCCCCCGCCCACCGGGCCGTTACCCGTCCTCGCCCGCCTCCGTGGCGTCCGTGGCGTCCGTGCCCCCCGCCTGCGCCTCCCCCGCCTCCGCCGCGAGGTCCGCCAGGAAGTCCAGCGCCACCGCCCACGTCTGCTCGGCCGCCTCCGCGTCGTAGTCGTCGAGGTCCGGGTCGGTGAAGAGGTGGCCCGCCCCGTGGTAGCGGTGGATCTCCACGTCGGCGCCCGCCTTGCGGATGCGCAGGTACCAGGCGTTCAGCCAGTCGTCGGGCTCGAAGGGGTCGGGATCGGCGACGTGCAGTTGGACGGGGAGGTCGGTGGTGGCGTCGTCGGCGATGTCGGAGGTGCCGTGCAGCAGCAGGAGGCCGCGGGCCTTCTCGTCGGCGAGGGCGAGGTTCTGCGCGATGGAACCGCCCAGCGAGAACCCGGCGTAGACCAGGCCCCGGTCGGAGAGCGGGCCGGAGACGGTGACGGCGCGCATGAGCAGTTCGTCGCGGCCGATCTCGTCCTTGACGGCCATCCCCTCCTCGACGGTGTCCGCGGTGCGGCCCTCGTAGAGGTCGGGCACGTGCACCTCGTGCCCGGCCGCCCGCAGCCGGTCGGCGGCGGCGTGCACGGCGGGACGGAGTCCGTAGGCCGAGTGGAACAGCACGATGGTCATGCCGGAGGTCACAATCTCACGTCCCATGGGTGGTGCACGATCGGGGTACGGGCTCCATCATGCCCGTTACCGTCGAAACCATGGACTCCGTCGTACGGCCGCTGGGCGTGGTGGGCGGCTCCCTCATCGTGACTCTCGCCGTGGGCTGGGCCGTCGACCACGCGCTGCGCCGCGCGGACGCCCGGCACCCGGAGACCCCGCTGTGGAACCTGCTGCGGCGCGCACGGCTGGCGCTCCAGCTGGTGATCTGCAGCTCGCTGCTGCGCGGTTCGTACGAACAGGCGCACCTGGCCCGCGGCCACACCCGCGGGATCGGGCAGGTGCTGACGCTGGTGCTGATCGGTGCCTGCGCCTGGCTGGTGGTCAGGGTCGCGGCGGCCGTGGTGGAGGCCTCGTACTCCCGGTACGCCTCCGCCGCCCAGGACGCGGCGCGGGTGCGGCGGGTGCGGACGCAGGTGACGCTGATCCAGCGGGTGGTCACCGCGGTCGTCGGAGTGGTCGCGGTGGCGGCCATGCTGCTGACCTTCCCCGCGATGCGCGGCTTCGGCGCCTCGATGCTGGCCTCCGCGGGGCTGATCGGCATCGTCGCGGGCATCGCCGCCCAGTCGACGCTGGGCAACCTCTTCGCGGGGCTGCAGATCGCGTTCGGGGACATGGTCCGGATCGGCGACGCGGTGGTCGTGGAGGGCGAGTGGGGGACGGTGGAGGAGATCACCCTCACCTACCTGGTGGTGCGCACCTGGGACGAGCGGCGGATCACCATGCCGGTCTCGTACTTCACCAGCAAGCCCTTCGAGAACTGGTCCCGCGGCAACGCCCGGATGACCGGCACCGTCTACTTCCACCTGGACCACGCCACACCCGTCGACCTGATGCGCGAGCACCTCCACGACGTCCTCAAGGAGTGCGAGCAGTGGGACGGCCGGGCCTGGGGCCTGGTGGTGACGGACACCACCCCGTCCACCATCGAGGTGCGGGCGCTGGCCACGGCCAAGGACGCGGACGACATCTGGACGGTGCGCTGCGTGGTGCGGGAGCACATGATCGACTGGCTGCGCCGCGAGCACCCGTACGCGCTGCCGCGCATCAACACCGCCACCGCCCCCGGTCTGGCCGAGGCCCCGGACCGCGAGCAGGCCACGCCCGGGGCGGGCGACATCGGTCCCGGCCCCGGGGCCCGGTAGGGGCCGGGCGGCGGCGCCTACCGGGACACGCGCAGGCTGCGGACGTCGAGCTGGCGCAGCACCCGGTCGACGATCTCGGGGTCGTATCCGGGCTCGCTGCGGGCGGCGAGGACCTCGTGCCGGGCGGCGGAGAACATGTCGCGCTGGACGCGCTCGACGGTCCTGAGACGGCGGACACGGGCGGTGTGCCGGTCGCGCTTCTCGTCGTCGACGATGTCGGGGCAGATCCGGGCCCCGACGTCGAAGGCGCGGCGGTGCAGGAGTTCGGAGACCTCCTCGGAGAAGTCCTCGGTCGCCTCGACCTCCTTCAGCCGCTGCTTGGCGGCGGCCATGGCGCGCAGCGCGAGCAGCATCTCCATGTCGTGCTCCACCTGGGTGTCGCTGCTCACCCCGAGGCGTTTGACGACCTTCGGAAGGGTGAGCCCCTGCAGCACGAGGGTGGTGAGGACGACCGAGAAGGCGATGAAGAGGATCTCGTCGCGCGCCGGGAAGGGCGCGCCGGACTCCGTGGTGTGCGGGATGGCCAGCGCCAGGGCGATGGACGCCACTCCGCGCATCCCGGCCCACCACATGACGACGGTCTCGCGCCACGACAGGGGGATGTCCTCGTCGAGGTCGCGCCGTTTGTGCAGTTTCCTGGTGACCGCCGCGGCCGGCATCAGGTAGGCCAGCCGTACGAGGACGACCGCGCCGACGACGATCGCCGCGTGGCTCAGCATGGTGCCCCAGCGGCCGGCGCCGACGCCGAAGACGTTGTGCAGCTCCAGGCCGATCAGGCCGAAGGCGACACCTGTGACGAGCGTGTCGACGACCTCCCAGAAGGTGGCGCCGACCAGCCGCCCGGTCACGTCGTCGGCGTCGCGGGCGTGTTCGGCCAGGAACAGCGCGGTGGTGAGCACGGCGAGGACTCCGGAGCCGTGCGCTTCGTCGGCGATCGCGTAGGAGGCGAACGGGACGAGCAGCGAGAGCCCGATCTGCAGGGTCGGGTCGCCCACGACCCCCATCAGCTTGGAGGCGGTCCAGCCGAGCACGACGCCGACGGCGACCGCGACCACCGCCGACAGCAGCAGTTCGCCGAGCGCCTCCGGCCAGGAGAAGGAGCCCGTCACGGCCGCGGCGACGGCCACGTTGTAGACGACGATCGCGGTGACGTCGTTGAAGAGCCCCTCGCCCTCCAGGGTCGACACCATGCGGCGCGGCAGTCCCAGCCGCCCGGCGACGGCGGTCGCGGCCACCGGGTCGGGCGGGGCGACCAGCGCGCCGAGCGCGAGGGCGGCGGCGATGGAGATGCCGGGGACGACGGCGCTGGCGATGGCGCCCACCGCCGCGGTGGTGATCAGCACCAGCGCGA
This sequence comes from Streptomyces sp. NPDC111520, assembly GCF_055635295.1. NCBI lineage: Bacteria > Bacillati > Actinomycetota > Actinomycetes > Kitasatosporales > Streptomycetaceae > Streptomyces > Streptomyces sp. NPDC111520. The sequence continues at coordinate 82,791 of NZ_JBVKBW010000019.1, read as the reverse complement.
CGGCCAGCAGGAAGATGGCCTTCTTGTTGGCGGCGAACTGCCGCCAGGACGTGCGCTGTACGGAGGCGTAGAGCAGCGGCGGCAGCACGAGCGGAAGGATGAGCTCGGGGTTGATCTGCACGTTCGGCACGAACGGCAGGAGGGCCAGGACGACCCCGAGCAACGTCATCAGAACGGGCGACGGCAGCCCCATCCGGTCGCCCAGCGGCACCATGACGATGGCCGCGAGCATCAGGGCGAAGAACAGCGCGAGTTGATCCACACCCCTAGCGTGGCATGCCCGCCGCCTCCGACCCGGTCAGAGCACGCGCCTCATCGACAGGTGCGGGATGCCCGCCTCCTCGTACTCGGCGCCGAAGGAGGTGTAGCCGAGGCGCTCGTAGAAGCCGACGGCGTGGGCCTGGGCGTGCAGTTCGACGGCGGCCAGGCCGTGCCGCCGGGCCTCGTCCTCGATGGCGCGCACCAGGGCGACGCCGATGCCCAGCCCCCGGGAGGCGCCGGTCACGGCGAGCCGCCCGAGGATGCCGGTGCCGTCCTCGCCGAGGAGCAGCCGGCCCGCGCCGAGCGCACCGCCGGGCCCGGTGGCCAGGACGTGCACGGCGTCGGCGTCGTGGGCGTCGTACTCCAGCTCGGCGGGGACCTTCTGCTCGACGACGAAGACCTCGTGCCGGACCGCGTAGTACGCCTTCAGGTCGTCCGGGTCGGCCGCGACGCGGACCTCGTAGGGCTCAGGCACTGTCGGCCCGCACGGTGTCGAGGGCGTGCTGCAGGTCGTCCGGGTAGGTGCTCTCGAACTCCACCCAGCGGCCGTCCTCGGGGTGGGAGAAGCCCAGGCGGACGGCGTGCAGCCACTGGCGGCCGATCCCCAGCCGCTTGGCGAGGGTGGGGTCGGCCCCGTAGGTCAGGTCGCCGACGCAGGGGTGGCGGTGGGCGGCCATGTGGACCCGGATCTGGTGGGTGCGGCCGGTCTCCAGCTTGATGTCGAGCAGGGAGGCCGCGCGGAACGCCTCGACGAGGTCGTAGTGCGTGACGCTGGGCTTGCCGTCGGCGGTCACGGCCCACTTGTAGTCGTGCTGCGGGTGGCGGCCGATCGGGGCGTCGATGGTGCCGCTCAGCGGGTCGGGGTGGCCCTGGACCAGCGCGTGGTAGCGCTTGTCGACGGTGCGCTCGCGGAACTGCTGCTTGAGGTCGCTGTAGGCGATCTCCGACTTGGCGACGACCATCAGCCCCGAGGTGCCGACGTCGAGCCGGTGGACGATGCCCTGGCGCTCGGAGGCCCCGGAGGTGGAGATCCGGTAGCCGGCGGCGGCCAGGCCGCCGATGACCGTGGTGCCGGTCCAGCCGGGGCTGGGGTGGGCGGCCACGCCGACGGGCTTGTCGATCACGACCACGTGGTCGTCGTCGTGCACGATGCGCATGCCCGGCACCGGCTCGGCGACGACCTCCACGGGGCGCGGCGGCGCGGGCATCTCGACCTCGAGCCAGGCACCGCCCGAGACGCGGTCGGACTTGCCGGCCTCGCTGCCGTCGATCGTCACCTTCCCGGCGGCGGCCAGCTCGGCCGCCTTGGTCCGCGAGAAACCGAACATACGGGCGATGGCGGCGTCGACACGCTCGCCCTCGAGACCTTCGGGGACGGGGAGGGATCGAACTTCGGCAGGCATACTCACCTGATCGAGTATGCCGGATCCCCGGGGCCTCCCCCGCCGCCCCGCTCCCCGGTCAGTCCTTGTGGACGGTTCCGTCCGGGTCCAGACCGCGGAAGGACAGCAGGACGATCAGGATGCCGCCGCAGACGATCGCCGAATCGGCGAGGTTGAACACGGCGAAGTGGATCGGCGCGATGAAGTCGACGACGTGCCCCTGCAGGAAGCCCGGCGCGCGGAACACCCGGTCGGTCAGGTTGCCGAAGGCGCCCCCCAGCAGCAGCCCGAGGGCGATCGCCCACGGCACGCTGTGCAGCTTGCGGGCGATCCTGGCGATCACCACGACCACCGTGACCGCGATCACCGTGAAGACGATGGTCATGCCCTGGCCGAAGCCGAAGGCCGCGCCGGCGTTGCGCACCGCCTCGAAGCGCAGGTAGCGGCCGAGGACCTCGATCGGCTCGTGGCCCTCGAGGCTGGTCACCACCCAGATCTTGGAGAGCAGGTCGAGGACGTACGCGAGCGCCGCGACGCCGAGGAGCACGGCGATGCGCCGCGGTCCCCTGCCGGTGACCTCGTCCGTACCGCCGGTCGGCTCCTCGGCCGTGTCCGCCGCGGTCTCCTGTGCCTTCGCCATGTGAGTCCTTCAGCCCTGATCTGCGCCAGTCCGGATCCTGACGCAGACGAGGTTACGGCACACACGTCCGAACAGCGGGGCCGCGCGGCTCCGGGCCCCGCGATTCCCCGTGTCCGTGTCGTGCCGCGCGGCCGGCCGTCAGTGTCGTTCCTGACGCTGCTTGCAGTCCACGCAGAGCGTCGCACGGGGGAAGGCCTGCATCCGTGCCTTGCCGATCGGCTTGCCACAGGACTCGCAGAGCCCGTACGTGCCCGAGTCCAGCCGCTCCAGCGCGTGCTCGGTCTGCGCGAGCATCTCGCGGGCGTTGGCGGTCAGCGCCATCTCGTGCTCGCGCGTGATGTTCTTGGTGCCGGTGTCGGCCTGGTCGTCGCCGGCCCCGTCGCCCGAGTCCCTCAGCAGCCCGGTGATGGCGTTCTCCGAGGTGGTGATCTCGGACCGCAGCCGGTCCATCTCGGCCAGCAGCTCGGCGTGGGCCGCGTCCACCTCCTCCTCGGACCACGGCTCCTCGTCCGGCCGTACGGCCAGGTCGCCCGCGGCGACGGCGCCCGCCGCCTCGGCGATGCGGGCCGTCGGGACCGCCGAGGCGGACGCCCCTGCCGCGGCCGTACCGGCCGCCGTCTTCTTCGCTGCCACCGTCTTGGCTCCCGTCTTCGTGGCCTTCGCGGCCTTCGTGGTCTTCGCCGCCCCCCGGGCGGTCGTGCCGGTCCTTGCGGTGGTGCCGGTGCTCGTGGTCCTCGCGGGTGCGGCGGAGGCGGCACCGGCCGTCTTCGCGGCCTTCCCGGCGGTCTTCCCCGCGGTCTTCGCGGTGGCCTTCTTCGCCGGCGCGGCCTTCTTCACCGGCGCCGCCTTCTTCGCCGCGGCCGGCGCCTTCGCGGGCTTCTCCGCGGCCGTCACCGTCTTCTTGGCGGGAGGCGCGGTCCTGCTCGCCGTGCGTCCCGTGGTCTTGCGCGTGGACGCCGCCTTGGTCGTCGTCTCCTCCGCCACGGCCGCCTTCTTTCCTGCGGCCTTGGCCGCGGTCTTCCCCGCGGCGGGCGCCGCGGCCTTCTTCGCGGCGGGTGCCGCCTTGCGTACGACAGCCTTCTTCGCGGGTGCCTTCTTCCCGGCCGCGGCCTTCTTCGCGGTGGTGCGCTTCGGCTCGGCCGCTCCCTCACCGGCCGTGGCGGTCCTCCTGCGAGCGGGGGACGCGGCCGGGCGCTCGGCCGCCGCCTTCCGCGCGGCGGGCGCGGCGTTCCTGCGGCTCGCGGAGGCGGCCGCAGGAGCCGTCTTCTTCGCCGTCTTCTTCGTGACGGTGGTCTTCTTCCCCACCATGGCCGAGGCCCCTTCACATATTGTGATCTTGCTCGCGAATCGTGCCGGAACGATAAATCGACTCCGGACCCGCGGCAACGGGGCACGCCGCCTGATCCGCCCGCCGCGCCGGGTCGGGCGGCAGGTCTGCATCCGTTGTGCCCAGCTCTCCGCGAGGTATTCCGGTACCAACGGGTAACAGGGTGCGGACCGGGCCATTCGGGTCACACCGGCCCCCCGCGGAAACCCGGCCGACACCGCACCCCGCGGCCCCTTACACTGGGCGGAGCGAAAGGCGTGGAAGGGGACGAGTAGCGCCGTACGCAGCCCATAGCGACCCGGGGACGGTGGAAGCCCGGGGGCGTGCGCGACGTGAAGATCACCCCGGAGCCGCCGGAAGAAAGCCCGCGAGGGCGAGTAGAGCCGGCAGCGCGACCCCAATGAGGGGGTTGCGGAACGAGCCCGCGAGGGCCCGTCCGCGGCCAAGGAGGGTGGTACCGCGGGAGCAGTCGCAGCAGGCGCTCTCGTCCCTCCGACGGAATACGCACGCGCACGTGTCCGCCGGAGGCAGAACCGATGACGCAGTACCGCCAGGTCCCCGCCCAGGTCGACCTGCCCGCGCTGGAGCACGAGGTGCTCGCGTTCTGGCAGGAGAACAAGGTCTTCGCCCGCTCCCTGGAGCAGACCGAGGGCAGGCCGGAGTGGGTCTTCTACGAGGGCCCGCCGACCGCCAACGGCATGCCCGGTGCGCACCACATCGAGGCCCGCGTCTTCAAGGACGTCTTCCCGCGCTTCAAGACGATGCAGGGCCACCACGTGACCCGCAAGGCCGGCTGGGACTGCCACGGCCTGCCGGTGGAGCTCGCCGTCGAGAAGGAGCTGGGTTTCTCCGGCAAGAAGGACATCGAGGCGTACGGCGTCGCGGAGTTCAACGCCAAGTGCCGCGAGTCCGTGACCCGCCACACCGACGCCTTCGCCGAACTGACCACCCGCATGGGGTACTGGGTGGACCTCGACGACGCCTACCGGACGATGGACCCGGGGTACATCGAGTCCGTCTGGTGGTCGCTGAAGCAGATCTTCGACAAGGGCCTGCTGGTCCAGGACCACCGCGTCGCGCCCTGGTGCCCGCGCTGCGGCACCGGCCTGTCCGACCACGAACTGGCGCAGGGCTACGAGACCGTGGTCGACCCCTCGGTCTACGTGCGCTTCCCGCTCACCTCCGGCCCGCTCGCGGGCGAGGCCGCGCTCCTGGTGTGGACGACCACCCCCTGGACGCTGGTCTCCAACACCGCGGTCGCCGCCCACCCCGACGTCACCTACGTGGTCGCCACCGACGGCACGGAGAAGCTGGTCGTCGCCGAGCCGCTGCTCGGCAAGGCCCTCGGCGAAGGCTGGGAGGCCACCGGGCAGAGCTTCACCGGCCGCGAGATGGAGCGCTGGACGTACCGGCGGCCCTTCGACCTGGTCGAGATGGAGGGCGCGCACTTCGTCGTCAACGCCGAGTACGTGACGACCGAGGACGGCACCGGCCTGGTCCACCAGGCCCCCGCCTTCGGCGAGGACGACCTCAGGACCTGCCGCGCCTACGGGCTGCCCGTGGTCAACCCGGTGCGCCCCGACGGCACCTTCGAGGAGGAGCTGGAGCTCGTCGGCGGCCAGTTCTTCAAGAAGGCCGACGAAGCCCTCGTCGACGACCTCCAGGACCGCGGGCTGCTCTTCCGGCACCTGCCGTACGAGCACAGCTACCCGCACTGCTGGCGCTGCCACACCGCGCTGCTCTACTACGCGCAGCCGTCCTGGTACATCCGCACGACCGCGGTCAAGGACGCCCTGCTCCGCGAGAACGAGCGCACCAACTGGTACCCGGAGGCGGTCAAGCACGGCCGCTTCGGCGACTGGCTCAACAACAACATCGACTGGGCGCTGTCCCGCAACCGCTACTGGGGCACGCCGCTGCCCATCTGGCGCTGCGAGGAGGGCCACCTCACCTGCGTCGGCTCGCTGGCCGAGCTGTCGGAGCTGACCGGCACCGACCAGACCGGCCTCGACCCGCACCGGCCCTTCATCGACGACGTCACCTTCGCGTGCCCGCAGTGCTCCGCCGAGGCCGTGCGCGTGCCCGAGGTCATCGACGCCTGGTACGACTCGGGTTCCATGCCGTTCGCGCAGTGGGGCTACCCGTACCGGAACAAGGAGCTCTTCGAGGGCACCTACCCGGCGCAGTTCATCTCCGAGGCGATCGACCAGACCCGCGGCTGGTTCTACACGCTGATGGCGGTCGGCACCCTGGTCTTCGACCGGAACGCCTACGAGAACGTGGTCTGCCTGGGCCACATCCTCGCCGAGGACGGCCGGAAGATGTCCAAGCACCTGGGCAACATCCTCCAGCCCATCCCGCTCATGGACCAGCACGGCGCCGACGCCGTGCGCTGGTTCATGGCGGCCGGCGGCTCGCCCTGGGCGGCCCGCCGGGTCGGCCACGGCACGATCCAGGAGGTCGTCCGCAAGACCCTCCTGACGTACTGGAACACGGTCGCCTTCCAGGCCCTGTACGCCCGCACCTCCGGCTGGGCCCCCGGCGAGGCCGACCCGGCCCCGGCCGACCGCCCGCTGCTGGACCGCTGGCTGCTGGGCGAGTTGGGCGCGCTGGTCCGGGACGTCACCGACGCGCTGGAGTCGTACGACACCCAGCGCGCGGGCAAGCTGCTCTCGTCCTTCGTCGACGACCTGTCCAACTGGTACGTGCGCCGCTCGCGGCGCCGCTTCTGGCAGGGCGACAAGGCGGCGCTGCGCACCCTGCACGACGTCGTCGAGACGGTGACCCGGCTGATGGCGCCGCTGGTGCCGTTCATCACCGAGCGCGTCTGGCAGGACCTCGTCGTCCCGGTCACCCCGGGCGCCCCCGGGTCGGTGCACCTGGCGAGCTGGCCCACGGTGGACGAGGCGCTGGTCGACCCCGTCCTGTCCGACCAGATGGCCCTCGTGCGCCGCCTGGTGGAGCTGGGCCGCGCCACGCGTGCCGAGTCCGGGGTCAAGACCCGCCAGCCGCTCTCGCGGGCCCTGGTGGCCGCCTCGGGCTTCGAGGCGCTGGGCGAGGAACTGCGCGCGCAGATCGCCGAGGAGCTCAACGTCGCCTCCCTGGCGTCCCTGAGCGAGGTCGGCGGCTCCCTGGTCGACACCACGGCCAAGGCCAACTTCCGCGCCCTCGGCAAGCGCTTCGGCAAGGGCGTCCAGGCCGTCGCCAAGGCCGTCGCCGAGTGCGACGCGGCGGCGCTGTCCCTCGCCCTGCGCGAGGGCAACGCCTCCGTGGTCGTGGACGGCGAGCCGGTCGCCCTGACCGCGGAGGAAGTGATCATCACGGAGACCCCGCGGGAGGGCTGGTCCGTCGCGTCCGACTCCGGCGCGACCGTGGCGCTCGACCTCGAGATCACCCCGGAGCTGCGGCGTGCGGGCCTCGCCCGCGACGTCATCCGCCTCGTCCAGGAGGCCCGCAAGAACAGCGGCCTCGACGTCGCCGACCGCATCGCGCTGCGCTGGGCCGCGGCCGACGCGGAACTGGCGGAGGCGCTCGCGGAGCACGCCCGGCTCGTCGCGGACGAGGTCCTCGCGACGGACTTCGCCTCCGGCGGACCCGAGGACGGGTACGGTCCCGCCTTCACGGACGAGGCCCTCGGCCTCACCTTCCACCTCCGCAAGCGGTAACCCTCCGGGGGCCCGCACATGACGGCTGCGCCGTCGTCCGCCCCAGCGGACGACGGCGCAGCCGTCCTTTCGTGTGCGGCGCCGTTGTGGCTTCTGTTGGGGGTTCCCCCACCCGCCCGCCCGATTGCCCGGCGCGATTGGTGCGGGTCTCGCACCTCGTTGTTGGGTCGGGGCCGCGCCGACGCACTCCCCCAGCCTTCGGCCGGGGGGACCCCCAGAACGCTCGCGGTTACCCCCACATCATTCGGCACCGCACTTAACCGCTCGTCGTTTCCGGGCGCACCCCGACACACCCCCTCCCGTCGTATGGGCGCACAACGGCCGGTGGGGGGTCGGAAGGCAGTCCGGGGCGCCCCGAACCGCTCGCTTGCCCCACGGCCCCAAGGTTCCAGCCCGCATCGCTCTGCACCGAGTCCGCCGCTCGCCCTCCCCCTGGCCTTCGGTCAGGGGAGCACCCCCCACGCTCCTCCCTGTTGTGCGGGCGCAGGGTGTCCAGTTCGGGGCGCCTCGGACAGGTGCGGTGCCCCGGGCTGCCTTGTGGCCCCCCACCGGCCGTTGGTCGCCATGGATACGGAGGGGGTGGGGTCGTAGGGGTGGGCGTTCTGGACGCTGACGTGTATTTGATGTGCAGCAGCGACGGCACCGACGAGTGCTGCCCGCCATGCACATAAATATGCGGTACAGAATGCCCACCCCGGAGGCCCCGCCCCCGGCCCACCCACCCACAGAGCGCACGCCCGCACCAACCGCGCCGGGCAATCGGGCGGGAGGGTGGGGGAACAGCCCGCCGCAGGCGCACACAACGTGCACGCAAACAACCAGGTGGCCCGGCGCAGCCGCCCGCAGGCGCACACAACCCGCACACAACAACCGGGCAGCCCGGCGCAACCGACCCGCACACAAGCAACCGCGCCGCGCGGACGGGAAAGGGCCGGGCCCCCGAGGGAAGCGATTCCCTGGGGGCCCGGCCCTGTCGTGCCTACCGCAGTCGCGTCGGCGACTAGTTGTCGTCCTCGTCGATGAGGAACCCACGCATCGGCGTCGGCGCCTGCTGCAACGGCGCCGGCCCCTGCGGCCGCACCGGTGCCATGGGCTGCGTCATGGCCGGAGACATCTGCTGCTGGCCGCCGTACGTCGGGTTCTGCCCGCCGACGCCGCCCATGCCCTGGCCGCCGCCGTAGCCCTGACCGCCACCCATGGTGCCGGCGCCGGCCGTGGCCATGCCGCCCATCGTGCCGCCACCCATGGTGCCGCCGCCCATCGTGCCGCCCATGCCCCCGGAACCGGAGGAGAGGGACGCGGCCGCGGGGGTGCGCGGCGGGGCGAGCGAGTCGTCGGCCTGGTTCTCCAGCTGACGCAGCTGGCTCTCCAGGTACGACTTCAGGCGGGTGCGGTACTCGCGCTCGAAGCCGCGCAGGTCCTCGACCTTGCGCTCCAGCGTGGCGCGCGCGGACTCCAGGGAGCCCATGGCCACGCGGTGCTTCTCCTGCGCGTCCCGCTCAAGGGCGTCGGCCTTGGCACGGGCGTCGCGCTCCAGACCCTCGGCGCGGCTGCGGGCCTCGCCGACGATCTTGTTCGCCTCGGCGCGCGCCTCGGCGATCGCCTGGTCGGCCGTCTGCTGGGCGAGCGAGAGCACACGGGCGGCGCTGTCGCCACCGGGGCCCTGCTGCTGCATGGGGTGACCGCCCTGCATGGGGTGCTGCTGACCCATGGGGCCGCCCTGCATCGGCTGGCCCATGGGGCCACCCTGCATGGGGTGCTGCTGACCCATGGGACCGCCCTGCATCGGCTGGCCCATGGGGCCACCCTGCATCGGGCCCTGACCCATGGGACCGCCCTGCATCGGACCCTGGCCCATCGGACCGGGGCCCTGCTGTGCGCTGGGCCCGGCGGGCAGGGCGAGGCCACTGCCGGGTCCCTGGGGACCGGGGCCGCCCATCTGCTGCGGCGGCACCGGCTGCGGTCCGGATATGGCGGCGGGCACGGGAGCCCCGGGACCGCGGCCGTCCTGCGGCTCGGGCTTGCGCATGCCCTGCTGCTGGTTCTGGGCGGCGGCACGGGTCGCCGCGGCCAGCTTGGCGCGCAGGTCCTCGTTCTCGCGGAGCAGTCGCGTCAGTTCCGACTCGACCTCGTCAAGGAAGGCGTCGACCTCGTCCTCGTCATAGCCTTCTCGGAGGCGGACGGTCGTGAACTGCTTGTTCCGCACGTCCTCGGGGGTCAGTGGCATCTCTTCACCTCAACGTGATCGTCGACATATCGGGAGCCCGCATCGGTCATCCTCGCAAGCCCCCTACGACGGTGAGCAGGATGTACACGATGATCATCAATACGAAGAAGGACAGGTCGAGCGCCACGCCCCCGAGACGCAGCGGCGGGATGAACCGCCGCAGAAGCTTGAGTGGCGGATCGGTGACAGTGTAGGTGGCCTCCAGGACGACCACCATGGGCTTCCCAGGCTGCCACGATCGGGCGAACTGGAAAACATAGTCCATCACCAACCGGAAGATCAGAACGAGCAGGAAGCACATCAGCGCGATCCACAGCACCTGGAGTGCGATGTCCATCGCGCTTCCCCTCTCCCCTGCTCGTTCATGGGCCTCACGGCCGGTTTCGTACGGTTGCGTATATCAGCTCTGATTGAAGAACCCGCCTTCGGCGATGCGGGCCTTGTCCTCCGCCGTGACATCGACGTTAGCAGGCGACAGCAGAAACACCTTCTGTGTCACCCGCTCGATGCTGCCGTGCAGGCCGAAGACCAGCCCGGCGGCAAAGTCGACAAGTCGCTTCGCGTCGGTGTCGTCCATCTCCGTGAGATTCATGATCACCGGCGTGCCCTCACGGAAGTGTTCCCCGATCGTACGGGCTTCGTTGTACGTCCGGGGGTGGAGTGTCGTGATCCGGTACGGCTCTCGTTCCGACACGACCTTAGGCATGATCACCGGTGCGTTCTTCTCCAGGCTATGGCGTTCTTGTGTGATGGATGCCACTGGGGCGATCCGGGGTTCACGGGGGACCGGGGCGTGCACGATGCGTGCCGGTTCCTCCGGTTGTGTCTGATGTGGTGGCTGGTGGGACTGGTGCGGTCGGCGGGAGCGCTCCGGCTCGGGTTCGGGTTCGAACTCGTCGTCGGGGTCGAAGCCCGGGCCGTCGTACCCGTCGTCCTCCACGAGGCCGAGGTAGACCGCCATCTTGCGCATCGCGCCGGCCATGCTCTGCGTCCTCTCAGCGGGGAAAGACCATATTTTTTGTGTGGTCCGACTTGTTTGGTGACGTTACCCGAGCCCGGACCTGACTCCGAGTACCGCGCTACCGATGCGTACGTGTGTCGCACCGGCGGCGATGGCCTCCTCGAGGTCCGCGCTCATCCCTGCCGAGACCATGTTCGCAGCCGGATGCGCCGCGCGCAGGCAGGATGCGATTTCCGCCAGCCGATCGAAGGCGGCGCGGGGTTGACCCGCGTACGGCCCCGCCAGCGGTGCGACCGTCATCAGCCCGTCGAGCCGGAGCCCGGGGGCGGCGGCCACGGCTTCGGCGATGCCTTCGACGACATCCGGTGCGATTCCGCCGCGGGCGCCCTGCGTCCCGGATTCGGCGTCCAGTGCGACCTGCACCAGGCAGCCGAGCTCGCGGTCGGCCCGCTCGGACTTCAGGACGGCGGCGGAGAGCGCGTCGACCAGCCGGAGGCGGTCGACCGAGTGCACGACGTCCGCGTAGCGCACCACCGAACGCACCTTGTTGGTCTGCAGTTGGCCTACGAAGTGCCAGGTCAGCGGCAGGTCGGCGCAGGCCTCGGCCTTGGGGGCGGCGTCCTGGTCGCGGTTCTCCGCCACCTCGCGGACGCCGAGCCCGGACAGGATCCGCACGTCGCTCGCCGGGTAGGTCTTGGTGACCACGACCAGGGTCACCTCGTCCCGGGCCCGGCCGGCCGCGGCACAGGCCGCCGCGATGCGCTCCTCGACCGCGGCCAGGTTGCCCGCCAGTTCGGCGCTTCGCTCTTGCGTACGGTCAGTCACTCGGTCCGTCCAGCCAGACGTATCCCGCGAGTCGTCCGGTGGTCCGCTCGCGGCGGTAGGAGAAGTGGTCCCCGGACTCCATCGTACAAATATGGGATTTCTCACCCATCGGCACACCCAGCCGGGCGAGTTGGGCGTGCACCCCGGTGGCGATGTCCAGGGAGGGGGTGCCCCAGCTGGTGGTGGCGCGGGCCTCGGGGACGGCGGCGGCGACCTCGTCGCGCATGGCCTCGGGCACCTCGTAGCAGGAGCCGCAGACCGAGGGGCCGGTCATCGCGGTGATCCGCTCGGCGCGGGCACCGAGGCCGACCATGGCCTCGACCGCCGCGGGGACGACCCCGGCCAGCAGTCCCGGGCGGCCGGCGTGGGCCGCGGCCACCACGCCGGCGTGCGCGTCGGCCATCAGGACCGGGACGCAGTCGGCGGTCAGCACCGCGAGGGCGAGGCCGGGCCGGGTGGTGACGACGGCGTCCACCTCCGGGACCCGGCCGCCGGCCCAGGGGGCGGCGACGACGGCGACGTCGTTGCCGTGCACCTGGTTCATCCAGACCACACGGGCGGGATCGAGGCCCAGCCCGCGTGCGGCGGCGTCGCGGTTGGCGAGGACGGCGGCCGGGTCGTCACCGACCGCGCCGCCGAGGTTGAGGCTGTCGTACGGAGCGGCGCTCACCCCTCCCCACCTGTCGGTGAAGGCGAAGTGGGCGCCGCCCGGACGTGCGTGGTTGAGCGTTATCACGTGTGGCAGTGCTTACTTGAGGAAGTCGGGTACGTCGAGTTCCTCGGCGGCGGTGTCCTGGTACGGACGCGCCGGGGGAACCTGGGGGGCGATCGGCTGGGCCGGCACCTCGGCGACCGGCTCCGGCTTGGGCTCCTCCTCACGCTGGGTGACGCTGCCCAGGCCGCTGAAGGCCGGGCGGGCCGGCTCGGCGGACTGGGCGGCCGGACGGGCCGGGGCCGGGGAGGAGTTCTCCTCGCGGGAGGAGGACGCGTACGAGCCGAGCACCTTGTCGCGGTTGCGGGTCGGCGGCTGGCCGCCGTCGAAGCCGGCCGCGATGACGGTGACGCGGACCTCGTCGCCCAGGGCGTCGTCGATGACCGCGCCGAAGATGATGTTGGCCTCGGGGTGGGCCGCCTCGCTCACCAGCTGGGCGGACTCGTTGATCTCGAAGAGGCCGAGGTCCGAGCCGCCGGAGATGGAGAGCAGCACGCCCCGGGCGCCGTCGATGGACGCCTCCAGCAGCGGCGAGGAGATCGCCATCTCCGCCGCGGCGACCGCGCGGTCGTCCCCGCGGGCCGAGCCGATGCCCATGAGGGCCGAACCCGCCTCGGACATCACCGACTTCACGTCGGCGAAGTCGAGGTTGATCAGACCCGGGGTGGTGATCAGGTCGGTGATGCCCTGGACACCGGAGAGCAGCACCTGGTCCGCGGAGCGGAAGGCGTCCAGCACGCTCACCTGGCGGTCCGAGATGGACAGCAGCCGGTCGTTGGGGATCACGATGAGGGTGTCGACCTCGTCGCGCAGTCCTGCGATGCCGTCCTCGGCCTGGTTGGCGCGGCGGCGTCCCTCGAAGGTGAACGGGCGGGTCACCACACCGATGGTCAGCGCGCCCAGCGAGCGGGCGATGTTGGCCACGACGGGCGCGCCGCCGGTGCCGGTGCCGCCGCCCTCGCCCGCGGTGACGAAGACCATGTCGGCGCCCTTGAGCACCTCTTCGATCTCCTCGCGGTGGTCCTCGGCGGCCTTGCGGCCGACGTCGGGGTTGGCGCCGGCGCCGAGTCCGCGAGTGAGCTCCCGGCCGACGTCCAGCTTGACGTCGGCGTCGCTCATGAGCAGGGCCTGCGCATCGGTGTTGATCGCGATGAACTCGACGCCCTTGAGACCGACCTCGATCATCCTGTTGATGGCGTTCACGCCACCGCCGCCGATGCCGACGACCTTGATGACTGCGAGGTAGTTCTGCGGTGCTGCCACGTCGAAGGCCTCTCGCCTCGAGTTACGTATACCTGTGGGGACGGTCGGGAAGGCCCGCCGATCCGAACCCTAACCCTGAGGTTTAGGGTTACCAGTATGTCTGTCCCGCACTGTCGTTGGGACAGGACACTAAATCGACAAGCGGTTCGCGTTCAACGAACACGCCGAACCTCCCGTTTTTCTTTTGACCCTATGTGATCACGCCAGAGCCGGACCAACCAGGGTGTCGAACAGAAGGCTGGGACGTCAACCGTCCGATGCGGCAGGGGATGTTGGGGCACTCACGTCGAAGAACTCGGCATCGTGCTCGACTTTCATCAGGGCCGCGAGAGCAACCGCTTTCTCCGCCCCTTGATCCGCGCTCCCCCACATCACCGCACGCCCCCGCGTCAGTTCGACCGTAATGTCGTCATATGAGCGCACCTCGATGAGCTGCGCGTCCCGGTATGCGACCTTCGGCAGGTCCGCCGCGACCTGAACCGCCGCCGCCAATAGCCGCTTTGTCCCGAAAAGTCGATAGCTCGCGGAGTCGCGGTCGGGCCGCAATTCGATGATCGGTACACCCTTCAGGGGAGTGTCCCGCTCGTCGAACCGGAAACCGTCCGCGTCGACTTCGATGAAGTACCCGTCACCTTTCACCAGGGCGGCGGGAGTTCGCTCCGTCACTTTCAGCGTGATCGTGTGCGGCCACGAACGCTCCACTTCCACCGCGGAGATGCGCGGCAGCCGCGCCTTCAGCCGACGGGCGATCACGTCGGTGTCCACGGAAACCAGCGGCCCGTTGAGCCGGACCTGCGCGGCGTCGCGGACCTCGTCGGGGTAGAGCACCTCGGTGCCCGTCACGCGGACGTGCGTCGCGCGCAGCCAGGCGGACCCGTACAGCAGCCAGGTGCCGGTGCCGCCCAGCACGGTGGCCGCGGCGAGCGCCGTGAGGACGATGAGGCGCCGGCTCCGCCGCGGCGGGGGCTCGGCCCCGCCGTCCTGGTCGCCGGCCGCCTCGACGGTCGTCGGTACGGCCACTTTCGCCTCCGGGGTCGTCGGATCTGCCTTCCGCTTCCGGGCAGGCTAGTCGTCGTGCTGGGTGCCGGGGCGGCCGCGCGCCGCCGGGTGGGCCGGGCCCCCTCCCCCGTGACCCCAACGGAGCACGGGGCGCCCCCGGCGCGGTCCGCGGGGGCGCCGGAGGGGCCCGGCCGGCACCGTGGTTCAGCGGCGGCGCGCGGCGATCGCCTCGTGGACCATGCCGACGAGCAGCTCGTCCGCGTGCGGGCGGCCGAACTCGGCGGCGGCGCGGGACATTTCGTACAGCCGGTGCGGATCGGTCAGGACCGGCAGCACGTTGCCGAGCACCCACTCCGCGGTGAGGTCCGCGTCGTCGACGATGACGCCGCCGCCGGCCTTGACGACCGGCTGCGCGTTCAGCCGCTGCTCGCCGTTGCCGATCGGCAGCGGGACGTACGCGGCCGGCAGGCCCACCGCGGACAGCTCGGCAACCGTCATGGCGCCGGCCCGGCAGAGCATCATGTCGGCGGCGGCGTAGGCGAGGTCCATCCGGTCCAGGTAGGGGACCGGGATGTACTGCGGCATGCCGGGCATGTTGTCGGCGTGCGGGAGCTCGTTCTTCGGGCCGACCGCGTGCAGGATCTGGACGCCGGACTGCTGCAGGCGCGGGGCGACGGAGGCGATCACCTCGTTGAGCCGCCGGGCGCCCTGGGAGCCGCCGGAGACCAGCAGGGTCGGCAGGGTCTGGTCGAGGCCGAAGGCGGCACGCGCCTCCGCGCGGACCGCGGCGCGGTCGAGGGTCGCGATGGACCGGCGCAGCGGGATGCCGACGTAGCGGGAGTGCCGGAGCTTGCTGTCCGGGGTGCTCACGGCCACGTGGGTGGTGTAGCGGGAGCCGATCTTGTTGGCGAGGCCCGGACGCGCGTTGGCCTCGTGCACCACGATCGGCACGCCGAGCCGCTTGGCGGCCAGGTAGCCGGGCAGGGCGACGTAGCCGCCGAAGCCGACGAGGGCGTCGGCCTTGGTGCGCTCCAGGATCTGCTCGGCGGCCTTGATGGTGCCGCGCAGCCGCCCCGGGACGGTGATCAGCTCGGGGGTGGGCTTGCGTGGCAGCGGGACGGCGGGGATGAGCGCCAGCTCGTAGCCGCGTTCCGGCACCAGCCGGGTCTCCAGACCCCGCTCGGTGCCGAGTGCCGTGATCCCCACGGTCGGGTCCTGCCTGCGCAGGGCGTCGGCGAGCGCGAGCGCGGGCTCGATGTGGCCGGCGGTCCCCCCACCGGCGAGTACGACATGCACCGAAATTCACCGCTCTCCGGACGGCCGCCGTCTGACGAACCGCCTCATCGTCCGTGTCATTGCCCCCGGCCAGTAGCCGGGCCCCCGCGCGTTGAGCGCCGCTCGCGCGCCGGGCTCGCTCCTCGCGAACGAGATGAGCAGTCCGATCGCGAACATGGTCGGCAGGAGGGCCGAGCCCCCGTAGGAGAACAGCGGGAGCGGGACACCGGCGATCGGCAGCAGGCCGAGCACCGCACCGATGTTGACCACGAACTGGGCCGTGATCCACGTCGTCACGCCTCCCGCGGCAAACCTGACGAAGGAGTCCTCCGTTCGACCGGCCACGCGGATACCCGCATAGCCTAGAGCCGCGAAGAGGGCGAGCACCGACAGCGTGCCCGTCAGCCCCAGTTCCTCCCCGGTCACGGCGAAGATGAAGTCGGTGTGCGGTTCGGGCAGTTGGCCCCATTTCTCCACGCTCGCACCGAGCCCGGAACCGAACCATCCACCCGAGGCGAGGGCGTAGATCCCGTGCACGGCCTGCCAGCAGCCGCCACCGGGAGTGACGTCGGTGGCGCCGATGCAGGCCAGCCGCTCCATGCGGTTGCCGCTGGTCTTGATCAGCAGGAAGCCGATCACCCCCGCGACGCCCAGCACCCCCGCGAACAGCCGGGTGGGGGCGCCGGCGATCCACAGCAGCCCGAACAGGATCGCGGTGAGGATGATCGCGGTGCCCATGTCACCGCCGAGCATGATCAGGCCGAGCAGCAGGAAGGCCACCGGCACCAGCGGGATCAGCAGGTGCTTCCACTGGACGAGGAGCTTCAGGTCCTCCTTGCGGGCCAGCAGGTCCGCGCCCCACAGGACGAGCGCGAGCTTGCCGAACTCACTGGGCTGCAGCTGGAACGGGCCGCCGAGGTAGAGCCAGTTCTGGTTGCCGTTGACGGACTGCCCTATCCCCGGTACCTGGACCAGGGCCATGAGGAACACCGAGCCGACGAGCAGCGGGTACGACAGCGTGCGGTGCAGCCGTACCGGCACCCGGGAGGCCGCGACGAGCAGGCCGGTGCCGAGCACGGCCGCGAACAGCTGCTTGCGGAAGTAGTACGTCGACGGCAGCCCGTACTCCAGCGCCTTGATCTGCGAGGCCGAGAAGACCATCACCAGACCGAGCACGGTGATCAGCAGGCTGCTGCCGAGGATGACGTAGTACGCGGTGAGCGGGCGGTCCCAGGCGCGCATGGCGCGGTCCAGGACGACCCTGGCACCGCGCAGCGCGCTGCCCCGCGGCGTCTTCCCGCCGGGCGTACGCGCCCCGGGGGCGGCCGCCCCGGGGCGCGGCGGCGCCGACCGCGCGGGGCGGGCGGGCGCCTTGAGGGCGTTGCGGGAACGAGAACCGGAGGCGTCGCCGTGGTCGGCTGCCGTCATGTCCCCTCCTAGGTCGCGGTACGGGCCGGAGCGGCTCCGGCTACTGCCCGGCGCCGGGCGCCCGCAGATCCCGTACGGCCTCCGCGAAGGCGTTTCCGCGAGCCTTGTAGTTCGCGAACATGTCCATCGAGGCGCAGGCCGGTGCCAGGAGCACCGTGTCCCCCGGCTGGGCGAGGTCCCGCGCGGCGTGGACGGCCGCCGCCATCGCCCCAGTGTCGGTGCGGTCGAGGTCGACGACCGGGACCTCGGGGGCGTGTCGCGCGAGCGCTTCACGGATGAGGGCACGGTCCGCCCCCATCAGCACGGCGCCGCGCAGCCGCTTGGCCGCGGTCGTGACCAGTTCGTCGAACGTCGCCCCCTTGGCGAGGCCGCCGCCGATCCAGACGATGTGCTCGTACGCGGCGAGGGAGGCCTCGGCGGCGTGGGTGTTGGTGGCCTTGGAGTCGTCGACGTAGTCCACGTCGTCGATCCGGTCCACGTGGGCGATGCGGTGGGCGTCCGGCCGGAAGGCGCGCAGGCCGTCCCGGACGGCGGCCGGTGCGACGCCGAACGCGCGGGCGAGGGCGGCCGCCGCCAGGGCGTTGGCGATGTTGTGCGGCGCCGGCGGGTGCACGTCGGAGACCTCGGCGAGCTCCTGCGCGTTCTTGTGCCGCTCGGGCGCGAAGGCCCGGTCGACCAGGATGCCGTCGACGACCCCGAGCTCCGAGGGCCGCGGGCTGCCGAGGCCGAAGCCGATCGCGCGGCAGCCCTCCTCGACGTCGGCCTCGCGCACCAGTGCCTCGGTGGCCGGGTCCGCGAGGTTGTAGACGCAGGCGACGAGGTTGCCCTCGTAGATGCGGCCCTTGTCGGCGGCGTAGGCGGCCATGGAGCCGTGCCAGTCGAGGTGGTCCGGGGCGAGGTTGAGCACCGCGGCCGAGTGCGGGCGGACCGAGGGGGCCCAGTGCAGCTGGTAGCTGGACAGCTCCACGGCGAGGACGTCGTACTCCTCGCCGGACAGCACGACGTCCAGCACGGGCGTGCCGATGTTGCCGACCGCCGCGGTGCGCAGGCCCGCGGCGGTCAGGATCGAGGCGAGCATCTGCACGGTCGTGGTCTTGCCGTTGGTGCCGGTGACCGCCAGCCAGGGCGCCGCCGAGGGGCCGCGCAGCCGCCACGCCAGCTCCACGTCGCCCCACACGGGCACGCCCGCGGCCTCGGCGGCCGCGAAGAGCGGGGCGGCGGGCGGCCAGCCGGGCGAGGTGACGATCAGTTCGGTGCCCTCGGGCAGGGTGCGGCCGTCCCCGAGCCGGACGGTGACGCCCAGCGCCTCCAGTTCGGCGGCCTGCGCCCGGGCCGGCTCGTCGTCGCCGTCGTTGACGACGGTCACGAGGGCGCCGAGGGCGTGCAGGGCCTTGGCGGCGGGCACCCCCGAGACGCCCAGGCCGGCGACGGTGACCCGGCGGCCCGGCAGGCCGAGCCGCCCGGCCGCCGCGACGGCGGCCGGCGGGGGGCCGTCCTTGAGGGGGCCGGGTTCCTGCCCGGGGGCCGACGTCACTGCGCGGCCACCCAGCCCGCGTAGAAGAGGCCGAGGCCGACGGCCATGCACATGCCCTGGATGATCCAGAAGCGGACCACGACCAGGACCTCGCTCCAGCCCTTGAGCTCGAAGTGGTGCTGCAGTGGCGCCATGCGGAAGACGCGCTTGCCGGTCAGGCGGAAGGAGCCGACCTGGATGACCACGGAGAGGGTGATCAGGACGAAGAGGCCGCCCAGGATCGCCAGCAGCATCTCGGTGCGGGAGCAGATGGCCAGACCGGCCAGGGCGCCGCCGAGCGCGAGCGATCCGGTGTCGCCCATGAAGATCTTGGCCGGCGAGGTGTTCCACCACAGGAAGCCGAAGCAGGCGCCCATGAGCGCGGCGGCCACGACCGCGAGGTCGAGCGGATGCGGTACGTCGTAACAGCCGGGCCCCGCGGTGATGACGTTGGAGCAGGACTGGCCGTACTGCCACACGCCGATGACGGTATACGAGGCGAAGACCATCACCGAGGCGCCGGTGGCCAGGCCGTCGAGGCCGTCGGTGAGGTTCACGCCGTTCGACATCGCGAGGATCATGAACAGCGCCCAGATCACGAAGATCACCGGGCCGAGGGACCACCCGAAGTCCTGCGTGAAGGACAGCCGGGTGGAGGCCGGGGTGACGCCCCGGGAGTCGGCGAACTGCAGCGACAGCACCGCGAAGGTGATGCCGACGATCAGCTGGCCCGCCATCTTGGCCTTGGCCCGAAGACCGAGGCTGCGCTGCTTCACGATCTTGATGTAGTCGTCGAGGAAGCCGACCACGCCCAGACCGGTGAAGAGGAAGAGCACCAGCACGCCGGAGATCGTCGGGCGCTCCGAGGTGATGACCTTGGTGAGCGCGTACGCGACGAGCGTGGCCAGGATGAACGCGATGCCGCCCATGGTGGGCGTACCGCGCTTGCTGTGGTGCTCCTTCGGGCCGTCGTCCCGGATGAACTGCCCGTAGCCCTTGCGGGCCAGCAGCTTGATCAGCATCGGGGTGCCGATGAGGGACAGGAACAGCCCGAGCACGCCCGAGACCAGGATCTGGTTCATTACTGAGCGCCCCCGCCCTCGACGCCGTCGAGCAGCGCGAGTGCGACCCGCTCCAGGCCGACCGCCCTCGATGCCTTCACCAGCACGACGTCCCCCGGACGCAGTTCACTGCGCAGCAGGTCGATCGCCGCCTCAGCGTCGGACACGTGCACCGACTCCTCACCCCACGAACCCTCGTTGTAGGCGCCCATTTGCACCCAGGCGGCCGCCTGGCCGCCGACTGCCACGAGCTTGCTGACGTTGAGCCGGACGGCGAGCCGTCCGACAGCGTCGTGCTCCGCGAGGGCCTCCCCGCCGAGCTCCGCCATCTCGCCCAGCACCGCCCACGTGCGTCCCCCGCGTGCCTCTGCGGCACGCCCCATGGCCGCGAGCGCGCGCAGGGCGGCTCGCATGGATTCGGGGTTCGCGTTGTAGGCGTCGTTCACGACCGTCACGCCGTCCGGCCGTTCGACGACCTCCATGCGCCAGCGGGACAGCGTGCCCGCCTCGGAGAGCGCGGTGGCGATCTCGTCGACGGGCATGCCGAGTTCACGGGCTACGGCGGCCGCGGCAAGCGCGTTCGACACGTGGTGCTCACCGTACAGGCGCAAGGTCACTTCGCTGCACCCGGTAGGTGTTGTGAGCGTGAAGACGGCCTGACCTCGGTCGTTGAGGCGGACGTTCTCGGCACGGACGTCGGCGTCGGCGGACTCGCCGAACAGCACGATGCGCGCCTTGGTGCGGGATGACATGGCGCGTACGAGGGGATCGTCCGCATTCAGCACCGCGACACCGCCGTCGGCGGCGTCCGGCAGCGCCTCGACCAGTTCGCCCTTGGCCCGGGCGATCTGCTCGCGGCCGCCGAACTCGCCGATGTGGGCGGTTCCGACGTTGAGGACGACGCCGATGCGCGGCGGGGTCAGTTCGGTGAGGTAGGCGATGTGGCCGATGCCGCGGGCGCCCATCTCCAGCACCAGGTGCCGGGTGGAGGCGTCGGCGCGCAGTGCGGTCAGCGGCAGGCCGATCTCGTTGTTGAGGGAGCCGGGTGTCCAGACGGTCGGGGCGAGCCGCTTGAGCACCTGTGCGGTGAGGTCCTTGGTGCTGGTCTTGCCCGCCGAACCGGTCAGCGCCACAAGGGTGGCGCCGAGCCGGTCGATGACGTGCGCGGCCAGGGCGCCGAGGGCGAGCTGGACGTCGTCCACGACGATCGCGGGCACGCCGACCGGCCGGGCGGCCAGCACGGCCGCCGCTCCGGCCGCGACGGCCTGCTCCGCGTAGTCGTGGCCGTCCACGCGCTCGCCCTGGAAGGCGACGAAGAGGCCGCCCGGCGTCACCTTGCGGGAGTCGATCTCCACGGACCCGGTGACGGGCACCGTCGGGTCCGGTATGTCGTGCGTGCTCCCGCCGACCGCGTGTGCGACCTCGGCGAGGGTGAGTGGGATCACAGCTGGTCCTGGTCCTTCTCCTGTGCTGGTGTGGCGGCGGCCCGTTCGATGGCCGCGCGCAGCACTTCTCGGTCGTCGAAGGGGCGTACCACTCCGGCGATGTCCTGGCCCTGCTCATGGCCCTTGCCGGCCACCAGTACGGTGTCGTCCGGCCGGGCCAGGGCGACGGCGGTCGCGATGGCCGCCGCCCGGTCGGGTTCGACGACGACATGGCCCCGCTCGTGCGCGGGCACCCCGGCCGCTCCGGACAGCATCGCGGTGAGGATCGCGAGCGGGTCCTCGGAGCGGGGGTTGTCGGAGGTCAGCACGGCCGTGTCGGCCAGCCGTGCCGCGGCGGCGCCCATGGGGCCGCGTTTGGTCTCGTCGCGGTCCCCGCCGCAGCCGAGGACGATGTGCAGGCTGCCCTTGGTGACCTTGCGCAGGGCCCGCAGCACCGATTCCACGGCGTCGGTCTTGTGGGCGTAGTCGACGACCGCGAGGTACGGCTGCCCGGCGTCGACGCGCTCCAGCCGGCCCGGGACGCCCGGGACGGCGGCGACGCCCTGGGCGGCCGCCTGCGGGTCGATCCCGGCCACCGCGAGGGCGGTGATCGCGGCGAGCGCGTTGGCGACGTTGAAGGGCCCGGGAAGGGGCGAGGCGGCCTCGATCCGCACGCCGCCCGGGCCCACCACGGTGAAGGTGGAGCGCAGCGGCCCGGTCACCACGTGCTCGGCGCGCCAGTCGGCGTCCGGGTGGCCCTCGGCGGAGAAGGTGGTCACCGGGACCTGGGACTCGCGCACCAGGCGGCGGCCGTACTCGTCGTCGACGTTGACCACCCCGGCCCTGCTGCGGCGCGGCGTGAACAGCTGCGCCTTGGCCTGGAAGTAGTCCTCCATGCCCGAGTGGAACTCCATGTGCTCGGGGCTGAGGTTGTTGAAGACGGCGACGTCGAAGACCGCGCCGTCGACCCGGCCCAGCACCAGGGCGTGGCTGGAGACCTCCATGACCAGGGCCTCGATGGCGCGCTCGCGCATCACCGCGAAGAGCGCCTGCAGGTCCGTGGCCTCGGGGGTGGTGCGCTCGCTCTTGAGCCGCTCGTCGCCGATCCGCGACTCGACGGTGCCGATCAGCCCCGTCCGGTCGCCGTGGACGGCCCGCAGGCCGCCCTCGATGAGGTAGGCCGTGGTGGTCTTGCCGGAGGTGCCGGTGATGCCGATCTGCAGCAGGGCGCCACCCGGGCGGCCGTAGATCTCGGCAGCCAGGTCCCCCATCCGGGACCGGGGGTCCTCGACAATCAGCACCGGCAGGCCGGTCGCACGGGCGCGGTCGGCGCCCGCCGGGTCGGTGAGGATCGCGGCGGCCCCCAGTTCGGCCGCCTGCGGGGCGAAGTCCGCGCCGTGGAAGCGGGCGCCGGGCAGGGCGGCGTAGAGGTCTCCGGGGCGGACGGCGCGCGAGTCGTGCGTGATCCCGGTGACCGGGGCGGCACCGGGCCCGGGCGGCTCCACGCCCAGCCGCGCGGCCAGTTCCGCGGGGGGTACGGGCCGGACCTGGGTGGGGCGGGGTGCGCCCGGCTGCTTGTGTTCGGGGCCGGGGGGCTGATCAGCTTGTGACACGGCCGTGAGAGTACCCGCCGGGCCGGGCTCCGGGCCAAAAGCCCCTCGCCGGGCTTCCGGCCTGCCGCTTCCTCCGGTACGGTCCGCGTGCGCGGGGCTACCGCCCGTGCCCGGGGCTGTGGGGTCGTGTCCGTTCACGGCCGCCGTTCCTTCCTCCCCTGCTCGCCGGTCACGGCTTCGAGGGGTCCCACTCGACCGGCAGGTTCGGGGTCTTGGCTCCGCTCGGCGCCACCTGCAGGGACTTCAGGGCGAACTCCATGACCCGCTTGAACACCGGGCCGCAGATCTGACCACCGAAATAACTGCCGCGGGTCGGGTTCTGGATCACGCACGACACGGTCAGCCGGGGGTCGTCGGCCGGGGCGAACCCCATGAAGGAGGCCGTGTAGCCACTGTAGGTGCCCGTTTCCGGGTCCACCCGGTTGGCCGTGCCGGTCTTGCCCGCGACGCGGTACCCCGCGATCCGGGCCTTGATGCCGGTGCCCTGCTCGTCGCCGACCACCGACTCCAGCATGGTGGACAGCGTCCTGGCGGTCTTCGTGCTGACCACCCGGTTCTTCGCCGGCACCGGGGACGGGACGAAGCGGCCGTCCGGGCCGGTCGTGCCGCGCACCAGGCTGGGCTCGACCCGTACCCCGCCGTTGGCGATCGTCGAGTAGACCGAGGTGGCCTGCAGCGCGTTGAGCGACAGGCCCTGCCCGAAGGGGATGGTGTACTGCTGGGACGCGTTCCACTTGTCCGGCCTCGCCAGGATGCCGGGCGTCTCCCCGGGGAACCCGACCCCCGTGGGCCGCCCGATGCCGAATTTCCTCAGATATGAGTAGAGGACGCGGTTCGCCTGCTTCTGGTTCTTGCCGAGTTGTTCGGCCGCCAGGATCGTGCCGATGTTGCTGGACTTGGCGAGCACGCCGTTCAGCGTCAGGTGCCAGGTGCCGTGGTCCACGTCGTCGTGGAAGACCCGGTCGGCGCGCGGCAGGGTGCCGGGCACCGTGACGTGGGTTTCGGGGGCGGCCACGCCCTCGTCGAGGACCGCCGCCATGGACATCAGCTTGCTGACACTGCCCGGCTCGTACGCGTCCTGCAGGGCGGCGTTGCCGAGGGCGGTGGGGTCGGCCCGGGTCAGGTCGTTGGGGTCAAAACCGGGTGCGTTGGCCATGGCCAGCACCTGCCCGGTGCGGGTGTCCTGGACGATGACGTAACCGCGGTCGGCGTCGGACGCGCGCACCTGCTGGGTGATCGCCCGCTGGGCGGCCCACTGGATGTCCCGGTCCAGCGTCAGCTCCACGTCGGTGCCGGGCTCGGCGGCGCGCTCCTGCACGCTGGCCGTCGGCACGCGGCGGCCGCCGGACTGGGCGTAGGTGACGGTGCCGTCCTTGCCCGCGAGCGCCTTGTCCAGGCGGCTCTCCAGGCCGCCGCCGCCCGTGCCGGAGGCGCTCACCCAGCCGATCACGCCCGCCGCGAGGTCGTTCGCCGGGTAGACGCGCTTGGCGTGCCGGAGCCGGAAGACCCCGGCGAGGTAGTTGACGCCGTCGCCCTTCTCGGCCCGGTCGGCGAGCGCGCTCTGCAGGTCCTTGATCTGGTTCCAGACCTGCGGCGACTGCTGCCGGGCGATGATCTCGTTGCGCGACCCCGGGTAGTTGGCGAGCTGCTGCGCGATCTTCTTCTCGTCCCCGTCGACGATCGGCGCCAGCAGTGCGGCGGCGCGCGCCGGGGCGTCGTCGGCCTTCGCGTACTCGGGGGCGAAGAGCATCGGGTCGGCCGTGATGTCGTACGCGTCGACGGTGGTGGCCAGGTCGACGCCGTTGCGGTCGGTGATCGTCCCGCGCTCGGCGGCGAGGGTCACCTTCACGTTGCGGTTGACCTCGGCCTTGGCGGCGTACGTCGCGGCGTCCACGGCCTGCACCTGGAAGAGCCGGATGACGAAGGTCAGCATCACCAGGGTCAGCGCGATGCTGACCAGCCGCAGGCGGGGGCGGGGCCGGCCCAGCCGCAGCAGCGGGGCACCGGCCGGGGTGACCGGGCGCGGCGGCCTGCGCCGCGGCGGTACGGTCGCGCGGCCGGAGCGGGCGCGGGCGGTCCCGGCGTCGCGTTCGCGTGCGCCGGCCGGACTGCGGGCGCCGGGGGTGCGGCCGTGCGCCACGGCGGAGGTGCCGGGTTTCTCCTGGCCGGGGGCGGGCCTGCGGGCGCGCGGGTCGCGGCCCGTGCCGCGGGCGGCCCGGGCGGCCTCCTCGCGCGGCCTGGCGCCGCGTGCCCCGGCGGTCCTGCGCGCCCCGGCCTGTTGCCCCGGGGGCGTCCTGCGGCGGGGCTCCCCGCCCTCGCCGTCGCGTGCGGGGGCTCCGGCGTCGCCCTCGCGTCCGCGCGGCACCTGGCGGCGCCGAGGGGTGGCCCCACCGCCGTCACCGCGGCCCTGGGCGCCTGGCCCCGGACGGCCCGCGCCCTTGTCGCGGTCGGCGCGTTCACGCCGCTCGCCCCGCTCCCCCCGGTCGCGCGGTGGCTCCCCGTCACGGGTCACCACGCCCCGGCACCTTCCCGGCCGGCCGGGCGGGCGGATCGGGGCGGGAGGGCACGGGGCCCCGGAGCTGCGGTCACGGGGTCTCCTTCGGGCTCGTGCTGGGCTTGGCGGAGGGCGTCGGGCCCAGGGAGGCGGCCGCGGAGCCGCTGGGCGCGACGGTGGCCGGCGCCGTGCTCGGGGTGGGCGCCGGCACGTAGGGCGCGGCACCGGGCTTGCCGAGGACGGTGCCGTCGGGGGCGAGGAAGGCCGGGTTGCCGCCGGGGACCATGCCCAGTTCGCGGGCCTGCCCGTCCAGCGCGTCCGGCGCCGAGTACCGGTCGACCTCCTGCTGCAGCGCCTGCTCCTCGTCGGTGTACTGGGTGGTCTTCTTCTGCAGCTCGCTGAGCTTGAAGGAGTCCCGGTTCACCGCCGAGTTGAGCAGCAGCAGGGTGATCAGGCCGCCGCCGAGCAGCAGCACGATCAGCAGCACGAAGGGCGAGCGCGCCGCCGAGCTGCGCCGCCTCACGCCAGGGCCTCCCGGATCCGCTGGGCGCCGCGCAGCCGGGCCGGTGCGGCCCGGCGGTTGGCGGCGATCTCGTCCTCCGTGGGCAGTTCGGCGCCGCGGGTGAGCAGCTTGAGCCGCGGCTGGTACTGCTCGGGCACCACGGGCAGCCCGGGCGGCGCCGTGGTGGCCGCGCCGGCCGCGAGGACGCCCTTGACGAGGCGGTCCTCGAGGGAGTGGTACGAGAGCACGGCGATCCGGCCGCCCACGGCGAGCGCGGCGACGGCCGCCGGGATGGCCCGCTCCAGCACTGTCAGCTCCCCGTTGACCTCGATGCGCAGCGCCTGGAAGGTGCGCTTGGCCGGGTTGCCGCCGGTCCGCTTGGCGGCCTGGGGCAGCGCCTCGCGGATCAGCTCGACCAGCCGGGCGCTGGTGGTGAAGGGCTCGCGTGCGCGCTCGCGGACGACCGCCTCCACGATCTTGCGGGCGAACTTCTCCTCGCCGTATTCGCGCAGCACCCGCACCAGCTCGCCCGGGGGGTAGGTGTTGAGGACCTCGGCGGCGCTGATGCCCGCGGTCTGGTTCATGCGCATGTCCAGCGGCGCGTCCTGGGCGTAGGCGAAGCCGCGGTCCGCCTCGTCCAGCTGCATGGAGGAGACGCCGAGGTCGAACAGGACGCCCTGCACCTTGGGGACGCCGAGCCCCGCCAGCACCTCGGGGATCTCGTCGTAGACCGCGTGCACCAGTGTGGCCCGGTCCCCGTACGGCGCGAGGCGCTCGCCGGCGAGCTTGAGCGCGGCCGGGTCGCGGTCGACGGCGACCAGCCGGACCTCGGGGAACCGCCGCAGCAGCGCCTCGCTGTGCCCGCCGAGGCCGAGGGTGGCGTCCACGACCACGGCGCCCGGCGTGCCGAGGGCGGGGGCCAGCATGTCCAGGCAGCGGTCCAGCATGACCGGGACGTGGCGTGGCTCGGACGGGGTGGTGCTCATGAAGCCCTTCTCATCTGCTCTCGGGGACGTACCACTGGGTCCCCGCCCGCTCGTGGGCGGCCATCTGGCACCGGGGAAGGAGTGCCAGCGGACCGGGGAGCGGGAGGAGGCCGAGCGTCACGTACTCGTACGTGAGTCATCAGGCTACGGGCGAGGTCACGGTAAGCCGGGAGGCACCTCCTGGGACAACGCCGAAAAGGCGTCCTCCTGACCCGCCAGATAGTCCTCCCAGGCCGCCGCGTCCCACACCTCGACCCGGGTGTTGGCGCCGATCACCGCGCAGTCGCGGCGCAGTCCGGCGTAGTCGCGCAGGGGCTGCGGGAGGGTGACCCGGCCCTGTTTGTCGGGGACCTCGTCGTGGGCGCCGGCGAAGAGCACGCGCATGTAGTCGCGTGCCGCCTTGGAGGTGAGGGGGGCCCGGCGGAGCTCCTCGGTGAGGGCGCGGAAGCCCTCGACCGGCCATACGTACAGGCAGCGCTCCTGGCCCTTGGTGATGACCAGGCCGTCCGCGAGCTGTTCGCGGAACTTCGCGGGGAGGACCAGCCGGCTCTTGTCGTCCAGCCGTGGCGCGTACGTCCCGAGGAACATCCGCACCTCCCGCACTAGGCTGGCGACCCACTTCGCGCCACTTTACTCCACCGGTCCCCACGGTCAACGAGAAGCCTGCCCTGGCGCGGGCGCCCGCGTGGGCCCCGCCGCCCGAATCACCCGCACGGGCGAGCGCGCGCGACGCCTGTGGGTTACCTCACAGTGGACCGGTTTGACCGAGATTTGCCGGACGCCACAGCAGGTCGGAACGGACCGCGCCCTCTACGGTCGTGTCATGTCGATAAACGCGCATCAGTCCGCGGTTCCCGCAGGCACCGGCACGGCCTCCGTCACCGACCGGCTGGTCGAGGCGAACCGGCGCTACGCCGAGCAGTTCCGCGACCCCGGCATGGACGCCCGCCCCGTCCTGAAGGTGGCCGTGGTCGCCTGCATGGACGCCCGGCTCGACCTGCACAAGGCGCTGGGCCTGGAACTCGGCGACTGCCACACGATCCGCAACGCCGGCGGCGTGGTCACCGACGACACCATCCGCTCGCTGACCATCAGCCAGCGCGCCCTCGGCACCAGCTCGGTCGTGCTGATCCACCACACCGGCTGCGGCCTGGAGTCGCTGACCGAGGAGTTCCGCACGGAGCTGGAGGAGGAGGTGGGCCAGCGTCCGACCTGGGCGGTGGAGTCCTTCCGCGACGTCGACCAGGACGTGCGGCAGTCCATCCAGCGGGTCCGGACCTCGCCCTTCCTGACCCACACGGACGATGTGCGGGGGTTCGTGTTCGACGTGCACACCGGCCTGCTGCGCGAAATCACAAACGAGTAACGGAAGCGGAGTGACGCGGAGCATAGTTGAAGGAGAGAATGCTTCGTGTAACGGGGAGGGCCGGTCCAGGGATGACCGCGTCCCTAGGAACGGGCCGAGGAGAACCGGGTGACGACCTATGACGCGCGAGCGAGCCTCAGCGATCTGACTGCCACGGCGGACCGCGTACGCCGGTCGGTGGAGAACGTGATCGAGGGCAAGCCCGAGGTCGTACGGACTGCGCTGACGGTGTTGCTGGCCGAGGGGCATCTGCTGATCGAGGATGTGCCCGGCGTCGGCAAGACCATGCTTTCCAAAGCGCTCGCACGGTCGATCGACTGCTCGGTGCGGCGCATCCAGTTCACGCCGGACCTGCTGCCGTCGGACATCACCGGGGTCAGCGTCTTCGACCAGCAGCGGCGGGACTTCGAGTTCAAGCCGGGCGCGATCTTCGCGCAGATCGTCGTGGGCGACGAGATCAACCGCGCGTCGCCCAAGACGCAGTCGGCGCTGCTGGAGTCGATGGAGGAGCGGCAGGTCACCATCGACGGCAGCACGTATCCGCTGCCGAGCCCCTTCATGGTCATCGCCACCCAGAACCCGGTGGAGATGGAGGGGACGTACCCGCTGCCCGAGGCGCAGCGGGACCGCTTCATGGCCAGGGTCTCCATCGGCTACCCCAGCATGGAGGCCGAGCTGGAGATGCTGGACGTGCACGCGGGCGTCAGCCCGTTGGACGACCTGCAGCCGGTCGCCCACGCGCACGAGATCGTCAAACTGGTCGACGCGGTACGGACGGTGCATGTGTCCGCGGCCGTACGGCACTACGCGGTGAGCCTGGTCTCGGCCACCCGGGACCACGCGGACCTGAGGCTCGGCGCCTCCCCGCGCGCCACGCTGCACCTGGTGCGCGCGGCCCGTGCGGCGGCGGCCCTGGACGGACGGGACTACGTCCTGCCCGACGACGTCCAGTCGCTGGCCTCGGCCGTACTGGCGCACCGTCTGCTGCCCACCGCGCAGGCCCAGTTGAACCGGCGCACACCGGAGCAGGTCGTCGCGGAGATCGTGCAGCGCACGCCGGTCCCCGACCCGTACGGCAGCCGGTGACCCGGACGACGGGCGGGGGCGCTGGAGGTGCCGCGTGACCGAGCGTGAAAGCGGCTTCCGGGCCGCCCTGGGGGGCCTCACCACGCGGGGCCGCTCCTTCCTGGCCGCGGGGATCGCGGCGGCCGTCTGCGCCTACGTCCTGGGGCAGCCGGACCTGCTGCGGGTCGGCCTGCTGCTGGCCGTGCTGCCGCTGGCCTGCGTGGCGGTCCTGTACCGCACGCGGTACCGCGTCGCCGGCAGCCGCCGGCTGTCGCCCTCACGGGTGCCGGCGATGTCCGAGGCGCGGGTGCACCTGAGGGTGGACAACGTGTCGCGGCTGCCCACCGGGCTGCTGATGCTCCAGGACCGCGTGCCCTACGTGCTGGGTCCCCGGCCCCGCTTCATCCTGGACCGGGTGGAGCCCGGCGGGCACCGCGAGGTGTCCTACCGGGTCCGCTCCGACCTGCGCGGGCGCTATCCGCTGGGGCCGCTGCAGCTGCGGCTGACCGACCCCTTCGGCATGTGCGAGCTCACCCGCTCCTTCAGCGCGTACGACACCCTGACCGTGGTGCCCCGCGTGGAGCCGCTGCCGCCGGTCAAGCTCAAGGGCGACTCCTCCGGCTACGGGGAGAGCCGCACCAGGGCGCTGGCGCTGGCGGGCGAGGACGACGTGATCCCGCGCGGCTACCGCCACGGCGACGACCTGCGCCGGGTGCACTGGCGCTCGACCGCCAAGTACGGCGAGCTCATGGTGCGGCGCGAGGAGCAGCCGCACCGCGCGCGCTGCACGGTGCTGCTGGACACCCGGGCCGTGGCGTACTTCGGCGCCGGGCCCGACTCGGCCTTCGAGTGGGCGGTGTCCGGGGCGGCGTCGGTGGCGATGCACATGCTGGAGCGCGGCTACTCCGTACGGCTGCTCACCGACACCGGCAGCACCGTGCCCGGGTCCGAGGGCTTCGGCAGCACCGAGTCCTCGGACGCGGCGGGCGCCATGCTGGACACCCTGGCGGTGGTCGACCACTCGGACGGCGCCGGGCTCTCCCGTGCGCTCGACGTGCTGCGTACGGGCAGTGAGGGCCTGCTGGTGGCCTTCTTCGGGGACCTCGACGAGGAGCAGGCCGCGATGGCGGGGCGGATGCGGCAGCGGGCGGGGGCGGCCGTCGCCTTCGTCCTGGACAGCGCGGCCTGGGGGGCCCTCGACGAGGACGGGACGCCCCGGCCCCAGGCCGAGCGGCCGAGCGCCGGCGCGGACGCGGACGCGTCCGAGGGGGCCTCGGCACGGACCGTGCGGATGCTGCGCGAGACGGGCTGGACGGTGCTCCCGGCCGCCGCCGGCGACGGGCTGCCCGACCTGTGGCAGCGCGCCGACCGGCACCGGTCGCGCGAGGAGGCGGGGACGCGATGATGAGCGGACGGGGACGGCTCGCGGTCTGCGCGGCGGCGGCGACACTGATGACCGCCTGCTCGCTGCTGCCGCTGGCGACGCCGAACTCGTGGATCCTGCAGGCCGCCTTCCTGGTGGCGCTGCAGACCGGGGTGGGCGCGGCGACCCGGCGGGTGCCGCTGGCACGGCCGCTGACCGTGCTGGCGCAGGCGGTGGTCTCGCTGCTGGTGCTGACCCTGATGTTCGCGAGCGACCAGGCCCTGCTCGGGGTCCTGCCCGGGCCCGCGGCGTACACCCAGTTCGGGAACCTGCTGACGGCCGCGATGCAGGACGTGACCCAGTTCGCCATCCCGGCGCCGGTCACCCCGGGCATCCGGCTGCTGCTGCTCGGCGGGGTGCTGCTGATCGGGCTGGCCGTGGACGCGCTGGCGGTGACGTACGGCAGCGCGGCCCCCGCCGGGCTGCCCCTGCTGGCCCTGTACTCGATCGCGGCGGGGCTGGCCGGGGGCGACGGCACCCGCTGGCCGTACTTCCTGCTGGCCGCCGTCGGCTACCTGCTGCTCCTGCTGGCCGAGGGCCGGGACCGGATCTCCCGCTGGGGCCGGGTCTTCGGCGGCGTCGGATCCGGCGCGCGGGCCGGGTACGGGGGGCCGACCGGGGCGGTGGCCCCGGTGCGCACCGGGCGCCGCATCGGGGTGATGTCGCTCGGCGTCGCCCTGGTGGCGTCGTGGGCGCTGCCCTCGACGGGCGTGGGGCTGCTGCCGACCGGGGGCTCCGGTACGGGCAACGGGCGCGGCGGCGGCACGATCTCCGCGGTCAATCCCGTGGTCGCACTCCAGGACAACCTGAACCAGTCCGACGACCGGGTGGTGCTCCGCTACCGGACGAACGCCGTCTCCAACGCGGACATGTACCTGCGGATCGTGGCGCTCGACCGCTTCACCGGCGACAAGTGGGAGCCCGCCCAGCGCTCCCTCACCGGCGTGCCCAAGGTGCTGCCCGGCCCTCAGGGGCTGGGATCCGGCGTGAAGGCCACGGAGGTCGCCACGTCGATCGCGGCGGACAAGAGCTACGTCCAGATGTGGCTGCCGCTGCCGTACCCGGCCACCCAGGTCCAGGTCGGCGGGCGCTGGCGCTTCGAGCAGACCGGCCGCACCATCATCGGCGACCGGGGCCAGACCACCTCCGGCACCCAGTACCAGGTCAGCAGCCTGGAGCTGGAGCCGACCGCCGAGCAGCTGGCGAGCGCGCCGCCGGCGGACGCCCGGCTGCGGGCCGAGTACACGAAGGTGCCGGGCTCGCTGCCCGAGGTGGTGGCGCAGACGGCCCGGGACGTCACCAAGGACGCCGGGAACGACTACGAGCGGGCGCTGGCCCTGCAGCGCTGGTTCACCTCGGGCGCCTTCTCGTACGACACGTCGGTGCGCTCCGGCACCGGCGTCCAGGCGATCACCCGCTTCCTGAGCAACAAGGAAGGGTTCTGCATCCACTTCGCCTTCACCATGGCGGCGATGGCGCGGACCCTGGGCATCCCGGCCCGGGTGGCGGTCGGTTTCACGCCCGGCACCGCGGAGTCGGACGGCGCGTACGCGGTGGGGCTGAAGGACGCGCACGCCTGGCCCGAGCTGTACTTCGAGGGTGTCGGCTGGACGCGCTTCGAGCCCACGCCCACCCGGGGCACCCTGCCGGGCTACACCCAGGAGACGGCCACCTCCGACACCGGCCCGTCGGCGCCGGACACCCCGGAGGAGTCCGCGGGCGCCGGGGCGAGCACCGGCCCGACCGTCGCGCCGGCCTGCGTGGGCAAGGAAGCCCAGCTCGGCAACTGCGACCCCCTGGGGCAGGCTTCCGGCTCCGGCGCCGAGGACGAGCGGCTGTGGCCGAAGATCCTCGCCTGGGCCGTGCTCGTCCTCCTCTGGGCCGCGGTGCCGCTGCTGGTGCTCGTCCTGCTGCTGCCGTTGCTCTGGCGGCGCAGGCAGCGTTCCCTGCGCCTGGGCGGCGGCCAGGACCCCGCCGCCCTGGCGGCCTGGCTGGAGCTGACCGGGCGCGCCCGGGGCGCGTCGGCCGAGGACGGCGACGGGCGCGGCGCCGCGGCGAATCCGACGCCCGGCGAGCTGGACGCCATGGGCGCCCGGGACGGCGCCCGCACCCTGGCGGCGTGGCTGGAGCTGATCGACACCGCCTGGGACTTCGGGCTGCGGCCCGACGAGTCCGAGACCCCGCGCCGGGTGGCGGGCCGCCTGATCAGTGACGGCGGACTCGAGGGGCATGCGGCGGAGGCCGCACGGCGTCTGGCGACCGCCGTCGAGCAGGCCCTGTTCTCGCCGCGGCCGCCGATCGCCTCGGGCTCGGCGAAGGACGTCCGGCTGGTACGGGAGGGGCTGCGCGAGAACGCGGACACCGTGACGCGGATCCGCGCGCTGCTGCTGCCCCGTTCGACGGTCCGGGTCGTGTGGCGGTCCGCGGAGCGCTGGTCGACGGGGTCGGCCCGCGTGTCGGCCCGGCTGCGCGGTGCGGGCGACGCCGTGATGCGGCCGCTGCGGCAGCGCCGGACCTCCTGAGGGCCTCGGGAGGGAGGACGGCCGGGTGGCCGCCCTCCCTCCCCCGGCGCGACGACGACATGGCGAAGGGGCGGGGTTCCCACCGGAACCCCGCCCCTTCGTTCTCAAGCCTGTGTCATTGGCCCTGTTCGTCGCGGCGCCGCTGCCAGCGCTCCTCGATGCGGTCCATCATCTTGCGCCGCGGCTGGTTGCGACGGCCACGGCCCGCGGCGCCCTGCTGGGGCTGCCCCGCGGGAGCGGCGGCCGCACCCGGTTTGGCGGCACGACGCCAGCCGGTGACGGCGAGAACGGCACAACCGAGCATCACGAGGAAGCCGACGACGCTGATCCAGGGCTGCTGGGCGATCATGCCGCCCATCAGCAGCCCGATGCCCACCAGGAAGCCCGCCACAGCCAGGTAGACGCGCCGCCTGGTGTAGGTGCGCAGCCCGCTTCCCTCAAGCGCCGACGCGAACTTGGGATCTTCGGCGTACAGCGCTCGCTCCATTTGCTCGAGCATGCGCTGCTCGTGCTCCGAGAGCGGCACGGAGTCCTCCTCCTCGTCGGTCGCGGGGGAGCGACCAGTACGACCCTTCCAGGATAGGCAGGGAATCGCCCCCGTGAAACCCGCCCCACTACGCCAATCCGACGGGGGGTGTTTTCCCCGTCGAACGCCACGTCATGCCAGCATACGGCCCTGAACCGGGAATCGGGGGTCGTGTGACGGACTCCTCCCGCTGGGTGACCGGAAGAGGCAACGGGAACGACCCCCGCGCGGGCTCAGCCGCGCTCGGCCAGCACGTGCAACTGGGTCGCCACGGCGTGGAAGGCCGGCTGCTCGGCGGCGGCCAGTTCCAGCCTCAGCAGGGCGTCCATCGCGCCGGGTTCGGTGTCCACCAGGACACCGGGGACCAGGTCGGCGAAGATGCGGACGCCGTGCACCGAACCGATCCGCAGCCCGGCGTCGGTGACCAGGGCGGTCAGCTCGTCGGCGGTGAAGCGGCGGGGCGTCGGATCGCCCTCGCCCCAACGGCCGTCGGGGTCGTCCAGGGTGTGCCGGGCCTCGCCGAAGTGGCCGGCGAGCGCCCGGGCGAGCACCGCTCCGTGGCGGCTGGCGGCGAGCAGGCTGAGGGCGCCGGAGGCACGCAGGGTGCCCGCGGCGTTGCGCACGCCCTCGGCCGGGTCGTCCACGTACTCCAGGACGCCGTGGCAGAGGACCACGTCGTGGCTGCCGGGCGGCACGACGTCGAGCAGCCCGTGGGCGTCGCCCTGCACCCCGCGGACACGGTCGGTGACTCCCGCTTCCGCCGCGCGGCGTTCGAGGGCGAAGAGCGCGTCGGGGCTGGGGTCGACCACGGTCACCCGGTGGCCCAGACTGGCCACGGGCACCGCGAAGTTGCCGGTGCCGCCACCGGTGTCGAGCACGTCGAGGACGTCCCGGCCGGCGGCCTTGGCCTGCCGGTCCAGCGCGTCGCGCAGGACCTCCCAGACCACGGCGGTACGCAGGGCTGCGCGGGGCCGCAGCGGTTCGGCCCCTCCAGGACGGGACATGCGGACGGCTCCTCGCGGACGGACGGGGCTGGGGACCGGTCGGCCCAGCCTGGAACCCACTCTAGTGGGCCGCCGCCCGGCGGCCGATCAAGCGGGACGTCCGGTCTGCGGGCGTTCCAGCACGGGTTGCAGCGCCAGCATGCGCTCGACGAGCCGCAGGAACATCTCCGTGGCGCGGATCAGGTCGTCGGCCTCGCGGGCGCCGACCGCGTTCTGGATGCCGGCCTCGGCGCGGGCCCGCTGAGCGGCGCCCGCCTCGAACAGGGCGCTCCACTCGGCCAGTTCGGGCGCGACCTCGGGCAGCACCTCCCAGGCGCTGCGTATCCGCTGCCGGCGCCGCTTGGTGGGTTCGGGACGGCCGCGCACGGCGAGGACGGCGGCCGCGGTGCGCAGGGCGGCCAAGTGGGCGGTGGCGAAGCGGTCGTTGGGGATCTCCAGGGCGGCGGCCTCGTCGAGCCCCCGCCGGGCCTGGACGAGCAGGTCGAGGGCGGCCGCGGGGGCGTTGGCCCGGCGCAGCACGGGGTGGACGTCGGCGGCGCCGCCGCCACCGACGGCACCGCTGCGGACTGACGCGGTCATCACATACCTCCTGTCTTCGCATGACGTGTCCGACACTTCCCTGCCTTCACCACTCATCGTGAAGCACACCTCTGACAATCACGTTGACCTGCACAGATGACTGCCGCGGCCGGACAACGCCGCCGAGTTCGCGGGCCGATGACCCCATGGGGTAGAGTTTTTGTACTGACTGGTCAGTGCAAAGAAAGGGGCGGCCGCGTGATCACCGCGGAGGGGTTCGGGCTCAAGGGCCCCCGGGGCTGGGTGTTCCGGGACGTCGCCTTCACCGCGCCGGCGGGCGGTCTGATCGCCGTCGAGGGGGCCTCGGGCTCGGGCCGCACCTGCCTGCTGCTGTCGCTGACCGGGCGGATGCGCGCCACCGAGGGACGGGCCGAGGTGGCCGGGTTCCGGCTGCCCCAGCAGCTCGCCGCGGTCCGCCGCGTGACCGCGCTCGGCCCCGTCGCCGGGGTGTCGGAACTCGACCCCGCCCTCACCGCGGGCGAGCACCTGCGGGAACGCGTGCTGCTGCGGCGGCGGTTCGGCGG
Organism: Streptomyces sp. NPDC111520; assembly: GCF_055635295.1. NCBI lineage: Bacteria > Bacillati > Actinomycetota > Actinomycetes > Kitasatosporales > Streptomycetaceae > Streptomyces > Streptomyces sp. NPDC111520. The sequence goes on along the minus strand of NZ_JBVKBW010000019.1, from coordinate 47,224 downwards.
CTCGCTGCGCGAACTGCTGCAGCGGCCCGGCACAAGCGACGGGGCACGGATCGACGAGGCGCTGGCGGCGGCCGGGCTGGACCTGTCGACGCTGCCCAAGGGCGAACGCACCGCCGCCCGGGACCTGGAGCGGCTCGAGGCGCTGCGCCTGGGCACCGCCCTCGCGCTGCTGGCCCGTCCGAAGGTGCTGGCGGTGGACGACGCCGACCACAAGCTGGCCCCGGCCGAACGCGAACAGGCCTGGCGGATGCTGCGCGGCATCGCCGCGAACGGCATGACCGTCCTGGCGGTCTGCACCGAGGCGCCGCCGGACGCCGTGGTGGTCCGCACCCGGGCGTGCGCCGCAGACGGCGGCGCGACCGAGGACGCCGTCGCGGAGACCGCCGCCGGACACGACGCCGGACACGAGGACACCATCGACGAGGAGGGGGCGGCCGATGCGCACGCCGCGACTGGCAGCGCTTGAGCTGAGGAAGTTCGGCAGGGGGCGGCTGCCCCGCGCGGCCATGGTGTCGCTGCTGCTCCTGCCGCTGCTCTACGGCGCCCTGTACCTGTGGTCGTTCTGGGACCCCTACGGGCGGCTGGACAAGATCCCCGTCGCCCTGGTGAACGCCGACGAGGGCACCACCGTGGGCGGGCGGCGGCTCGCGGCGGGCGACTCCATCGTGGACGGACTGCGCGAGAGCGATACCTTCGACTGGCACGAGACGGGCGCCGCCGAGGCCGCCGAGGGGGTCGAGGACGGCACCTACTACCTGTCGCTCACCATCCCGCGCGACTTCAGCGCACGCGTGGCGTCGAGCTCCGGCGACCACCCGCGCACCGGTGCGCTCCAGGTGCGCACCAACGACGCCAACAACTACATCGTGGGACAGATCTCCCGCACGGTCTTCTCCGAGGTGCGCTCCGCCGCCTCCACCAAGGCGTCGCGGGACTTCTACGACCGGATCTTCGTCGCCTTCTCGGGCCTCCACGACAAGACCGTCGAGGCCGCGGACGGCGCCGATGACGTCACCAAGGGCGCGGGCACGGCCCGTAGCGGCTCCCGGGAACTCGGCGACGGCATCTCCACCGCCGAGGACGGCGCACGGAGACTGGCCGCCGGCCTGCGCACGGCGAAGAAGGGCAGCGGTTCGCTGGCCGGGGGGCTGGGTGCCCTCGACACCGGCGCGGTGCAGGTCGCCGCGGGGACCCAGACCCTGGCCGACGAGGTCAACGGCGCGTCGGACGAACTGACCTTCGTCAAGCGGCACGTCAAGGAGATCAACGCGGTCGCGCGGGTCGTCGCCCGCTCCTCGCGGACGGCCCGCGACGGCATCGGTGACCTGCCACGGCAGTCGGCACAGGCGGCCGCCGACGCCCGGACGGCCGCCGCGCAGATCCACGGCTCCTATGACGAGCAGTGCCCCTTGGGCGCGGTCACCCCGCAGTGCGGGACGCTGAAGAAGGGCGTCGACGCCGCCGACGACGTCGCGGACGTCGCCCGCCGTCTCGACACCTATGTCCACGCGCACTCCGCGGCCCTCGACGGGCTCCGGGACGACCTGGACACCCTGCACACGGTGGCCGTGGAACTGTCGGACCCCGCGCTCGCCACGAAGCTGCAGAACGCCGTCGACGGCGTCAACCGTCTCAACGACGGCGCGCACAAGGTGTCCAAGGGCCTGCGGACCGCCTCGGCCGGCGCGGGCGCCCTGGACGCCGGGCTCCGGGAGCTGTCCTCGGGGGCCGACACCCTGGCGGGCGGGATGTACCGGCTGTCGGACGGCAGCAGCCGCCTGACGACCGGCCTGACCCGGCTCACCGACGGCAGCGGGCAGCTCGCCGACGGCCTGCACGACGGAGCGTCCCGGATCCCCGACTACGACGGTTCGGAGCGCGCCGGCCGCACCAAGGTGATGGCCGACCCGGTGCGGCTCGCCGCGCGGTCGCTGCACAAGGCGCCCAACTACGGGACGGGCTTCGCCCCCTACTTCATCCCGCTGTCCCTGTGGGTCGGCGCGATGGTGGCCTACATGCTGCTGCAGCCGCTCAGCAGGCGCGCCATGGCCGCCGGCGCCGCAGCCTGGCGGATCGCGGTGGCCGGCTGGCTGCCGGTGCTCGCCATAGGCGTGCTGCAGACCCTGGCCCTGATGGCGGTGCTGCACTGGGCGATCGGCCTGCAGATGGTGCGGGCCGCCGGGACGATCGGCTTCCTCGTGCTGGTGACCGCCTGCTTCGCCGCGATCGTGCAGTGGCTCAACGCCCGCTTCGGGCCGGCCGGACGCGTCCTGGTGCTGGCGCTGCTCATGCTGCAGCTGACCTCGGCGGGCGGCACCTACCCGGTGCAGACCAGCCCGGACTTCTTCAACGCGATCCACCCCTTCCTGCCGATGACCTACGTCGTCGAGGGGCTGCGCCACCTCATCACGGGCGGCGGGCTCGGGCCGGTGTGGCGGGCGGTCCTGGTGCTGCTCGCCTTCACCGCGGGCGCGCTGGCGCTCACCGCGGTGTCGGCCCGTCGCAAGCAGGTGTGGACGGTGGACCGGCTGCATCCGGAGCTGTCCCTGTGAGGCCGCGCCGAAAGCGCCTGCCGGACCGTAGAGAATCGTCGTCATGAACAGTGCACGACGGCAGGCCACGCGGCAGAGGCTCTTCCAGGCCGCGGTCACGCTCATCGCCGAGCAGGGTTTCTCCGCCACCACGGTCGACGAGATCGCCGAGCGCGCCGGCGTGGCCAAGGGCACCGTCTACTACAACTTCGCCAGCAAGAACGAGCTCTTCGAGGAGCTGCTGCGGCACGGGGTCGGCCTGCTGACGGCCTCCCTGCGGGACGCGGGCGCCGGCGTCACCGCGCGCGGCGGCAGCCACGTGGACGCCATCGACGCGATGATCCGGGCGGGGCTCGCCTTCATCGCCGAGTACCCGTCCTTCACGCAGCTGTACGTGGCCGAGCTGTGGCGGACCAACCGCGCCTGGCAGGACACGCTCATGGTGCTGCGCAAGGAGGCGGTCGCGGTCGTGGAGCAGACGCTGCGCGACGCGGTCGCGGCGGGCGAGCTCTCCGAGGAGATCGACGTGCCGCTCACGGCGGCCGCGCTCTTCGGGATGGTGCTCGTCGCGGCGCTGGACTGGCTGTCCTTCCAGCCCGAGCGGTCGATCGACGACGTGCACGCGGCCCTTTCACGGCTCCTGCAGGGACGGGTCGCCGGGCACGCCCGCGCCTGACCCCTTACGACGGCGCGCCGCCCCGGCGCGGCCCGATCCCCCGTCGGGCCGTTCCGGGACGGCGCTCCCCGTGCACCCCCGTGCACCCCCGTACGGCCGGGCATGGCGCCGTTCCGCCGCCCCGTGTCGGCGGTTCCGGTGCCGTGCCCTTCCGTCACCTCCACCTTGGCGTCCGGGCCGGGCCGCGCTCATCCGTGCGGATACTCAAGTGGGGATCTGAGTACGGGTACTCACCACCGGGTCGTACCGCTCAGAGGCGGCGGGCGCCTTCCCGGGGGTTCGGTAGCATCACGGCCCATGTCGGTACTTCCGCTCGTGTTCACCAGCGGCTGGGCGAGCGGGATCAACGCCTACGCCGTGGTCTTCCTGCTGGGCCTGATGGGCGTCACCGGCGTCAGCGACGAGGTGCCGCCGGCGCTGGAGCGCACCGACGTGCTGGTCGCCGCCGGGATCCTGTTCCTCTGCGAGGCGGTCGCGGACAAGATCCCGTACGTGGACACCACGTGGGACGCCGTGCACACGGCGATCCGGCCGGTCGCCGGAGCCGTGGTGGCGGCCCTGCTGGCCGGTCAGGACGGCTCGCTGCCGCAACTGGCGGCGGGCGCTGTCGGCGGGACGACGGCGCTGGTGAGCCATCTGGTGAAGGCCGGGCTGCGGTTGGGCGTCAACACCTCGCCGGAACCCGCGAGCAACATCGTGATCAGCCTGGCGGAGGACGTCGGCGTCGCCTCGATCATCGTCTTCGCGCTCTTCCACCCGGTGGCCGCGGCCTGCGTCGCGGCGGTGCTGCTGGTGCTGGGCATCGTCCTGGTGTTCTTCATACTGTCCCGGATCCGCCGTGCCTGGCAGCGCTGGAAGGCCCGCAGGGAGCGCCGCAAGGCCGGTCGCGGCGTTGTCGGTGGCTGGGGTTAGAGTCCCCTCCATGGCACGGATTGCGGTGATCGGCGCGGGGATGGGCGCCATGGCTGCCGCCGCCCGGCTCGCGACCGGCGGGCACCGGGTGGCGGTGTACGAGCGCGCCGCCACCCACGGGGGCGCGGTGCGGCGCCTGGAGCGCGCGGGCTTCGGTTTCGACACCGGCCCCGGCCTCCTGCACCTGCCGGCGGTCTACCGCGACCTGTTCCTCAAGACCGGCAGGGAGAGCCTGGAGGAGAGCGTCGCCCTCAGCCAGGTCGACCCGGCGAGCCGCCACGTCTTCCCCGACGGCACCGTGCTGTCGCTGCCCAACGCGTCTCGCGGCGGGGTCCTCGCCGCCCTCGACGCGGCGCTCGGCAACGGCGCGGGCGAGCGCTGGAGCGAACTGCTGGTGCGGGCCCGGGAGGTCTGGGACGCCACGCGCCGCCCCCTGCTGGAGGACGCGCTCGCCGCCGACCTGTCCGCGCTCGACCGCGATCCGTATCCGGCGCCCCCCGTGCGCCGGGGGCTGTTCCGGCGCGGCGCGCCGACCCTGGCCGACGTCGCCCGGCGCGAACTGGACGATCCGCGGCTCGCCGCGCTGCTCGGCTCCTACGCCCTGGCGTACGGCTTCGACCCGCGCACCGCGCCCGCCAGCGCCGCCGTCCTGCCGTACATGGAACAGACCTTCGGCAGTTGGTACGTACGCGGTGGCATGCGGGCACTGGCCGACGCCGTGCACGCGCGGTGCGTGGCACGGAGGGTGGAGTTCCACTTCGGTACGGGGGTGGCGGGGATCGTGGAGAAGGACGGCCGCGCGGCCGGCCTCGAACTCGCCGACGGCACAAGGGTGGAGGCCGACACCGTGGTCGCCGGTGTCGCCCCGTGGCTGCTGCCCCCGCTGCTCTCGCACGGCGCCGGGGACGTCCGGCCCGCGGACCGGGTGCGGGAGGGCGCCGGACCCGGTCCCCGCTGCGAGGGCCCCGGGCGCCTGACGGTCTGCCTGGCGCTGCGCGGCGCCCGGCCCTCGGACGCGACGCACCGCACGGTCGTCCACACCCCGGACCCGGAGGCCGAGGCGGCAGCCCTGGCGCGCGGCGAGTTGTACGACCGCCCGACGGTCACGGTGCTGCGCCCCGACGACGACACCCTGCGGCCCGACGACACCTCGGAGTCGGTCACGCTCGGCGTCACGGTGCCGCCCCACGGACCATCGGGGGTGGACTGGCGGGCGCCGGGCCTGGCCGAGCGCGTCGCGGACGCCGTGCAGACGGCCGCCGCGGCGGCCCTGCCCGACCTGGCCGAACGCCTGCTGTGGCGCGCCGTGCACACCCCCGCCGACACCGAGGTGGAGACCGGCTCCCCAGGCGGCCGGCTCCCCCGCCCCGCCCTCGCCGGCGCGGAAGGGGCGCACCTGCACCCGGGCAACCGGCTGCCCGTCCCCGGTCTGTACCTGGTGGGCGGCTGGTCCCACCCCGGTGGCGGCCTCGCCCACACCGGGATGTCCGGTGCCATCACCGCCGACCTCATAGCGGGCGGTCCGGGCGGCAGCCGCTGAGCGGTGCGTCCGGATCCGCGGACGGCTGACGCGGACCGAGCGCACCCGTGCCGAAGATGCGGTGCGCGGCCGGGCCCGGGCCCCCTGCCCGATGGGGAGTTCCGCGACCTTCACCACTCACCGAGGGTGCCGTCCGCGACGCCGGTCCCGGACACCACGGCGGCCTTGTACGCGCGGCCGGTTCGCGTACGAGACGGTGCTCCACCGCCGTGACGCCTTCCAGGCGCCCTCTACCCCGCTGCGCGGCCCGCCGCCGCGGACGCGGAGGTCTCCGGCAACGGGCCTCGCGCCGGGCGCTAGTTGTAGCGGTAGGGGTCGTACTGGTCGTACTGGCCCTGCTGCTGGCCCTGCTGGTCGTAGCCGTTCTGCTGCTGCGGGACGTACGGCTGCTGCTCCCCGCCCTGCTGCGGCACCCAGACGCCGCCGGCCGGGGTGTCGTAGCCGTACTGCTGCTGCGGGGCGCCCTGGCCCTGTGCCTGACCCTGGTACGGATCCTGGTAGCCGCCCGCGTACGTGCCGTAGCCCGCCTGCTGCTGCTCCCAGCCACCGGTCTGCTGCTGCTGTCCGTACGCGTCGTACGAGGCGGCGGCGGGCTGCTGCTGCTGTTGCTGTTGCTGCTGGCCGCCGTTCCAGTCGCCGTAGCCGGTGGTGGCCTCGTAGTTCTGGTAACCGGTGCCCGCACCGGCGCCGGCGTAGGGGTCCTGGGCGTAGTTCGGCTGCCCGTTGTACATCGGGTACTCGCCGCTGTCCTCGTGCAGGGGCATCGGCTGGTAGACCTGCGTGGAGTCCATCCCGGGGGGCGCCGCGGCGGCCGGGCCGGCGGCGGCGTAGCTGTCGTAGGACTGCCCCACGCCCGCGGCCGCGGGGGCCTCTTCGGGAACGGGCTCCTCGTACGGCGACGACAGGCCTTCGGCCGGCGCCTCGTCGCGCTGCGCGCCCCGGCCGCGGCGGCCGCCGGCACGGCGCGGCAGCGGCGGCGCCTCCTCGTCGTCCTCGCCGTCGGCGCCCTCCTTGGGCGACCGCAGCGCCCATCCCTCCACGAAGCCGCGGCGGTAGGAGAGCGTGACGAAGGTCTGGCCGGCCCCGAAGGCGAGCGCGCCCACCACGATGACGAGGACCGAGGGCAGGTAGACGCCCAGGACGACCCCGAGGAACCCCGTGAAGGCCAGCAGCCGCCACCTCAGCCGCGCCTTGTACTGCAGGAGTACTTCACCGAGCAGCCACAGCGCGACCACCCCGAAGGCGATGTAGAGCACTGTGTAGGCCATGAGCGCACTTCCTCACCGTTCACCGTCGTCGGCCCACAGGGGCGGCTGGTCCGCCCTCACGACCTCTGGTGCAGTCCCAGATTCTCGTAGATTTCCAACGACGCCGTGGAGTGATTAAGGGTAATGAAGTGCAGCCCCGGGATGTCCTCGGCCATCAGCCGCCGGCACATCTCCGTCGCGTACTCGACCCCGATCGCCCGCACCGCGGCCGGATCGTCCTTGACCGCGAGGATACGGTCCGCGAGCTCCTGCGGGAAAGGCGCGTTGCCGAGCTGGGCGAAGCGCTCGATCTGCCGCACGTTCGTGACCGGCATGATCTCGGGGATGATCGGGGTCTCGCAGCCCGCCTTCCCGACCCGGTCACGCAGGCGCAGGTAGTCCTCGGCGTTGAAGAACATCTGGGTGATGGCGTAGTCGGCGCCCGCCCGGCACTTCTCGACGAAGTGACGCGTATCACTTTCCCAGTCGGTCGAGCGCGGGTGCATCTCCGTGAAGGCGGCGACACCCACGCAGAAGTCGCCCGACTCCTTGATGAGCCGCACCAGTTCGTAGGCGTGGTCGACGCCCTCCGGGTGCCGGAGCCACTCCCCCATGGGGTCGCCGGGCGGGTCGCCGCGCAGCGCGAGCATGTTGCGGATGCCCGCGTCCGCGTACTGGCCGATGACGTTGCGCAGCTCGGCGATGGAGTGGTTGACCGCGGTCAGGTGGGCCACCGGCGTCAGCGTGGTGTCGGACGCGATGCGCTCGGTCGCCCGGACCGTGCCCTCGCGGGACTGACCGCCCGCCCCGTAGGTGACGGAGACGAACGTCGGCCCCACCGCCTCGATGCGGCGGATGGCGTTCCACAGGGTCCGCTCGCCCTTCTCGGTCCTCGGCGCCATGAACTCGAAGGAGTACGAGCGCTCGCCGGAGGCCAGCAGCTCACGAATGGTGACCGCGTGATCGGTCCTGGTGGAGGCGGTTCCGAGGGCCATGCGCCTCAGGCTAACGGCGCGGGCAGGACCGTCCCAACAGGCGACGCCCAAATGTTCACCCCTTGGACATCGGGCGCTCGGGGCACGAGACGGCCCCGTGGCCCCCGGTCCCGGCCGAACGGCCTGAGCCGCAGGTCAGTCCTGGTACGAGCGCACCCGCTTGGCCAGCTCGGCCGCCGCGGCGCCCGGGTCGGCCGCCTCGGTCACGGCCCGTACGACCACGATCCGGCGGGCCCCGGCGTCGAGCACCTGCTCCACGTTGGACAGGTCGATCCCGCCGATCGCGAACCACGGCCGGTCCGTGCCCAGGCCCGCCGCGTAGCGGACCAGGCCGAGGCCGGGGGCGGGCCGGCCGGGCTTGGTCGGGGTGGGCCACACCGGCCCGGTGCAGAAGTAGTCCGCACCGGGCTCCACGGCGGCCGCGGCCGCCTCGGCCTCGGAGTGGCAGGACCGCCCCACGACCACGTCGTCGCCGAGGATCGCGCGGGCGGCCGGCACGGGCAGGTCGCCCTGGCCCAGGTGCAGGACGTCCGCCCCGGCGGCGTGCGCCACGTCGGCCCGGTCGTTCACCGCGAGCAGCCTGCCGTGCCGTCCGCACTCCTCCGAGAGGACCGCGAGGTACTCCAGCTCCTCGCGGGCCTCCAGGCCCTTGTCGCGCAGCTGGATGACGTCCACGCCGGAGGCCAGCACGGCGTCCGCGAACTCCGCGAACTCCGCCAGGCCTCCGTGGCGCTTGCGCGCGTCGGTGCAGAGGTAGACCCGGGCGTCGGCGAGCTGCGCCCTGGCGCCGGCGCCCGTGCTGGTGCTCGTGCTCCTGCTCGTACGCGTGCTCATGCGGACGGGTCCCCCTCGGATGGCTGCGGCAGTGGCTGTGGGTGTGGCGGTGGCGGTGGCGGGTCGTGCGGTCAGACGGCGAGCGCCTGGGCGCGGCGCTTCACTTCGGTGCCGCGGTTCTCGCGCAGCGCCTGGACGGGAGTGCCGGGCAGGCTATCGTCCGGGGTGAACAGCCACTCCAGGGCCTCCGCGTCGCTGAACCCGTCGTCCTTGAGGACGGTGAGGGTGCCTGCGAGGCCCTTGACGATCTTCTCGTCGCCGATGAAGTCGGCGGGGATCATCAGCACCCGGTTGTCCCCGCGGCGCACGGCGATGAGCTGGCCTTCCTTGATGAACTGGCGGACCCGGGTCACCTCGACGCCGAGGCGTTCGGCGACGTCGGGGACGTACAGCCAGGAGGGGACGAGGGAGTCAATCTTTGCGTCGATCTCGGTCACAGGACAAGCGTGCCATCCCGGACCGACACCATGGAACCGCTCACGCCACTCGTTGCTCCGTCCTGACGGGTCCGCTACGCCCCGCCGACGCCGTCGGCCGCAGCCGGCGGCCCCCCGGGGTCAGACCACCGCGGCCCGGAGCTGGACCGCCGGGTCGGCCGCCAGGGCCTCGTCGAGGTGCGCGCCGCGGGCGATGAGCTTGCGGGCCTGCGCCAGGTCGCGGGGCCGCCCGACGGCGAACAGCGCGACCAGCTGTCCCTCGCGCAGCCACAGCACCGACCAGGCGGGGCCGTCCGGGTCGCCGCGCAGCAGTACGGGGTCGGAGTCGACGTGGTGCCCGGCGTACTGCACGAAGCGCCCGAACTGCTCCGACCAGAAATAGGGGACGGGGTCGTACGGCTCGTCACCGCCCAGGATGTTCGCGGCGGCCGTGCGGGGCCCCTGCACCGCGTTGTCCCAGTGGTGGATCAGCAGCCGCTCCCCGTACCGCGCCGACGGGAAGGAGGCGCAGTCACCGACGGCGTACACGTCCGGCACCGAGGTGCGCAGCCGGTCGTCGGCGAGGACCGAGCGGTCCGGCCCCAGGTCGACGCCGGAGCCGGCCAGCCAGCCGGTCGCGGGCCGGGCGCCGATCCCGACGACGACGGCCTCGGCGGCGAGCACGCTGCCGTCGGCGAGCCGTACGCTTCCGGGCTCGACGGCCGAGACGACCGCGCCGGTGCGCAGCTCGACGCCCTCCTCCGCGTACCAGCCGCGCATCCGCTCGGCGATGTCGGCGGGCAGCACCCCGGCGAGCGGCCGGTCGGCGGCCTCGACGACGGTCACCTCGCACCCGGCGTGGCGTGCGGCGGTGGCGAACTCGGCGCCGATCCAGCCCGCACCGACCACCACGACCCGGTGCCGGTTCTCCAGCACCGGGCGCAGCGCAGTGGCGTCGTCCAGGGTGCGCAGCATGTACACGCCCGGCGTGCCCTCGCTGCCGGGGAGCATGACGGGCTCGGCGCCGCTGGCGAGGACGAGCTTGTCGTACGCGACCGGGCCCGCGTCGGTGAGGACCTGCCGCTCGTCGGGACGCAGGCCGCTCGCGTGCCGCCCGAGCAGCAGTTCGACGCCGATGCCGGCGAAGTCGACGTCCAGGGCCGGGCCCTCCTCGGCGCCGAAGAGCACGCCCTTGGACAGCGGCGGCCGGTCGTAGGGGGCGTGCGGCTCCGCGCCGATCAGCGTGATGGTCCCGCCCCACCCCTGTTCGCGCAGGGACACGGCGGTCTGCACTCCGGCCATCCCGGCCCCGACGACGACGGCGCGCTGCTCGCTGCTGCTGGTCACGCGATCACCGTAACGCCGCGAGGGCGCCGCCCGCCGGTACCGGCGCCCTACTCGCCGCCGACGGCGCGTACTAAGGTGGGCCGGGAGAACTCGCGGGAGCCCGGCGCACCGGGCTGAGAGGGCGGCTGGAGCGGCCGCCGACCGTAAGAACCTGATCCGGGTCATGCCGGCGAAGGGAGGAGCGGGACATCATGCACCGTCATGACGTCGTCGTGGTCGGCGGCGGGATCATCGGACTGGTCACCGCGTGGCGGGCCCGTCAGCGCGGCCTGCGCACGGCGGTCGCGGACCCCGAACCGGGCGGCGGGGCCGCCCAGGTGGCCGCGGGGATGCTGGCCCCGGTCACCGAGGTGCAGTACGGGGAGCAGACGCTGCTGGAGCTCAACCTCGCCGCGGCGCGCCGCTATCCGTCCTTCGTGGCCGAGCTGGAGGAGACCACGGGGCTCGACCTCGGGTACCGCACGTGCGGCACCCTCGCCGTCGCCCTCGACGCCGACGACCGCGCGCAGCTGCGCGAACTCCACGCCTTCCAGCAGTCCTTGGGCCTCACCTCGGAGTGGCTGGGCGGTCGTGAGTGCCGCCGCCTGGAGCCCATGCTCGCCCCCGCCGTGCACGGCGGGCTGCGGGTCGACGGCGACCACCAGGTCGACCCGCGGCGGCTGGCCGCGGCGCTGGTGCGCGCCTGCGAGCTGTCCGGGGTGGAGTTCCACCGGTCGCGGGTGGCGCGGGTGGAGGTCACCGGCGACCGTGCGCACGGGGTCGTCCTGGAGGACGGCACACGGGTCGCCGCGGGGCAGGTGGTGCTGGCCGCCGGGAGCCTCAGCGGCCGCGTCGAGGGGCTGCCCGCGCGGGTGCTGCCGCCCGTACGGCCGGTGAAGGGGCAGGTCCTGCGGCTGCGCGTACCGCCGGCGTACGCGCCGTTCCTGTCGCGGACGGTACGGGCCGTGGTGCGCGGCGGCCACGTCTACCTGGTGCCGCGCGAGAACGGCGAGCTGGTCGTCGGCGCCACCAGCGAGGAGATGGGCTGGGACACCACGGTCACCGCCGGCGGGGTGTACGAACTGCTCCGCGACGCGCACGAGTTGCTGCCCGGCATCACCGAACTCCCGCTGACCGGGACGCAGGCGGGGCTGCGCCCCGGCACGCCCGACAACGCCCCGCTGCTCGGCCGCGGCGCGCTGGACGGGCTGGTGCTCGCCACCGGCCACCACCGCAACGGCGTGCTGCTGACCCCGCTGACCGGCGACGTGATGGCCGAGGTCCTCACCGGCTCGGAGGTCCCCGCGCAGGCCCGGCCCTTCTCCCCCGACCGTTTCGCCCTCCAGGAGCAGCACGCATGACCGCGCCCGTCCTTCTGTCCGTCTCCGTCAACGGCGAGGCGCGCGAGGTCGCCGAGGGCGTCACCCTCGGCGGCCTCGTCGCGACCCTGACCGCGGCCCCGTCCGGGGTGGCGGCCGCGCTCAACGAGACCGTCGTCCCCCGCGCGCAGTGGCCGGCGACCCCGCTCCGCGACGGTGACCGCGTCGAGGTCCTCACCGCAGTCCAGGGAGGCTGAACCCATGGCCGACGACCCGCTGACCATCGGCGGCACCACCTTCGACTCCCGGCTGATCATGGGCACGGGCGGTGCGCCCAGCCTGGAGGTCATGGAGCAGGCGCTGCTCGCCTCCGGCACCGAGCTGACCACCGTCGCCATGCGGCGGCTCGACCCCACGGTCAAGGGCTCCGTGCTGTCCGTGCTCGCCCGGCACGGCATCCGCGTGCTGCCGAACACCGCCGGGTGCTACACGGCGGGCGAGGCGGTGCTCACCGCCCGCCTGGCACGGGAGGCACTGGGCACGGACTGGGTGAAGCTGGAGGTGATCGCCGACGAGCGCACCCTGCTGCCGGACCCGGTGGAGCTGCTGGACGCGGCGGAGACCCTCGTGGACGACGGCTTCACCGTGCTGCCCTACACCAACGACGACCCGGTGCTCGCCCGGAGGCTGGAGGACGTGGGCTGCGCGGCGATCATGCCGCTGGGCTCGCCCATCGGGTCGGGTCTCGGCATCCGCAACCCGCACAACTTCGAGTTGATCGTCGAGCGGGCGACCGTGCCGGTCGTCCTGGACGCGGGGGCCGGGACGGCCTCGGACGCGGCCCTGGCGATGGAGCTCGGGTGCGCGGCCGTCATGCTGGCCTCCGCCGTCACCCGGGCGAGGGAACCGGTGCTCATGGCGGAGGCCATGCGGCACGCCGTCGAGGCGGGACGGCTGGCGTACCGGGCGGGGCGCATCCCCCGCCGTCACCACGCGACCGCGTCCTCCCCGGGTGTGGGACTCGCCACGTTCGACCCGGAACGTCCCGCCTTCGGCGCCTCCTGACCGGCGGCCCCGCACACGGCCGCGACCTGCGCGGAACCCGCGCCGGGCCCCGCGGAAGGGGCGCCGCGGCCGGCTTCGGCCCCGGCGCCGACCCGGGTCACGGGGCGGTTGCGGTACCGCACGGGTGGGGTACAACCTGGGCGCGTTAGCCCAGAAGGGTCATGTCGGCACCGTAAACTCCACCTTCGTGGACAGGACGCTTCATGACCCGCTGATCGGGCAGACGCTCGACGGCCGCTACCGGGTGGAGTCCCGGATCGCGGTCGGCGGCATGGCGACGGTGTACCGGGCGCTGGACACGCGCCTGGACCGGCTGCTGGCCCTGAAGGTCATGCACCCCGCCCTCTCCGCCGAGCCCGGCTTCGTGGAGCGCTTCATCCGCGAGGCCAAGACCGTCGCCCGCCTCGACCACCCCAACGTGGTGCAGGTCTACGACCAGGGTGCCGACGGCACCTACGTCTACCTGGCGATGGAGTACATCGCCGGCTGCACCCTGCGCGACGTGCTGCGCGACCGCGGCGCGCTGCCGCCGCGGGCCGCCCTCGACATCCTGGAGCCCGTACTGGCCGCGCTCGGCGCTGCGCACCGGGCGGGGCTGGTGCACCGCGACATGAAGCCGGAGAACGTCCTCATCGGGGACGACGGACGCGTCAAGGTGGCGGACTTCGGCCTGGTCAGGATCGCGGGCACGCACACCAACACCTCCACCAGCGGTGTCCTGGGCACGGTCTCCTACATGGCGCCGGAGCAGGTCGAGAGCTTCACGACCGACGAGCGCACCGATGTGTACGCCTGCGGGGTGCTGCTCTACGAGATGCTCACCGGCGGCAAGCCGCACCGCGGCGAGACACCGGTGCAGGTGATCTACCAGCTCGTCAACGAGGACGTGCCCGCCCCGTCGGCCCTCTCCCCGGGGCTGCCCCCGCAGCTGGACGCGCTGGTGGCCGAGGCGACCGCGCGCGTCGCCGCCCGCCGCCCGGCCGACGCCGCGGAGCTGCTGCGGCGGCTGCACGCGGTACGCCAGGCCATGACGCCCGAGCAACTGGACCTGGTGCCGCCCGCCGCACGCACCCCCGCGCCGGTGCCCGGCGCCGTGCCCGCAGGTTCCGAGGAGCCGACGGCGATGGTGCACCGCACCGCGCGCCTGGAGCTGTCCCCCGAGCCGACCCGGCGGCAGCCCCGGGCGGCCGTACGGTCCCGTAGGCGTCCCGGGGTGATCGCGGTCGTGGCGACCCTGCTGCTGATCCTGGGGGTCGGGGCGGGCGTCTGGTACATCAACGACGGCCAGTTCACCAGGACCCCGGCCGTCCTCGGGCTGCCGCAGGCGCAGGCGGAGCGCCAGTTGCGCGACGCCGGGCTGCGGGTCGAGGTCGTCGAGGCGTTCGACCCGACGATGACCAAGGGCAAGGTGGCGGCCACCGACCCGGGCACCGGCGAGCGCATCCGTGACAACGGCACGGTGACGATCACCGTGTCCAAGGGTCCGGAGCGGGTGAAGGTGCCCGGCGTCGTCGGCGAGGAACTGGCCGAGGCCAAGCGGCGGCTGAAGGCGGCGGGCCTGAGCCCGGGGACCGTGTCCCGGGAGTTCAGCGACGAGGTGCCGCAGGGCCGGGTGATCTCGACCGACCCCGGCTCGGGCGCCAGCCGGCGGCCGGACTCGGCCGTGTCGCTGGTGGTGAGCAAGGGTGCGCCGGTCGACGCCCCCGACCTGGTCGGACAGCCGCTGGAGGACGCCCGCCGGCAGCTGGAGGACGCCGGGCTGCGGGTGAAGGTGGACCCCCGGCAGGTCTTCTCCGACCAGGCGGACGAGGGCGCGGTCGCCGGGCAGTCGCCCGGCGCGAACACCCGCCTGGCGGCCGGGGACACGGTCACCCTCACGGTCTCCAAGGGCCAGGAGATGGTCGAGGTGCCGGACGTGGAAGGCTTGGCCGTCGACGAGGCGAAGGAGAAACTGGAGGCCGCGGGCTTCGACGTCCGCGTGATCCAGTTCTTCTTCACCGGTCAGGTCAACAACCAGTCGCCGGCCGGCGGCACCGACGCTCCGAAGGGCAGCACGATCACACTGTGGGTGCGATAGCCACGTCCGAGGGCGCCGCCGCGCGCCGCAACCCCGTCGGCGGTCATGTGGCGGTGGCCGGCGGCCTGGCCCGCACCGGGCTGGCGGAGGCCGCACGGATGGGCGCCGAGACCGTGCAGGTCTTCGTCGCCAACCCCCGTGGGTGGGCGACCCCGCCCGGCAGTCCGCGGCAGGACGAGGAGTTCCGCGAGCGCTGCGCGGCGCAGGGCGTCCCCGCCTACGTCCACGCGCCGTACCTGATCAACTTCGGCTCCCACACCGGGGCGACGGTCGACCACTCGGTCGACTCCCTGCGCCACTCGCTGCGCCGCGGGCGGGAGATCGGCGCGCTGGGCACGGTCGTCCACACCGGGTCGGCGACCGGTGGACGCTCCCGCGCCGTGGCGCTGGCGCAGGTACGGGAACGGATGCTGCCCCTGCTGGAGGAGCTGACGCACGAGGACGACCCGTGGCTGCTGCTGGAGCCGACCGCGGGGCAGGGCTCCTCGCTCTGCTCGCTGGTGGAGGACCTCGGTCCGTACTTCGACGCGCTGGACCGCCACCCGCGGCTGGGCGTCTGCCTGGACACCTGCCACGTGTTCGCGGCCGGGCACGACCTCGCGGCCGCCGGCGGGGTCAAGGCCACGCTGGACGAACTCGTGGCGACGGTCGGCGAGGGGCGGCTGCGGCTGATCCACGCCAACGACTCCAAGGACGTCACCGGCGCCCACAAGGACCGCCACGAGAACATCGGCGCGGGTCACATCGGCGCGGCGGCCTTCGGGGAGCTGTTCCGGCACCCCGCCACGGAGGGCGTGCCGCTGATCGTGGAGACGCCGAACGGCGGCCCCGGGGGCACCGGGATGGCCACGGACGTGGCCGTCCTGAAGTCACTGCGCCCGGCCTGAGCGCACGCCCGGGAATACCCCGGGGGGGTATAGCGTTGGAAGGCGACGCACCGCACGACGACACCGCACTCACCCCTGGGGGACGCAGGATGCAGCACGTCGAGCACTCGCACCACGAACACCATGAACACCACGAACAAACCGGCGCCGCCCACCCCACCGGCGCCCACCCCACCGGCGCCCACCCCACCGGCCCGGCCTCCTGGGGCACCGCCGTCCAGGCCACACTGCACTGCCTCACCGGCTGTGCGATCGGCGAGGTCCTCGGCATGGCGATCGGCACGGCCCTCGGCTGGCACAACGTCCCGACGATGGTCCTGGCGATCGTGCTGGCCTTCGTCTTCGGCTACGCGCTCACCATGCGCGGCGTGCTGCGCGCCGGCCTGGACCTGCGCGGCGCGGTACGGGTGGCGCTCGCCGCCGACACCGTCTCGATCGTCTTCATGGAGATCGCGGACAACGGCACGATCCTTCTGTTCCCGGGCGCCATGGACGCCACGCTGTCGGACGCGCTGTTCTGGCTCAGCCTCGCGCCGGCCTTCGTGGTCGCCTTCCTGGTGACCACGCCCGTCAACAAGTGGATGATCGGCCGCGGCAAGGGCCACGCGGTCGTCCACGGGTACCACTGATCCGGCGGCGGGGGCCCGGCGGCTACAACTCCGGCCCGTCGCCGGGCTCCTCCTGGTACGAGTAGCGCTGCTCGCTCCAGGGGTCGCCGAGATTGTGGTAGCCGCGCTCCTCCCAGAACCCGCGGCGGTCCGACGTCATGTACTCCACGCCGCGGACCCACTTGGGTCCCTTCCAGGCGTAGAGGTGGGGCACGACCAGCCGGACCGGGAAGCCGTGCTCCGCGGTCAGCGGCTCACCGCCGCGGTGGGTCGCGAACATCGTCTTGGGGTCGGCGAAGTCCGCCAGCCGCAGGTTGGAGCTGAAGCCGTACTCGGCCCACACCATGACGTGTGTGACGTCCGGTGCGGGCGGCGCGAGCCGCAGGATCTCGGCGGCGGAGACGCCGCCCCACTCGACCCCGAGCATGCTGAACTTGGTCACGCAGTGAAAGTCGCCGACGACCGTCGAGTACGGCAGCGCGGCGAACTCCTCGTGGCCCCAGGCGCGCTTGCCGCCGTCCGCGGTGGCGCCGAAGACCTGGAACTCCCACCGGTCGGGCTTGAACCTGGGCACCGGACCGTAGTGGGTGACCGGCCAGCCCCGCTGGAGCCGCTGCCCGGGAGGGAGCTCCCCTTCGCGGCGTTCGGACTGACCCATGCGTCCATGGTGACAGACCGGATGTAGTGCTACCGACCAGCACCCGGGCAAAGTATGACAAGCCGGGTCAGTGGAGTAAGTGTGAACTTACTGGATCGCTTCCACCCTCGGTGCGAAGATGCGCCCATCGTGTGGATTCCTCCGGAAAGGACGGGCTTGCCATGCAGGGCGACCCCGAGGTCATCGAGTTCCTGAACGAGCAGCTGACGGGCGAGCTGACGGCGATCAACCAGTACTTCCTGCACGCCAAGATGCAGGAGAACCTCGGCTGGACGAAGCTCGCCAAGTACACGCGGCACGAGTCCTTCGACGAGATGAAGCACGCCGAGGTGCTGACCGACCGCATCCTCTTCCTCGAGGGACTGCCGAACTACCAGCGGCTCTTCCACGTCCGGGTGGGGCAGACCCTCACCGAGATGTTCCAGGCCGACCGCCAGGTCGAGGTCGAGGCGATCGACCGCCTCCGGCGCGGCATCGAGGTCATGCGGGCGAAGGGCGACATCACCTCGGCCAACATCTTCGAGGACATCCTCGCCGACGAGGAGCACCACATCGACTACCTCGACACCCAGCTCGAGCTCGTCGAGAAGCTCGGGGAACCGCTGTACATCGCGCAGCTCATCGAGCAGCCCGACAGCTGAGGGGCCCGGGAGCGACGACCGAGGGCCCGCGTCCGGGCAGGGGTCCGTCAGGCGGCGCTGGCGGCCGCGGGCAGCGGAGCCGTGACCGGCACCGGCAGCGCGGGCGGGACCGGCAGCGAGGCCGGGGGCGCGGGGTCGGCGGGGGGCACGGCGGGCGTCCCGGACGTCGCCGTGTCGAGCTTCGTACGGGTGGTACAGCCCTCGCCGCGGCCGAGAAGCGCCTGTATCCGGCGCACGCAGGAACCACAGTCGGTGCCCGCCTTGCAGGCGGAGGCGATCTGGCGAGGGGTGCAGCGACCTGCGTCCGCATGCTGCTTGACCTGCTCTTCGGTGATGCCGAAGCATGAGCAGACGTACACGCGGTTCACCCCTCTCTCGCATCCCGGCCTGAGGTTAACCTAACCTTACCCGCCGGGCGAGTGGCTGGAAACCGACGAGGGGCGCGGATCGATGTGATCCGCGCCCCTCTCAGGGTCCGCGCCGGGGCGGCCGCCCCGCCGTCGCCGGCTACTGGCCGCGGTACATCTCGGCCACCAGGAAGGCCAGGTCCAGGGACTGGCTGCGGTTGAGCCGGGGGTCGCAGGCCGTCTCGTAGCGCTGGTGCAGGTCGTCGACGAAGATCTCGTCGCCGCCGCCCACGCACTCGGTGACGTCGTCACCGGTGAGCTCCACGTGGATGCCGCCGGGGTGGGTGCCGAGGCCGTGGTGCACCTCGAAGAAGCCCTTGACCTCGTCGAGCACGTCGTCGAAGCGGCGGGTCTTGTGGCCCGAGGCCGCCTCGAAGGTGTTGCCGTGCATCGGGTCGCAGACCCAGGCGACCTGCGCGCCCGAGGCCGTGACCTTCTCCACCAGGTTCGGCAGCAGCTCGCGCACCTTGCCCGCGCCCATGCGCGTGATGAAGGTCAGCCGGCCGGGCTCGCGGTCCGGGTCCAGCCGGTCGATCAGCGCCAGCGCCTCCTCGGGCGTGGTCGTCGGGCCGAGCTTGACGCCGAGCGGGTTGCGGATCTTCGAGGCGAACTCGATGTGCGCGTGGTCGAGCTGACGGGTGCGCTCACCGATCCAGACCATGTGGCCGGACACGTCGTAGAGCCGGCCGGTGCGCGAGTCCACGCGGGTCAGCGCCGACTCGTAGTCGAGCAGCAGCGCCTCGTGGGAGGCGTAGAACTCGACGGTCTTGAACTCCTCCGGGTCCGCGCCGCAGGCGTGCATGAAGTTCAGCGCGCCGTCGATCTCCCGGGCGAGGGCCTCGTAGCGCTGCCCGGACGGCGAGGAACGCACGAAGTCCTGGTTCCAGGCGTGCACCTGCCGCAGGTCGGCGTAGCCGCCGGTGGTGAAGGCCCGTACGAGGTTCAGCGTCGCGGCGGACGCGTGGTACATCCGCTTCAGCCGCTCCGGGTCCGGCACGCGGGCCGTCTCGGTGAAGTCGAAGCCGTTCACCGAGTCGCCGCGGTAGGTGGGGAGGGTGACCCCGCCCCGGGTCTCGGTCGGCTTCGAACGCGGCTTGCTGTACTGGCCGGCGATCCGGCCCACCTTCACGACCGGCACGGACGCGGCGTAGGTGAGGACGGCGCCCATCTGCAGCAGCGTCTTCAGCTTGCTGCGGATCTGGTCGGCGCCGATCTGGTCGAAGGCCTCGGCGCAGTCCCCGCCCTGCAGCAGGAACGCCTCACCACGGGCCACGGCCCCCAGGCGGTCGCGCAGCTGGTCGCACTCGCCTGCGAAGACGAGCGGCGGATACGACTCGAGGTCCGCGATCACTTCGCGCAGAGCCTCGGGGTCGGGGTACTCAGGCTGCTGCGCCGCGGGCAGTGAGCGCCAGGTCTGGCGCCCGGCGTGGGTTTCAGCGTTCACGGTCACGCAGCCCACATTACGTGGTCGTGTCCCTTCCTTTGCGCACCGGACCAGAGGATGAGACGACCGGGTGACCCCCTGGAAGCCCCCTCCGGGCGGCCGCGAGCGGGCTTCCGGAGGGCGGACGGCGCGCCCTTCCGTCGCCCCGCCAGGACCCGCGCGCCCGGCGCCTCACGGCGCGCGGCGGCGGCGCGTCCGGCTCGTCCGCCCGCCGTGGGGTCCACCCAGTGAGACGGCGCCCGGTCGGGGACGCGTACGCTCGGCCCCGACTCCGCAGCCGGTGCCGAAGGAGGCCGCCGCCGCCATGCCGACACCGCCCGAGGCGTTCACCTACGTGGGACCGGACGACATCCGCGCCGCCGTGGTCCGGCCGGGCGCGGCGGGCCGGGCGGTGCGGTCGCCGCAGGACGTCCGGAAGTGGCTGGAGGGCGCCGGCCCGGCCGAGCGCGAGGAGCCCTTCACCTACGTCGTCGACCCCGGTGGCACGCTCCTGCTGGCACCGCGCCGCAGCGAGCACGTGGCGTGTGCCGGGGGCGGGCCCGTGCTGGCCGCCGGGGAGATCGCGTTCGCCGCACGGCGGGAGGGCGGCTGGGAGGTGACCGAGGTCAGCAACCAGTCGACCGGCTACTGCCCGGACCCCGACGCCTCCTGGCCGGCCCTGGCGGCCGCCCTCGACCGCGCCGGCCTCGCCCGTCCGGCGTGGTTCACGCAGGCCGTCGTCTTCCGGCACTGCCCCCGGTGCGGCGAACGCAACCTCGTCAAGGACGGCGACTTCACCTGTGCCCTGTGCGAGGCGCCGCTCACGCGCCGGCCCGGCCGCTGAGGACGAGCGCCGGGCCCAGGCAGCCCAGCGCGCCCGTGCACAGCAGGGTGCGCACCAGGTTCCAGCGGACCCAGGCCGCCTCGAACCGCTCGCGCACGGCGGCGACGTCGGCGAGGTGCGCAGGGTCGCCCGCCGCGTCCAGCCGGTCGTTCAGCGGGATGCTGACCCCGAAGGTGACGACGAGTACCGCCAGGTAGAGCACGGTCGCGGCGATCACCCACGGGAGCGGGCCGCGCTCGCCGTCGCGCAGACAGAGCGCCACCGCGGCGGCGCACAGCACCAGCGAACCGGCGAACACCAGCAGGAACCAGCCGTTCTGGATGGCGACGTTGATGCGCTGCATCGCGTCGACCAGCGTGCGGTCAGCCGACCTGGCCAGACCCGGCATGACGGCGACGGAGAAGGCGAAGAACAGCCCGGCCACGAGGCCGACGGCGACGGTGGCCGCGACGAGGACGGCGTCTCGGGAAGTCATGCGCCCAGTGAAGCCGCGCCCGGCTGAGACGGAACATGGCCCGGACGCTCCGCCCCATGCGCGAGCGTCCACGCGGTCCCCCCGGAAAACCAGGTGCGGCGCCGCAGGGGGGCGGGATAGCGTGCCGCACATGGGTTGCACCTACTGCATCAGGCTGCGCCGGGCATAGCCGCGGCGCTCTTCGCCGCGGCATCGGGTCCATCGTCGGAACCTCTTATGTCGCGGAGTGCACACCCATGCCTCACCACCGGTCCATGGTGGGTGGCCGACACGAGCTCGGCCAGAACTTCCTCACCGACCGCACCGTCATCGCCTCCATCGAGGCCCTCGTCGCCGCCACCAGCGGGCCCATCGTCGAGATCGGCCCCGGTGACGGGGCGCTGACCCTCCCCCTCAGCCGCACCGGCCGTCCCCTCACGGCCGTCGAGATCGACCCCCGGCGCGCACAGCGCCTGCAGCGGCGGCTCCCGCGCGGCGCGCACGTCGTCAACACCGACGTCCTGCGCTACCGCTTCCCGCAGGAGCCGCACGTCATCGTCGGCAACCTGCCCTTCCACCTGACGACCACCATCATGCGGCGCGTCCTGGCCGCCGACCGGTGGGAGTCCGCGGTGCTGCTCGTCCAGTGGGAGGTCGCCCGCCGCCGGGCGGGCGTCGGCGGCGCCACCATGCTCACCGCCTCCTGGTGGCCCTGGTACGACTTCGCCCTCCACTCCCGCGTCCCCGCGCGCGCCTTCCGCCCGGCGCCCTCGGTCGACGGCGGCTTGCTCACCATGGGCCGGCGGCCGGAGCCCCTCGTCCCGGGCGACCGGCGGGCCTACCAGGCCTTCGTCCAGCGGGTGTTCACCGGCCCTGGCCGCGGCCTGCGCGAAGTCCTCACCCGTACCGGGCACTTCGACCGCACGGCACTGCGCGACTGGCTCCGTGCCGAGGGCGTGCCCCCGTACGCCCTCCCCAAGGACCTCACTGCCGAGCAGTGGGCGTCCTTGTGGCGGCTGGTCCGGTGAGGTGAGCCGGCCGGGGTGCGGCCATGCTGTGCCCATGCTGCTTCCCGTCGCCGCCGCGCCGATCGAGTTCGTCGAGGCCGTGCGCGTCACCGCCGATCTGTTCCCCCGGCCGCGCACCGTGCCGGGGGACACGATCGACGTCTGGGTCGAGGACGAGGCGCGGCACGTCCTCGGCCTGCTCGGCGAAGTGCCGGAGGGCGAGCGTGCCCGGTGCTTCGTGCCGGGCTACGCGGTCCGCGCCCACAGCGCCCACGAGGTCCTCTTCGAGGTCGCCCTCTGCTTCAGCTGCGACGGCGCGCTGCTGCTCGGCCCGCTCGTGCCCGCGCAGTTGCGCGGCATCCAGGGCTTCGACGCCGGCAGCGCACCCGGCCGGGAACTCCTGCGGCGCTTCCAGGAAGCGGCGGCTACAGCCGGTCGATCCCGCTGAGGTCGATGTCCACGGCGAACGGCACGGACACCTTGAGGCGTTCGTGGTGGATGCCGGTGGCGACGTAGGTGCCGGTGGCCGGCTCCAGTTCGAAGACGTAGACGACGGGGAGCCGGCCCTCGCCCTTCTCGACGCGCCAGAAGTGCGGGATGCCCGCCTCGGCGTACAACTGCGGCTTGCGCTTGCGGTCCCGCTCCTCGGAGTCGGGCGAGACGACCTCGACGACGAGCACGGCGTCCGCCGCCTGGTACCCGGTCTCGTCGGCCGCGTCGCTCGCGGCCTCCGCGCGCACCAGGACGAGGTCCGGCTCGGGCCGGTTGCGCGTGTTCAGCTCGACGCTCATCTCCCGCCGCACCCGCAGGGTCTCCGGGGCTGTCGCTCGCAGAGCCAGTACCAGCAGATCGATTACCAGCGAATGAAAGCTCTTCTGCGGGCTCACGAACACCAGGCTCCCGTCGATCAACTCCGTGTGCGGCGGGAGGTCGGGAATGCGGTCCAGGTCGTCCGAGGTGAAGCCGCCACGCGGCGGAATCGCCCAGGCCGGCAGCGGCTCTGCGGTCATGGTTCCTCCCATGGACGGGATTCTGGACGCATCCCCGAGCGTACCGGGGACGTATGCCCCTGCGGTGCCCCGAAAGCGTGAGACGCGACCGCCGCGTCGTGAGCGCATGCGTTAAGGTGCGGAACATGTACGCGCAGCAGACGCACCTGCAGTGGTGGTGGACCGCGGATCCGGCGGCCCACTAGCAGCGCGTACGCACAGGCAGACGCTCAGGCCGCCCGAAGGGCGGCCTTCGGTGTTCCTGCGGCCGTCCCTTCCCTCGCCGAAGACCGGAAGGAACCGCCGTGGAGAACCACGACCCCAGCACCACGCCCTCCGCCGCCGCGCTCGTCGAACGGCTGCTGGACCCCGCGTGCCCACCGTTCGCGCTGCTGCGGCGCAGAGCGCCGGGATGCGCCGCGGACAGCGTCGAGGTGCTGCTCGGCCCGGTCGGGACGGCCGAGCGGCTGACCGACATCGCGCTGCCCACCGGCGCCCCCGAGGGGGCCCGGCCCGCGGTGGACGCGCTGGCGCTGGTGCCGTACCGGCAGATCAGGGAGCGCGGCTTCGACGTGCGCGACGACGGGACGCCGCTGGTCGTGCTCCGCCCCCTGGAGACGTACGAGCTGCCGCTGTCCGAGCTCACGGCGGCCCTGCCCGCGCACGCGGTGCGCGTCGAGGGCGGGGCCTTCGACGTCGACGACGACACCTACGCCGGGATCGTGGAGCGCGTCATCGAGGACGAGATCGGCCGCGGCGAGGGCGCGAACTTCGTCATCCGGCGCACCTTCCGCGGCGAGATCCCGGGGTTCGCGGCAGCGGACGCGCTCGCGCTGTTCCGCAGGCTGCTCGACGGCGAGCGCGGCGCCTACTGGACGTTCGTGGTGCGCACGCCCGAGCGCACCCTGGTCGGCGCGAGCCCCGAGGTGCACGTCCGGATGACCGGCGGCACGGTCGTCATGAACCCCATCAGCGGCACCTACCGCTACCCCGCGCAGGGGCCGGACGCGGAGGGGCTGCTCGCCTTCCTCGGCGACGCCAAGGAGGTGGAGGAGCTGACGATGGTGGTCGACGAGGAGCTGAAGATGATGTGCACCGTCGGCGACCTCGGCGGGGTGGTCGTCGGCCCGCGCCTGAAGGAGATGGCGCACCTGGCGCACACCGAGTACGAGTTGCGCGGCCGCAGTTCGATGGACGTGCGGGACGTCCTGCGCGAGACGATGTTCGCCGCGACGGTCACCGGCTCGCCGGTGCAGAACGCGTGCCGGGTGATCGAGCGCCACGAACCGGGCGGCCGCGGCTACTACGCGGGCGCCCTCGCGCTGATCGGGCGGGACGCGGGCGGCGCGCAGACCCTGGACTCCCCCATCCTGATCCGCACGGCGGACGTCGACGCCGCGGGCGGGCTGAAGGTGCCGGTGGGCGCGACGCTGGTGCGGCGCTCCGACCCGTACGGGGAGGTCGCCGAGACGCACGCCAAGGCGGCGGCCGTGCTGGCCGCGCTGGGGGTGCGGCCCGGACCGTCCCGGGGCCCGGCGGCGGACCGGCCGCGGCTCGGCGACGACATCCGGGTCCGGGCCGCGCTGGACGGACGCCGCAGGAACCTGGCGCCGTTCTGGCTGCGGATGCAGACCGCCGAGCAGCCCCGCACATCGTCCGGGCACGCCCTCGTGGTGGACGGCGAGGACACCTTCACCGCGATGCTCGCGCACGTACTGCGGTCGTCCGGGCTGGAGGTCACCGTGCGCCGCTTCGACGAGCCGGGACTGCGCGGGGCCGCCCTCGCCCACCGCGGCCCGGTCGTCCTCGGCCCGGGCCCGGGCGACCCGTCCGACACCGGCGATCCCAAGATGGCGCTGCTGCGCGGCCTCGCCGCCGAACTCGTCCGCGGCCACCGGCACGGCCTGCTCGGGGTCTGCCTCGGCCACGAGCTGATCGCCGCCGAGCTCGGTCTCGACATCGTCCGCAAGGACGTCCCCTACCAGGGCGCGCAGACACCGATCGACCTGTTCGGGCGGGCGGAGACCGTGGGGTTCTACAACTCCTTCACCGCCCGCTGCGACGACGCGACGGCGGAGGAGCTGGCCATGCACCGCGTCGACCTGAGCCGCGACCGGACCACCGGCGACGTCCACGCCCTGCGCGGCCCGGGCTTCGCGGGCGTCCAGTTCCACCCGGAGTCCGTGCTCAGCCTGAACGGCACGGCGATCGTGGCGGAGCTCTTGGCGGGGGTGACGGTGGCGGGGTAGCGGAGGACGCGCGGGGCCGGCGGCAGCGGCCGGCCCCGCGACCCCGCTGCCGCTGCTCGTGCGCGGCCTGCTGCACGTCCGCTCAGGGGGCGGGCCTTCTTCGCCCACCAGACGGGAGCGGCGGGGGCGGAGTGGTGGTTCGGCTGTTCCGTCGTCTCGCGCCCTTCGGGCGCGACACGGGGGGAAAGCCGACGTCACCCCACCGCCCCCGCCACCGCTCGCGGAAGCCGTCGGCCGTCAGACCGCCGCCGCGGGGAAGGGGTGCGTACGGGGGGTGACCGCGCGGGCACGACGGGGGCGGGCGGCGGGGAGCTGATCGGGCAGGGGCTCGGGGACGGCCGACAGGAGCGGGCCGACGAGGCCCAGCACCGCGGCCAGCATCTCGGGGCCCTCGTGCGTGCCGTCCACCACCAGGTCGGCCGCCGCCCGGGAGGGCGCGACGTGGGCGACGTGCCGGTCCCGGCCGCTCTGCAGGTAGTTCAGCAGGGACAGCCGCGGGTCCTGCCGCTGGACCTCGATCTTGCGCAGGATCTTGCGGGCCAGCCGGACGTCGTCGGGGGCGTCCACGTACACCCGCCAGTCGGCGCGTTCCCGCACCGACGGCAGGGTCAGGGCGAAGAGTCCCTCGACCACCACCAGGCGGACGCCGGGCCGGGTCAGCGCCATGTCGATCGCGGCGCTGACGGCGGCCTCGTCGATGGAGCCGGGATGGTTCCAGTCGAGGATGGCGTGCCCGCCGGCGCTGACCGTCCACACGCCCCGCAGGGGGTCGTGCGCGGGCACGTAGTAGTCGTCCAGATGGACCAGTGCGATGCTCTCGGGACACTGCAGCGACAGGGCCTCGGCAAGGGTGGACTTGCCGGATGCGGTGCCGCCTGCGACCGCCAGTACACCCGTCATGCCGGGCGCTCCTCATGTGCTCAAGGGGGATAGACGAAGCGGCCGGACAAGCCGGGTGGAGGGAATGTACGGCCGCGTGATCGCCCATGGCAAGCGGGAGAAGCGCAGAGGTCGCCGAGGTGGCGCAGGGGCTACCCGAAGAAGACGCCGGCCTCGGTGTAGAGCCGCGGATCGACCGTCTTGAGCTGGGTCGTCGCGTCGCGGAGCGGGACGCGGACGATGTCCGTGCCGCGCAGGGCGACCATCTTGCCCCAGTCCTGGTCGCGGACCGCGTCGATGGCGTGCAGGCCGAAGCGGGTGGCGAGCCAGCGGTCGAAGGCACTGGGGGTGCCGCCGCGCTGGACGTGGCCGAGCACGGTGGTGCGGGCCTCCTTGCCCGTGCGCCGTTCGATCTCCTTGGCGAGCCATTCGCCGACGCCGGAGAGCCGCACGTGGCCGAAGGAGTCGAGCGTCTGGTCCTTGAGCACCACGTCGCCGTCCTTCGGCATGGCGCCCTCGGCGACCACGACGATGGGTGCGTAGCGGATCTTGAAGCGGCTCTCCACCCAGGCGCAGACCTGGTCGAGGTCGAAGCGCTGTTCCGGGATGAGGATGACGTTGGCGCCGCCGGCGAGGCCGGAGTGGAGGGCGATCCAGCCGGCGTGGCGGCCCATCACCTCGACGACGAGGACGCGCATGTGCGACTCGGCGGTGGTGTGGAGGCGGTCGATGGCCTCGGTGGCGATGTTGACGGCGGTGTCGAAGCCGAAGGTGTAGTCGGTGGCCGCCAGGTCGTTGTCGATGGTCTTGGGGACGCCGACGCAGGGGACGCCGTACTCGTCCGACAGGGCGGTGGCGACGCCGAGCGTGTCCTCGCCGCCGATCGCGACGAGCGCGTCGACCTCGTACTTGGCGAGGTTGTCCTTGACGCGGCGCACGCCGTTCTCCGCCTTGAGCGGGTTCGTGCGCGACGAGCCGAGGATCGTGCCGCCGCGCGGGAGGATGCCGCGCACGGCGGTGATGTCGAGGGGCACGGTGTCGCCCTCGAGGGGGCCGTGCCAGCCGTCCCTGAAACCGGTGAACTCGTATCCGTACTCCTGGACACCCTTGCGCACGATGGCACGGATGACCGCGTTGAGCCCGGGGCAGTCTCCGCCGCCGGTCAGCACGCCAACTCGCATGATCCATCCCTTCCCGTTCGCACCTTTTGCCTGCGCCCACGACGCTAGCGTGACCGGCGTCACAGGTGGGATGGGCCGTTCGGTGAAATCCCGTGATCCGCGGGGATGTTGGCCCGCCGATTTCACCCTTCCGGACGGCGCGCGGCACGACCACGGGCGCGCCCCCGGCGGTACGGGCGGGGGCTACTCCTCGTCCAGTCCGCGTTCGATGGCGTAGCGGACGAGTTCGACGCGGTTGTGGAGCTGGAGCTTGCCGAGGGTGTTCTGGACGTGGTTCTGGACGGTGCGGTGGGAGATGACCAGCCGCTCGGCGATCTGCTTGTAGCTGAGTCCCTTGGCGACGAGCCGCAGGACCTCGGTCTCGCGGTCGGTGAGGCGGGGTGCCTCGGGGGTGTCGGCCGCGGCGGGGGCGGGGTCGGAGGCGAGGCGGCGGTACTCGCCGAGGACGAGGCCGGCGAGGCCGGGGGTGAAGACGGGGTCGCCGACGGCGGTGCGGCGGACGGCGTCGAGGAGTTCCTCGCGGCCGGCGGACTTCAGCAGGTAGCCGGTGGCGCCGGACTTCACGGCCTCCAGGACGTCCGCGTGCTCGCCGCTCGCGGAGAGCACCAGCACCCGCAGGGCGGGGTTGTCGGCGATCACGTCCTTGCAGACCTGGACGCCGGACAGTCCGGGCAGGTTGAGGTCGAGGACGAGCACCTCGGGCATGGCCGCCTTGGCGCGCCGCACCGCCTCCGGACCGTCGCCGGCGGTGGCGACCACCACGTACCCGGCCTCGGTGAGGTCGCGGGCGACCGCGTCCCGCCACATGGGGTGGTCGTCGACCACCATCACCTTCACGGCCATGACCCCAATCTCCTCCCTCACTTCGCGAGCCTCAACTCGACTTCTGTCCCCTGCCCGGGCACCGACACCAGTTCCGCCGTGCCGCCGAGGTCCCGGAGCCTGCCGCGGATGGACTGGGCGACCCCGAGCCTGCCCTCGGACTCGGCGGCGGCGAGCCGGCCCTCGGGGATGCCGGGGCCGTCGTCGCGGACGCTGACCAGCACGGCCCCGGGTTCGTCCTCGACCAGGATCCAGGCGTGGGCGTCCTCCCCCGCGTGCCGGCGGACGTTCTCCAGGGCGGCCCCCACGGCGGCGGCGAGTTCGCGGGCGGCGCGCGCCGGGACGAGGACGGGGGTGCCGGGGGCGGAGACGGTGACCCGGGCGCTGCCGTACGGGGCGAGCAGCACGCGCAGGTCGCGGGGCGCGTCCGGGTCCTGTCCCGCGTCGCCCCCGGGGCCGGCGCCGGTGCCGTCGCGGGGGGACGGCAGCGCGGCGGCGCCGTCGGTGACCAGGGTGCGCAGGGCGGCCTCCTGCTCTCCCGCCATCCGTCCCAGGGCCTCGGCCTCGCCGCCGATCTCGGCGCCTCGGCGCTGCACCATGGCGAGCACCTGCAGCACGTTGTCGTGGATGTCCCGGGCCAGCCGCTCCCGCTCGCGGGTGGCGGCCTCGATCTGCAGGGCGCGGGCGAGGGTGCGCTCGCTGGCGCGGGCGACCTCGACGACGTAGCCGATGGCGATGCTGGCGATGGCGACCAGCAGCACGTTGTGGAGGGTGTCGCGGGCCGGGGCGCCGCGCTCGACGATGTTGGCGCCGCCGACGAGGCAGGAGGCGGCGGCGGCCCAGCGCCAGCCGCCCTTGATGGCGAAGGCGAGCACGGAGCCCGCGGTCCAGATCGACGGCAGGGTGGGGCCGCCGTCGAGGATGCGCTGGTGCGACTCGACGAGCGGGGTGACGAGGATGCCGGTGAGCGCGACGCCGAGGTCGGCGACGAGGAAGGGCCGGGTGCAGCGCTGGGGCGAGCTCACCTTGCCGACGGTGGCCAGCGTCCACACGGCGAGTACCGCCATGTAGGCGGCGCCCGCCAGGGGGTGCTCGTGCTCGTCGTACGCGGCGGCGTAGAGCCCGACGGCGTACGCGGCGGTCAGCAGCCGGTAGCCGGTGAGGGCGCGCCACAGCGGCTGCTCGACGGACATGCGGGTGACGCGTGCGGGGCGTGCGGCGGCCGGCCCGCCGGTTCTCCGCCCGCTCGCGCCGGTCCTGTCCCCGGCCATCGGCCGTCCCCCCGTTCCCCCGGGCGCGTCCGGCTAGGACCCGCCGTGCTGTTGCTGCTTCTTCGCCGCCTCGGCGATCTGCCGCTTGGCGGCGGTGGCGTAGATGTCCACGTACTCCTGGCCGGAGAGCTTCATGATCTCGTACATCACCTCGTCGGTGACCGAGCGCAGGATGAAGCGGTCGTGCTCCATGCCCGTGTAGCGGCTGAAGTCCAGCGGCTTGCCGATCCGGATGCCGGGGCGCATCAGCTTGGGCATGACCTGACCGGGCGGCTGGATCTTCTCCGTGTCGATCATGGCGACCGGGATCACGGGCGCGCCGGTGGCGAGCGCGATGCGGGCCAGACCGCCGGGCTTGCCGCGGTAGAGGCGGCCGTCCGGCGAGCGGGTGCCCTCGGGGTAGATGCCGAAGAGCTCGCCCGCCTCGATGACCTTTATCCCGCTGTTGATCGCGGCCTCGCCGGCGCCGCGCCCGCCGGAGCGGTCCACGGGGAGCTGGCCGACGCCCTTGAAGAAGGCGGCCGTCAGCTTGCCCTTGATGCCGGGCGTGGTGAAGTACTCGGCCTTGGCGATGAAGGTGACCTTGCGGTCGAGCACGGCGGGCAGGAAGAAGGAGTCCGAGAAGGACAGGTGGTTGCTCGCCAGGATCGCCGGTCCCTGCTTGGGGATGTGCTCGAGGCCCTCCACCCACGGCCGGAACGCGGCTCGCAGGGGATGGCCGATGGCGATCTTCATCACGCCGTACAACAACCGATGACCTCCTGTGTCTGACGGGAAGACCTTAACGCCAGATCCGCCGGTGCTCTCCCCCGGTGTCGGCCGTCCGCGTACTGTGAGGTATCGCTTTTCGCGCATTCCACCGAACAGGAGACGTACGGTGCCGCTGATGCCCGGAGCCGAGCCCTACCGCCACGACGGCGGTGAGGTCGGTGTCCTGTTGTGCCACGGTTTCACCGGCACGCCGCAGTCCATGCGGCCGTGGGCCGAGTACCTCGCGGAGCGGGGCCTGGCCGTGTCCGTACCGCTGCTGCCGGGACACGGCACGCGCTGGCAGGACATGCAGCTGACCGGCTGGGAGGACTGGTACGCGGAGGTGGACCGGGAATTCCGCGCGCTGTCCGAGCGCTGTGACCGCGTGTTTGTCTTCGGAATGTCGATGGGCGGGGCCCTGACCCTGCGGCTGGCCGCGCAGCACGGCGCTGCGGTCAGCGGTATCGCCCTGGTCAACCCCTCGGTCAAGGCCGACAGCCACCAGCTGAAGGTCGTCCCCCTGCTGCGCCACTTCGTCCCTTCCGTGCCGGGCATCGCGAGCGACATCGCCAAGGAGGGCTCGAAGGAGGTCGGCTACGACCGCACCCCGCTGCGGGCGGTGCACTCGCTGAGCCGCTTCTGGACGCTGGTGCGGCACGAACTGCCGCAGGTGACGCAGCCGCTCCTGCTGCTGCACAGCCGCGTCGACCACGTGGTCCACCCGTCGAACTCGGCGGTCGTACTGGGCCGGGTGTCGTCGACGGACGTCACGGAGACGGTCCTGGAGCGCAGTTACCACGTCGCGACGCTGGACCACGACGCGGAGACGGTCTTCGAGCAGTCGTACGCCTTCGTGGAGCGGCTCTCGGGGGCGGGAGAGCAGGCGCAGAAGGAGGACGCGGCCAGTGGCTGAGCCCGAGGAGGAGCGTCGGCACGTGCCGGAGGGCGAGGAGCCGGAGCGCGCGCCGCTGGAAGGGGAGTCGGAGCGGGCGCCGCTGGACGAGGAGTCGGCGTGGGCCGAACTCGTCGCGGCGTACGGCAAGGACCCCGAGCCCGGGACGGGTTCCTGGCCCGCGGCCGAGGACGTCCCGGCGACCGAGCGGGACGGCGACGGCGAGCGGGACGCGAGCGAGGGCGCGACGGACCCGTCCGCGCTGCCCCCGAAGCCGGAGGCGACGCGGATCGTCCTGCACCCCGTGCTGTCCGGCCCCCGTGACTACGAACTCGACGAGGAACCGGACGAGGGCCACTACGAGCCGCCGGAGCCCCCGCCGCTCCCCGAGGCGGACGTGACGACGAAGTTCGCGTGGCTGGCCGCGGTCGGCGGGCCGCTGCTGATCTTCGGCTTCGTCCTCTTCCAGGAGCCGATGCCGTGGTGGGCGCTCACCGTCGGCGTCGGCGGCTTCCTCGGCGGCTTCGCCACCCTGGTGACGCGCATGCGCCCGGGCGGCGACGAGGACGACGACCTGCCGGGAGGCGGCGCCGTCGTCTGACGGAGGGCTCACCGGGTTGTGGAACCCGGATCCGCGATACGGCGAAGTACGGGTGAAAGCCCAAGTCTTCGGAGTGTCGTATGGACGAGAGGAGCCCCGGTGACCGTGGAGCCAGGCGTCAGGGTGGGGCAGGACAGTGACGCCTCGGTGATCGAACGGTCCTGGGACGAGCCCGAGACCTTCGCCGTACTGTTCGACCGCCATGCCGGGTCGGTGCACCGCTACGCGGCGCGCCGGCTCGGCACGGAGGTAGCGGACGACCTGATGGCGGACACCTTCGTCATCGCCTTCCAGCAGCGGTTCCGCTACGACACGGAACGGTACGACGCGCGTCCGTGGCTGTTCGGCATCGCGACCAACCTCGTCGGCCGGCACCGCCGCGCCGAGGCGCGGCGTTTCCGGGCGCTGGCCAAGCTGCCGCCCGCGGACGACGGGGGCGGCCGGGACGAGGCGCTCGCGGAACGGGTGACCGCGCGGGTCAGCGCCCAGGGCGTACGCCATGAGCTGGCCGGCGCGCTGGCCGGGCTGCCGGCCCGCAACCGGGACGTCCTGCTGCTGGTGGCCTGGGCCGACCTCAGCTACGAGGAGACGGCGCAGGCCCTCGGGGTACCCGTGGGGACGGTCAGGTCACGGCTCAGCCGGGCTCGCAGCAAGGTGCGCGAGGCGTTGGGCGGTTCCGATCCGACAGCCTTCCGAGAGGAATCCCGGTCATGAACGAGCTGCACGAGCCCGGCGGGGCGTACGAGATGGCCGCCCTACGGGCCTGGGACGCCGACGCCGCCCCGCTCGGCGACGAGGCTCGGCGCCGTGCCCGCGCCCGTCTCCTCGACGCCGTCCACCCCGCGCCGCGGTCGTACGCCGCCGCCCCCGTACTGGGCCGCCGCCCGCTGCTGCGGCTGGCGGTGACGGGCGCGGCCGCAGCGGCGGCGGGCACGGTGACGCTGGTCGCGGTCCGCGAGGCGGGGCCGGGGCGCAAGGATGCGCCGCGGATGCGTGCCGTCAGCGCGGCGACCGTCCTCAACGGCGCGGCCGCGCGCGAGCGGCGGAAAGAGAAGGGGCGGGTCGTGGCGCCCCGCGACGACCAGTTCATCTACACCAGGGAGACCATCGAGGAGACCGAGCAGGGCACCGGCCGGGTCAGGACGTACGTCGACGAGAACTGGCGGTCCGTCGACGGCTCCCGGCCTTCGTGGATCATGGAACTCGGCAAGGGCTGGTGGAGCGACCCGGACGAGGACGCCGCCGTCCTGGACGACCCGCACGTCGAATCGGTGTCCACCTGGCCGCCCCAGGACTGGACGGTGCTCAAGAAGCTGCCGACCGATCCCGAGAAGCTGATCATGGCGGTGCAGAGTCGGTTGGGGCACCGCAGGAGCCCGATGGACCGGCTGACCCCGGAGGAGTGGTCGCACATCGAGTTCGGCCTCGCGGGCCTGCTGAAGCTCGTGCCGGTCATGCCGGTCGGCCTGCGGCCGGCGGCGTTCGAGGCACTGTCGCGGATCCCGGGGGTCAAGGCCGTCCCGGGTCAGAAGGACGCCAAGGGCAGGCCGGGCGTGGCGATCGTCTTCGACGATCCGGCGGGGGCCCGAGGCGGCTTCGGCAGCAACTTCGTCTTCGACGCCGAGACGTACGAGTTCCTCGGTTTCAAGGACGACCGCACCTCCGGAAGCCGGACCTTCGCCCAGTTCTCCTCGCTCGACCGCTGGGCGATCACCGACCGGGCGAAGCAGCGCCCCTGACCGCCGTCAGGCGGACGCCGGCACCCTGAGGGCGGCCAGGACCGGGAAGTGGTCCGTGGCCGTCCTCAGGTCGTGCGGGGTGACGCCGGGCAGGCCGTGCGGGACGCCGCAGCCGAGGACCTCGATGCCCGGGGTCGTGAGGATCGCGTCGATCCGCTGGTGCGGGTCCTCGGGCGTGGAGGTGTACTCGCCGCCCCAGGGCCGGACCGCCCAGGCGTCCTGCAGGTCGTCGGCGAGCCGGCGGAAGGTCCGGCCGTGGGGGCGGTCGTTGAGGTCGCCGCCGACGACCGCGTGGGGCTCGCCCATCGCGGCGAGCCGGTCCAGCAGCATGCCGCCCTGGTCGTAGCGTTCGCGGGCCTGGAGCGAGAGGTGGCAGCTGACGACGGACAGCCGGGCGCCCCCGACGCGCACGACGGCGGTGGCGAAGCCGCGCCGGTGCAGGCCGGGGGTGCGGGGCAGCAGCACGTCCTCGGCGCGTTCCACGTGCACCCGCAGCGAGGACAGCACGAGGGGGCCGGTGGCGGTGGCCCCGCCGGTGACGGGGACCAGGCCCGAGGCGCGGGCGAGGCGGGCGACGGCCTTGCGCCAGCGGAAGAAGCGCGGGGCCTCCTGGATCAGTGCCAGGTCGGGGTCGCAGGCGCGGATCACCCGGGCGAGCGCGGCGGGGTCGTCCCGCATCGAGCGGATGTTGTAGCTCAGCACGCGGACGACGGCGGAGCCGTCCGGCTCCGTACGGGACGCCGGCAACTCCGGCAGCGGGCCCTCGCTCACGGGCTCACTGTAGCGGCGCCCCGGTCGCCCGCGACGGCGGGACGGCCGGACGGGCAGGGCCTGCGCGGGCGCCCGGTCCCGGCGACGGGAACCGGCGTGCGTGTGGTGGGCGCTGACGTCGTGCGCCGCTGTCACGACGGCCTCGACGGCTCCGTCGGAGGTCCGCGGGATCGCCACCTCGGCCTCGGCGCAGGAGGAGTTCGGCGGAGACCGCCGCAGAGCGAGGCCGCCGCGGAGCACGGCGCGGCCCGGGCCGGGCACGCGCGGCGGCGCACCCCGCGTCGCCCGGAAAGGCGGGTGCCCCCGTCGCTCCCGGGTGGGAGCGACGGGGGCACCGGATGCCGTGCGGTGACCGCCGGGGCTAGCCCTGGCGGGCGAGGTCGGCCGCGCCGACGAGGCCGGCCTTGCCGCCGAGCTGCGCGGCGAGGACCTGGGCGTGCGGCCGGTACTGACCGCCCACCAGCCAGCGGCGGAAGGACTTCCGGATGGGCTCCAGGACCAGTTCGCCCTCGTCCGAGACGCCGCCGCCGACGATGAAGGCGGAGGGGTCGAAGAGCGAGGCCAGGTCGGCCAGACCGGCACCGGCCCAGCGGGCCAGCTCACGGAAGGAGTCGACGGCGACCTTGTCCCCGTCGCGCGCGGCCCGGCTGATGTGCTGGCCCTGGATGCCCTCGGGCGTCCCGTCGCCGAGCGACAGCAGCAGCGCGGCGTTCTCCGGCTGGGCGACGGCCCGCTGCTTGGCGTAGCGCACCAGCGCCCGGCCGGAGGCGTACTGCTCCCAGCAGCCCTGGCTGCCGCAGCCGCACAGCAGACCGTCCGGCACCATGCGGATGTGGCCGAACTCGCCGGCCACGCCGAAGCGGCCGCGGCGCAGCTTGTTGCCGATGATGATGCCGCCGCCGAGCCCGGTGCCCAGGGTGATGCAGATGACGTCGTCGTGGCCCTGGCCCGCGCCGAAGCGGTACTCGCCCCAGGCAGCGGCGTTGGCGTCGTTCTCGACGACGACGGGCAGGCCGACGCGTTGCTCGACCTTGTCCTTCAGCGGCTCGTGGCGCCACCGGATGTTGGGCGCGAAGAGCACGGTGGCGCGCTTGTCGTCGACGTAGCCGGCGGCACCGATGCCGACGGCCTCGACCGTGTGGTTGGCGCTGACGTCGTGCACCGCTGTCGCGATGGCGTCGACGACGCCCTCGGAGGTCTGCGGGGTCGGCACCTTGACGATCTCGAGAATCGCGCCTTCCTCGTCGACCACGCCGGCCGCGATCTTCGTGCCGCCGATGTCGACGCCGATGGTGAGTCCCATGTATCCCTCAGTATTCGGTCGAGCCCCGCTGCGTCCAACCGTACCGGAGGGCGACCTGCGCCCTGTTCGGGCCCGATGTTCCGTGCCGGGTCCGTGTCGCGCCGTTCAGTCGAGGTCGATGCGTTCGCTCGGCGGGGTGTCCCCGCCGGAGGTCCAGCGGCGTTCCTGCCCGCTCACCGCGGCACGGTAGGCGGCCAGGAGTTCGGCGCCCGCGGCGGCGAGGTGGTCGAAGACCTCCGGGTTGCGCTCGACGATGGGTTCGACGGCCTGTTTGACCTGGGAGATCAGTCCCTGGGCGGCCATCTCCGCGGCGGGGCCGCGGAGCATGGACAACCGGTCGGTGACGGCTTCCGCGAGACGCCGCAGCTCCTCGCCGGCGCTGCCGGGGGTCTGGCCGCTCTGCTGCCGCCGCCGGGCGTTCTCGGCGGCGATGTCTTCCGCGCTCGCCTTGGCCCAGGCGTCGGAATCGGTCTCGGGGCGGCCCGCGCGGTCCGTGGATTCGCTCATGGTGGCTCCGTAAGGCTCCGGCTTCGTACCCACGACGTTACCCGAACGGAGGCGGCGCTTTCAGCGCTCAGCGGGGCCAAAGACCGGGATCCGGTGCGAACCGGACCTGCAGCGCGCCGTCGCGGAGCGCCGCACCGGCCACGCTGCAGCGGCGCAGCGCGGAGGGCAGCGGGAGGATGCGGCGGTATCCCTCGGCGTCGACGACGAGTTCGTCGCCGCGCCGTACCAGGTCGACGGTGTCGCGTGTCGCGCCGGGCAGCGGCAGCCGCCAGAGGAAGTGGCCCTCGGAGGCGAGCCGGTCCTCGGTGGTCCACGGCGGCGCGGCGGGCCCCTCGGGCGCGTCGGCGGGCGGCTCGGCGGCGAGCCGGGCGAGGTCCTCGGGGCCGCGGGGTTCGCGTCCGAGGTGGGGCAGTTCGTGCAGCGCGGTGGGGGTGCCGGCGAGTTCCGCGCGCAGGGCCCGCACTTCCTTGCGGCGGTGGCCCGCCAGTTCGGCCAGCCAGGGGTCGGGGGAACCGTCGGGCAGCAGCCGGTTGGCGACCACGGCCTCGAGGCGGTGACCGTACAGGGCCAGTCCGGCGCGGGCCCGGCGCACGGCGTCGGCGGCGTACGTGCCGGGGGCCACGACCAGCCGGACGGTCGTGGCGGCGTCCTCGATCACGGCCTGGGCGGTGGCCAGTTCCCGGTCGGCTCGGGCGGCGGCCTCGTAGGCCCAGGCACCGGGCGCGGGCACGCCGGCGAGCTGGGCGAGGACGGGGCGCAGGGCGCGGGCGGCCTGCCGTT
Organism: Streptomyces sp. NPDC111520; assembly: GCF_055635295.1. Taxonomy (NCBI): domain Bacteria; kingdom Bacillati; phylum Actinomycetota; class Actinomycetes; order Kitasatosporales; family Streptomycetaceae; genus Streptomyces; species Streptomyces sp. NPDC111520. Next base: position 10,623 of record NZ_JBVKBW010000019.1, on the reverse strand, counting down.
CCCGGGGGATCAGCCGGGCGATGTAGCGGCGCAGTTGCTCGGGCAGCGCGAGCGCGGCGAGGGCGTCGTGGACCGGCGGCAGGTCGACGACCACGAGGTCCCAGCCGCCGGCGGTGTCCCGCAGGGCGCGCAGCAGCGCGAAGGCGTCGGCGCCGGGGAGTTCGGTGAGTTCCTCGGGGTCCAGCGGGGCCGCGCCGAGCAGGTCGAGCAGGGAGCCCAGGCGTTGCTGTACGGCGCCGGCGTCGGCCCGGAAGGCGGCGGCCGCGTCGACGCGGGCGGCCCACAGGCCCGGTACGGACGGGACCGGGGCGATGGACGGGGAGGCCGCACCGTCCGGCCGCGCACCGCCGTCCCGGGCCGGCGCGGGCGCCGGGCCCAGCACCCTGTCCAGGGAGGCGTCGCGGTCGGCGGAGAGCAGCAGCACGCGCCGCCCGGGCGAGCTCGCGGCCACGGCCGTGGCGGCGGCGACCGTCGTGCGCCCGGCGCCGCCCATGCCGGTGACCAGCAGCGTCCGCACGTCAGCCCCGTCAGCCCTGGGACTCGACGCGCTTCTTCAGGCCGGCGAGGGCGCGGTCGATGATGACCTTCTCGGCCTTGCGCTTGATCATGCCGAGCATGGGGATCTTGACGTCGACGGTCAGCTGGTAGGTGACCTCGGTGCGCTTGCCGTCCTCCAGCGGGACCAGGACGTAGGCACCGTCGAGGGTGCGCAGCATCTGGGACTTGACCAGGGTCCAGCGGACCTCGCTGTCGCCGGCCCAGGTGTAGGCGAGGGTGTGGTCGTCCTTGATCGCGCCCGCGTCCAGGAGGAGCCTGACCTGCTCGGCACGGCCGTCGCCGCCGGCGGAGAGGATCTCGGCCTCCTTCACCTCGCCGGTCCACTCCGGGTACCGGGCGAAGTCCGCGATGACGCCCATGACATCGGCCGGGGCCGCGTCGATCGTGATGCTCGACCTGGTGTGTTCCGCCATCGCCGTGGCCCCTCCGGGACGTCGCGTCGTACTGCTGTCGTATGTCTGCTGGTGAAGGCTACCGCTTGGTCGCGCGCCCGGAGACCGCCGGGGCGCTCACCACCGCAGCGCCCACGGCGTTCGGGTGGAGTTGAAGTGGCCGACGTTGACGCATTCGGTCGTCCCCAGGCGCATCCGCCGCACGAGCGGCTGGTGGACGTGGCCGAAGAGCGCGTACTTCGGCCGCGTCCGGCGGATCGCGTCGAGCAGCGCCTCGCTGCCGCGTTCGAGGCGGCGGGCGACGGTGTCGTAGCAGAGCTCGGGGACGGCGGGCGGGATGTGCGAGCACAGCACGTCGACCTCGCCGAGGGCCTCCACCTTGGCGGCGTACGTCTCGTCGTCGATCTCGTACGGGGTGCGGTAGGGGGTGCGCAGCCCGCCGCCGACGAAGCCGAAGACCAGGCCGCCGATCTCGGTGGTGGTGCCGTCGAGCACCGTGGTGCCGGGCCCGGCGTACTCCGGCCAGAGCGCGGGGATGTCGACGTTGCCGTAGGTGGCGTACGTGGGGGTGGGGAAGGCGGCGAACAGTTCGGCGTACTGCCGGCGTACGGCGGACTCGATGGCGGTGCGCCGGTCGGTGCCGAGCCCGGCCCACAGTTCGCGGTCGAGGGCGCGGGCCTCGTCCCAGCGCAGCGCGGTGCGCAGCCCGACCATCCGGGAGGCGTTCTCGGCGCCGAAGAGGTCGGGGAAGATGCCGCGGGAGTGGTCGGCGTAGTCGAGGAAGAGGATCAGGTCGCCCAGGCAGATCAGCGCGTCGGCGCCGTCGCCGGCCTTGGCGAGGGCCTCGGAGGCACCGTGGACGTCACTGACGACATGGACCCGCATGACGATCACTCTAGGACGCCCCGGGCGGGCGTGGGGAGGGCGCACCGGGGCCTCGGTTACCTGCGGGTCACAGGGGGGCTCGACTAGGCTTCCGACCAGTGGATCCGCACTGTGCCGCGGTGGGAATCCGGCGTGTGACGACGATGTGACACACAAAACATCTACACGGCACCCCCTACCGCAGAAGCTTTACCGGTGGGTAACGTCCAGGCCGTCCGTTCCACGCTCAACCATGCAGTGGACGCAGCCAGCACCGCCGCCGGCGCCGATGAGGAGCAGCAGTTTGCGCGAGTTCAGCCTTCCGGCTCTCTACGAGGTCCCGGCCGACGGGAACCTGACGGATCTCATCCGCCGCAACGCCGCTCAGCACCCCGAGGTCGCCGTCATCGCCCGGAAGACCGCGGCGGGCGACTGGGCGGACGTCACCGCCACCGCCTTCCTCGCCGAGGTCCGTGCCGCCGCCAAGGGCCTGATCGCCTCGGGCGTCCAGCCCGGCGACCGGGTGGCCCTGATCTCCCGCACCCGGTACGAGTGGACGCTCTTCGACTTCGCCGTCTGGAGCGCGGGCGCGGTCACCGTCCCGGTATACGAGACCTCCTCCGCCGAGCAGATCGAGTGGATCCTCGGTGACTCCGGCGCCGTCGCGGCCGTCGTGGAGACCGAGGGCCACGAGAAGGCCGTGGAGTCGGTGCGCGACCGGCTGCCGCAGCTGAAGCACGTGTGGCGGATCGAGGCGGGCGCGGTCGAGACCCTCGGCGCGGCGGGCACGGACGTCGCGGACGCGACGGCGGACGAGCGCGGCGCCTGGGCCAAGGCGGACTCCCCGGCCACCATCGTCTACACCTCGGGCACCACCGGGCGCCCCAAGGGCTGTGTGCTCACGCACCGCGCGTTCTTCGCCGAGTGCGGCAACGTCGTGGAGCGCCTGAAGCCGCTCTTCCGCACCGGTGACTCCTCGATCCTGCTCTTCCTGCCGCTCGCGCACGTCTTCGGCCGGCTGGTCGAGGTCGCCGCCGTCATGGCGCCGATCAAGCTCGGGCACGTCGGCGACGTCAAGAACCTCACCGGCGAACTGGCCGCCTTCCGGCCGACGCTGCTGCTGGGCGTGCCGCGGGTCTTCGAGAAGGTCTACAACGCCGCCCGCGCCCAGGCGCAGGCCGGCGGCAAGGGGAAGATCTTCGACAGGGCCACCGACGTGGCGATCGCGTACAGCCGCGCGGTGGACTCGGCGAGCGGTCCCTCGCTGGGCCTGAAGTTCCAGCACAAGGTCTTCGACCGGCTGGTCTACAGCAAGCTGCGCGCCGTGCTCGGCGGCCGCGCCGAGTACTCGATCTCCGGCGGGGCGCCGCTGGGCGAGCGGCTGGGCCACTTCTACCGCGGCATCGGCTTCACGGTGCTGGAGGGCTACGGCCTGACCGAGTCCTGCGCGGCCACCGCCTTCAACCCCTGGGACCGCACCAAGATCGGCACGGTCGGCCAGCCGCTGCCGGGCTCCACGGTCCGCATCGCCGACGACGGCGAGGTCCTGCTCCACGGCGAGCACCTGTTCTCCGGCTACTGGAACAACGAGGCGGCCACCGCCGAGGCCGTCACCGACGGCTGGTTCCACACCGGCGACATCGGGACGCTCGACGAGGACGGCTACATCTCCATCACCGGCCGCAAGAAGGAGATCATCGTCACCGCGGGCGGCAAGAACGTCGCCCCGGCGGTGATCGAGGACCGGATCCGCGCCCACGCGCTGGTCGCCGAGTGCATGGTGGTCGGCGACGGCAAGCCCTTCATCGGCGCGCTCGTAACCCTGGACGAGGAGTTCCTGCCCCGCTGGGCCGAGCAGCACGGCAAGTCCGGCCGCGGCGTCGAGGAGTTGCGCGAGGACCCGGAGCTGCTGGCCGAGGTGCAGTCGGCGATCGACGACGGCAACGCCGCGGTGTCCAAGGCGGAGGCGGTGAAGAAGTTCCGCGTCCTGGCCGCGCAGTTCACGGAGGAGTCCGGCCACGTGACGCCCTCGCTGAAGCTCAAGCGCAACGTGGTGCTGCGCGACTTCGCGGACGAGATCGCCGCGATCTACGGCGGGTGAGCCCCCGCCGGCGACCCCGCTGCTGCTGACGGTGGCCGTCGTACGCCTCGCGCGTACGGCGGCCACCGGCGTTCCCGGGCCCTAGGTGATGCCGTCCTGGGCCAGGACCCGGGCCATGGTGCGTTCGGCCAGGGCGGTGATGGTGACGAACGGGTTGACCCCGATGGAGCCGGGGACGAGCGAGCCGTCGACGACGTACAGGCGGTCGTAGCCGTTCGCGCGGCCGTAGGCGTCGGTGGCGCTGCCGAGGACGCAGCCGCCGAGCGGGTGGTAGCAGAAGTCGTCGGCGAAGACGCGGTTGCCGCCGAACAGGTCGTACCGGTAGATGGTGGCGTTGGCCCGGTTGACGCGATCGAAGAGGTTCTTCGCGGCGGCGACCGAGGGCTGGTTCTGGGAGCGCGTCCAGTCGAGCACGGCGGCGTCGGTGGCCGGGTCGTAGACGAAGCTGCCGCGCTCGGGGTTCCTGGTGATCGCGAGGTAGAGGCTGATCCACGTCTCCAGGCCGATGGGGAGCGGGGCGATCTCGGCGAACACCGGGTTGGCGGCGTTGTTCCGGTCGTCGATGCCCATCACGGGGATGGTCGACTGGTGGGCGCCGGTGGGGTTCCACACGTGGTTGGCGCGGCCGAGCATGATGTTGCCGTTGCCCGCCCAGCCCTTGCCGACGGCGGGGCTGAGGTCGGGCAGGGCGCCCGTGTCCCGGGCGCGCAGCAGCAGTTCGGTGGTGCCGAGGCTGCCGGCCGCGAGGAAGAGGGCCCCGCAGCCGATCTCGCAGGTGGCGACGACGGCGCCGGTGAGGTCGCTCTGCTCGACCGTGAGCACGTAACCGCCGTCGGGGTCGCGGCGGATCGCCCTGACGCGGCTGAGCGTCTCGATGGTGACCCTGCCGGTGCCGAGGGCGGCGGCCAGGTACGTCCGGTCGAGGCTGCGCTTGCCGAAGTTGTTGCCGTAGATGACCTCCTGGGCCAGGGCGGACTTCGTGGCGGTGCCCGCGGCCTCGCGCCGCATGTACGCGAAGTCGTAGACGTTGGGCACGAAGGTGGTGGCGAGCCCGGCCCTGGCGGCCTGGGCGCGCGCGACGCGGGTGAACCGGTACCACTCGGTGCCCTCGAACCAGTCGGGCGCGACGGTGTTGACGCCGAGCATGCGGTTGGCCAGCGGGAACCAGGTGCCGTACATGGCGTCGGCGTCGACCTGCGGGAACACCTCGCGGAAGTAGCCGCGGTCCGGCGTGACGGCCATGCCGCCGTTGACGAGGGAACCGCCGCCGACCCCGCGGCCGACGTAGACGGACATGCCGGGGTGGTCGACGCGGTCCAGGACGCCGGGGTACGGGGTGATGTCCTTGTTGACCACGTCGAGCCAGAGGAAGGTGGCGAGGGGGGCCGCGGTGCGGGTGCGGAACCACATGGAGCGCCGGTCCGGCGAAGCGGTGTCGCAGAAGACCTTGCCGTCGGTGGGGGACGGCGTGTCCCACGCCCGCCCCATCTCCAGTACGAAGGTGTCCACGCCCGCCTCGGCCAGGCGTAACGCCGCGACCGCGCCTCCGTAGCCGGAGCCGACGACGACGGCCGGTACGTGTCCGGCCGGTTCCCGGTCCGCCGCGGCGGCCGAGGAGAGCCCGATGCGGGTGAGTCCCATCACGGATGCCGTCTGCAGGGCTGCCATGCCCAGCATCTGACGGCGCGTCAGGTTTGCTGTCATGGGCGCATCATGGGCGGAACAGCTGGTTCCGCCCATACCGCGCGCTCATGGTCTTCTACGGCTCGCGGTCCTCTACAAGAGGGCCTTGAGCCGGTCGGCGAGCAGATCCCACCGCCAGGCGTCCTCGACCCACTTGCGCCCGCGCTCGCCCATCCGGCGCCGCAGCTCCGCGTCGCCCAGCAGCGCCAGGATCCGCTCGGCGGCCTCCGCCGGCTCCCCGCCGCGCACCACCCAGCCGGTCTCGCCGTCCAGCACCGCGTCCGGCGCCCCGCCGGAGTCGCCCGCGACGACCGGCAGCCCGGTGGCCGAGGCCTCCAGGTAGACGATGCCGAGCCCCTCGACGTCCAGCCCGCCGCGGCGCGTGCGGCACGGCATGGCGAAGACGTCGCCGGCGCCGAAGTGCGCGGGCAGCTCCGCCCACGGCACGGCTCCGGTGAAACGCACCGAATCCGCCACCCCGGTCCGCCCGGCGAGCCGCTTCAGGTCGTCCGCGTACGGGCCGCCGCCCACGACCAGCAGGACGGCGTCCGGCTGCGCGGCCAGGATCAGCGGCATCGCCTCGATCAGGGTGTCCTGGCCCTTGCGCGGCACCAGGCGGGAGACGCAGACGACGACCGGCCGGTCGGTGAGCCCCAGCCGGGCCCGTACGGCCGCGCCGCCGGACGCCGGGTGGAAGGTCTTCTCGTCCACGCCCGGCGGCAGCTGCACCATGCGCCCGGCGGCCTCGGGTGTCAGCGCCCGGGCGATCCGCGACCGGGTGTACTCGCCCAGGTAGGTGATGGTGTCGGTGCCCTCGCCGATCCGCCGCAGCAGCGTGCGGCTGGCCGGCAACTGCGCCCACCCCGCCTCGTGCCCGTGGGTGGTCGCCACCAGCCGCCGCGCCCCCGCCTTGCGCAGCGCGGGCGCCATCAGCCCGAGCGGGGCCGCCGCCCCGAACCACACCGACGTGCACCCGTGCTCGCGAAGGAGCCCGGCGGCCCGCCGGGTCACCCTCGGGGTCGGCAGCAACATCGTCGTACGATCACGTACGACCGGGAAGGGCTGCTCGGCGTCGAACGCGGCGACCTCGGAGCCGTCCCGCCAGGTCGACGCGTACACCACCACCCGGCCGGGATCGAGGCGCAGCGCCATGCTGTGCACGAACGCCTGGATGCCACCGGGGCGTGGCGGGAAGTCGTTGGTGACGATCAGGGTCTTGTCCATACGTCGCCGAGGGTATCCGGTGGGGTCCGCGGCAACCGATCGCGGTCCCCCGCGCGTCTAAGCTCCACACGCCTGTCCACGGGTGCGACCGGCATCGTGCATCATCACAGCAGAACCGATTCGACGAGGTGGACATGGCAGGCGACAGCGGCAAGCGGCTCCCGGTCGGGCCGGTCCTCGCCTGGGTGGCCACCAGGGTCTTCCTGCTGCTCTACGTCTTCAAGGTGCTGAGCCTGTCCCCGCTGGACGTGACGACCGACGTCTCGGTGATCTACCACGGCTGGTACGAGGTCCTGCGGACCGGGTCCTTCCCCCAGCACGACGTCACCTGGCAGTACCCGCCGGCCGCCGCGCTCGCGGTGCTCTCCCCCGCGGTGCTGCCCTTCCTCGACTACGCGACCGCCTTCTTCTGGCTCGCCTGCGCCGCCGACCTGGTCGCCTTCGCGCTGCTGCTGCGCGGTTCGCGCGGCGAGGGGCGGCGGGTGGCCGGGGCGTACGTGTGGGTGCTGGGCGTGCCGCTGCTGGGGCCCACCGCGTACGCGCGCTACGACGTCATGGTCACCGCCGTCGCCGTGGCCGCGCTGCTGGCGACGGTGCGCCGGCCCCGGGTCGCGGGCGCGCTGATCGCGTTCGGCGCGATGCTCAAGGTCTGGCCGGTGCTGCTGCTGGCCGGGGTCCGCGACCGCCGGATCTGGGCGGCCGCGGTGGCCGGGGCGGGCGTCCTCGCCCTGGGCTTCTGGCTGTGGACGCCCGGGGCCTTCGCCTTCCTGCGCTTCCAGGGCGAGCGGGGCACCGAGGTGGAGTCCCTGGGCTCCCTCGTCTTCCACATCGCCCGGCACCACGGCTGGCAGGGGCAGGTGCTGCTCAACTACGGCTCCATGGAGTTCCTCGGGCCCCACGTGGGCCTGGTGAGCGACATCGCGCTGGGGCTGACCGTGACCGCCTTCGCCTGGCTGCTGCTGTGGCGGCTGCGGGCGCGTACGTTCGACGCGCACACGCCCTTCGACGCGGCGTTCACCGCGGTGCTGCTCTTCACCACGACCAGCCGGGTGATCAGCCCCCAGTACATGATCTGGCTGATCGGGCTGGCGGCCGTCTGCCTCACGCTGCGGGCCAGCGTGATGGCGGTGCCCGCGGCCCTGGTGCTGGTGGCGACGGTGTTCACCCTGTACGAGTTCCCGGTGCGCTTCGGCGACGTCGTCGGCAGCACCGACCTCGGCATCACGCTGCTGCTGCTCCGCAACGGGCTGCTGGTCGCCGCCTCGGTCATCGCCTGCCGCCGGCTGTGGGTGGACTCGGCGCGTCTGCCGGAGAGGCCGCGCACGGCGCCCGGGACGCGTCTGCCGGAGCCCGGCCAGGACGCCGAGAAGCTGCTGACCTGGTGAAGGCCGCCGTCACGGCCAGGCACTGCAGCCCGGCGGCGACGGCCAGCGCAACGCCGACGCCCGTCAGCCCCAGCCCGGCCGGGCCGGCCAGCAGGTAGGCCAGCGGCAGCTGCACCGCGGTGCCGGCCAGGGTCACCCGGACGAGCAGCGCGGCCCCGCCGCCGCCCTGGAAGACGCCGCCCAGGGCGATGAAGCAGGCCAGCAGCACCAGGTACGGGCCCAGGGTGCGCAGGAACACCGTCCCGGCCGCGGCCACCTCGGGTTCGGCGCCGAAGGCGGCCATGACCCAGGGCGCGGCGGGCAGCAGCAAGGCCGCGGCGGCGAGTCCGAGACCGGCCCCGAGCAGCAGTGCCTGGCGGCCGATCGCGCGCCGTTCGTCGCGTCCCGCGCCGAGGTGGTACGCCGTGTGGATGGAGGCGGCCTGGCGCACGGCGTAGAAGCCCATCGTCGCGACGTACACCGCCTTCGTCGCGATCCCGTACGCCGCCACCTGGGCGACGCCCAGCCGGGCCACGATCGCCACCAGGGTCAGCGTGCCGGCCATCCGCACGAGGAAGTCCGCCGCCATCGGTGCCCCCGTCGCGGCGGTACGGCGCAGCGCGGCCGCCACGGGCTCGGCGGGCGGTACGGTCGCGGCCCGCCGCAGCAGGGGGTCGCGGCGCAGCAGCGCCAGCCCGGCGGCCAGGGCCACGCTCCGGCCCGCGACGGTCGCCACGGCCGCGCCCCGCACCCCGAGGGCGTGGATCAGGAACGGGTCGAGGACGAGGATCAGCCCGTTCGCCAGCAGGGCGAGCCGCATCGGGGTGCGGGTGTCGCCGGCGCCCTTGAAGACGCCGTCCAGGGTGTTCTGGGCGTAGAACACCGCCGTGCCCGGGAGCGAGACCGCGAAGTACGCCGCCGCCAGGCGGACCGACGCCGGGTCGCCGTGCCCGCCGAGCAGCAGGGCCGCCAGCGGCTCCCGGCACAGGAATCCGCCGACGGCCACGGGCGGGATCAGCAGCGCGCACAGCGCCCAGCCGCCGCGCACCGCCGCCCGGACGGCCGCCGGGTCCCGCGCCCCGGCGGCCCGGGAGACCAGCACCGTCGTCCCCTGCGCGGCCGTCAGCACGATCCCGAGCAGCACGTTCTCGGTGTTCGTGGCCACCGCCACGGCCGCGACGGCCGCTCCCCCGCCGCCGAGCCGGGCCACCCACAGCACGTCGATGATCCCGGCGACGACGCTGGCGAGCAGTTCCAGGTAGACCGGGCCGGCCAGCGCGGCCAGCCGGGTGCGGTGCGTCATGGGTCCCCTCCCCAAGGTCGTACCTCGTTTCGAGGTACCGCGCTTAGAGGTATCATCATGGGCCCGGACGGACAAGTCAGACCGCATGACCGGGAAAGGTGGCGAACGGTGCTGGAGCTCACGATCCTGGGCTTCCTGTACGAGGAATCCCTGCACGGCTACGAGCTCAAGGAGCGCATCGCCGCACTCAACGGCCACGTCCGGCCGGTCAGCGACGGCGCCCTCTACCCGGCCATCAGCCGCCTCACCGCGGCCGGTCTGGTCAGCCAGCACACCGAGCCCGGCGTCGGCGCCGCGCCCCGCCGCGTGCTCTCGCTGACCGACGTGGGGCGCACACGGCTGCTCGCCCGGCTCCGCGACCCCAAGCCGATCGAGATCACCGACGCCACCCGCTTCTTCGCCGTACTGGCCTTCCTGAGGCACCTCCCCGACGCCGCGGCCCAGGCCGCGGTGCTGCGGCGCCGCCTGGAGTTCCTGGAGACCCCGGCCAGCTTCTTCTACGACCGCGGCAGACCCGTGCGCGCCGAGGAGACCGCCGACCCCTTCCGCCAGGGCATGCTCCGCATCGCCCGCGCGACGGGTCGCGCCGAGCGCGAATGGCTCGCGGAGGCCCTGGCGGACCTCGCCGCCTGAGCGCGGGGCCGCGCGTGTCCGGGCGCGCCCGGGCGGGCCGCACGGCCTGCGCTCGGGCCCACAACAGCCGGACACGCGAGCGCGGCGGGTCGGGCCACCGGGCCTGCGGCTCCGGCCCGCGCGCCGAACCGCGGCGTGCACGGCTCACGACGGGCCCGCACCGGCCTCGTGCGCGCAGGAGGAAGCCCCGCGGCCCCGCGGGAGCCGGGCGCGCGGGCGCGAACGCCGGTCGCGGACGGGCCGCGAGCGCCCGCGTGGTCGTCATACCCCGTACGCGGACCGCCGCGACCCCGGGGACGGACGGGAAGTGTGCCCCCGGGTCCGGCCCGCGCTCCGTGCCACGGAGGCGGCACGCACCGCCGTCCGCACCCCCGCCCGAGGCCGAACGGCCGGAAGGGCGCGCGGGCTAGGTGTATTGACCCGCAGCGTTGTTGACGCGGCTGATCGGGGGCTTGCCTCCGAGTGCGGTGTGGCAGCGGTGGTGGTTGTAGGTGTGGAGGA
>NZ_JBVKBW010000018.1:0-178408 GCF_055635295.1 Streptomyces sp. NPDC111520 | reverse complement strand
ACCGAGGAGGTCACCGCCCGCAAGGGCTGACCCCCGCACCGGACGGCACCACCCACCGGAGCCCCGCGACGCCACCACGGCACCGCGGGGCTCCGGGCTTTTCCCGGGGGTCGTTGACGGTGCGAAGGGGAGGGCGTTAGCTTCGCTTCAACGATTTGTTGAAGACCGGGAGGGTGCCCGATGGCGCAGAACGAGACGGTCCGCACCTCGCTCGGCGACGCGGTGCGCCAGGACATCGGAGCCTCGCTCGCCGCCGTCGACGCCGAACTCGCCCGCCGCTACCCCGGGGACCCGGGCACCCGGCAGCCCGTGCACACCGTCTACGTCCCCGCCGACGCCTTCGCGGCCGACACCGTGCGCGTCTGGGGCGAGCGCGCCCTCGCCGCCCTGGACGATCACGCGCCCGACGCGGAGCGGTTCGCCGGCGTGCTGGGCCTGCCGCCCGCGCTCGCCGCGCCCGTCCACGACCGCGTACGGGCCAAGCTGCTGCGCGAGCCGGTCGAGGACCTGCGGATCGACTTCGAGGACGGCTACGGTTCCCGGCCCGACGCCGAGGAGGACGCGGCGGCCGCGCGCGCCGCCCGGATCGTGGCGGATTCCGTCGCGGACGGGACCGCACCCCCGTACGTCGGCATCCGCACGAAGTGCATGGAGGCCGCCGTACGCGACCGGGGCATCCGCACCCTGGACGTGTTCCTCACCGGCCTGATGGACGCCGGCGGGCTGCCCGGGGGCCTGGTGCTCACCCTGCCCAAGGTCACCTTCCCCCAGCAGGTGACGGCGTTCGTCCGGCTCGCCGGGGAGTTCGAGCGCGCGCACGGACTGCCGGAAGGGCGCCTCGGGTTCGAGATCCAGATCGAGACCACCCAGTCCATCCTCGGGCCCGACGGGACGGCCACGGTGGCCCGGCTGATCGACGCCGCCGAGGGCCGGGCCACCGGCCTGCACTACGGCACCTTCGACTACAGCGCCGCCTGCGGGGTCAGTCCGGCGTACCAGTCCATGGACCACCCGGTCGCGGACCATGCCAAAGCCGTCATGCAGGTCGCGGCCGCCGGCACGGGCGTGCGTCTCTCCGACGGCTCCACCAATGTGCTGCCCGTCGGCCCGGGCCCCCGCGTCCACGAGGCCTGGCGGCTCCACTACGGCCTGGTCCGCCGTTCCCTGGCCCGTGCGTACCACCAAGGCTGGGACATGCACCCCGCCCATCTGCCCACGCGGTACGCGGCGGTCTACGCCTTCTACCGCGAGGGTCTGGACGCGGCGGCGGCCCGGCTCACGGCGTACGTCGCCAAGGCGGGCGGCGACGTCATGGACGAACCCGCCACCGCCCGGGCGCTGAGCGGGTACCTGCTGCGCGGACTCGACTGCGGCGCGGTGGACTTCGCGGAGGTCGCCGCCGCCACCGGGCTCACCCGCGCCGACCTCGACGTCCTCGCCGGCCGGCCCCCCGGGGCCTGAGGCCCCCCTCGAACAGGTCCGGGCCGGCCCCCGCGGGGGCCGGCCCGGACGTCCCGCCGGAGCGGACGATCAGACGAGGTCGAACCGGTCGAGGTCCATGACCTTCGCCCACGCCGCGACGAAGTCGGTCACGAACTTCGCCTTGGCGTCGTCGCTCGCGTAGACCTCCGCGAGCGCGCGCAGCTCGGAGTTGGAGCCGAAGACGAGGTCGGCACGGGTGCCGGTCCACTTGACCTCGCCCGTGACGTTGTCACGGCCCTCGAAGGTGGACTGGTCCTCGGAGGTCGCCTTCCAGGACGTGCCCAGGTCGAGCAGGTTGACGAAGAAGTCGTTCGTCAGCGAGCCGGGGGTCGCGGTGAAGGCGCCGTGCGCGGACTGCCCGTGGTTCGCGCCCAGGACGCGCAGACCGCCGACGAGGACCGTCATCTCGGGGGCGCTGAGGGTGAGCAGGTTCGCGCGGTCGAGCAGCAGGTACTCGGCCGGCAGGCGGTGGCCCTTGCCCAGGTAGTTGCGGAAGCCGTCGGCGGCCGGCTCGAGCGCGGCGAAGGACTCCACGTCGGTCTGGTCCTGCGCGGCGTCCACACGGCCCGGCGTGAACGGCACCTCCACCGGGTGACCGGCGTCCGCGGCGGCCTTCTCCACGGCGGCGGAGCCGGCCAACACGATGAGGTCGGCCAGCGAGATCCGCTTGTCACCGGACTGCGCCGCGTTGAAGGACTCCTGGACGCCCTCCAGGGTGCGCAGCACCACGGCGAGCTGGTCGGGGTCGTTGGCCTCCCAGCCGCGCTGCGGCTCGAGGCGCACACGGGCGCCGTTGGCGCCGCCACGCTTGTCGCTTCCGCGGAAGGACGAGGCCGACGCCCAGGCGGCGGACACCAGCTGCGGGACGGTCAGGCCCGAGGCGAGGACCTGCTCCTTGAGGGCGGCGGCGTCGGCGGCGTCGACCACCTCGTGCGTCCGCGCGGGCAGCGGGTCCTGCCACAGCAGGGTCTCGGACGGGACCTCGGAACCGAGGTAGCGCACGACCGGGCCCATGTCGCGGTGGGTCAGCTTGAACCAGGCGCGGGCGAAGGCGTCCGCGAACTCGTCCGGGTTCTCCAGGAAGCGCCGCGAGATCTGCTCGTAGACCGGGTCGAACCGGAGCGAGAGGTCCGTGGTCAGCATCGTCGGGGCGTGGCTCTTGGAGGCGTCGTGCGCGTCCGGGATGGTGCCCGCGCCGGCACCGTCCTTCGCCACCCACTGGTTGGCGCCGGCGGGGCTGGTCGTCAGCTCCCACTCGTAGCGGAAGAGGTTCTCGAAGAAGCCCATGCCCCAGCGGGTCGGGGTGCTGGTCCAGGTGACCTCGAGACCACTGGTGATCGCGTCGGCGCCCTTGCCGGTGCCGTAGGTGCTCCGCCAGCCGAGGCCCTGCTCCTCCATCGAGGCGGCCTCGGGGTCGGCGCCGACGTTGTCCGCCGGGCCGGCGCCGTGGGTCTTGCCGAAGGTGTGGCCGCCGGCGATGAGGGCGACGGTCTCCTCGTCGTTCATCGCCATCCGGCGGAAGGTCTCCCGGATGTCGCGCGCGGCGGCGATCGGGTCCGGGTTGCCGTTGGGGCCCTCCGGGTTGACGTAGATCAGGCCCATCTGGACGGCGCCGAGCGGGCTCTCCAGCTGGCGGTCGCCGGTGTAGCGCTGGTCGCCGAGCCAGGTGGACTCGGGGCCCCAGTAGACGTCCTCCTCCGGCTCCCAGACGTCCTCGCGGCCGCCGGCGAAGCCGAAGGTCTCGAAGCCCATCGACTCCAGCGCGACGTTGCCGGTGAGGATCATCAGGTCGGCCCAGGAGATGCTCTGGCCGTACTTCTTCTTCACCGGCCACAGCAGGCGGCGGGCCTTGTCGAGGTTGCCGTTGTCCGGCCAGCTGTTGAGCGGGGCGAAGCGCTGCTGACCGGCGCCCGCGCCGCCGCGGCCGTCGCTGATGCGGTAGGTGCCGGCGCTGTGCCACGCCATGCGGATCATGAACGGGCCGTAGTGGCCGAAGTCGGCCGGCCACCAGTCCTGGGAGGTCGTCAGGACCTCGAGGACGTCCTGCTTCACGGCCGCGAGGTCGAGGGCCTTGAACGCCTCGGCGTAGTCGAAGTCCGCACCGAGCGGGTTCGCGACCGCCGGGTTCTTGGCGAGGATCTTCAGGTTCAGCCGCTCCGGCCACCACTGCCGGTTCCCGCCGCCCTGGGTCGGGTGCGGAGCGCGCCCGTGCGCGACGGGGCAACCGTTCACACCCTCCGTCTTGGGGTCTGTGACGATTGCTTCATGGTTCTCAGACATGGGAATCCTTCCGGACCTGGCGGATCACGGTGCTCAGGACTGCGGGCCGTCGGACGCGTTCGGGCGGGGGCCGCCGCGGTGAGCGCACGGGGGCCTCACCGGCGGCACGACAGGGGGAGAGGGGTGCCGGACCGGCCGCGGCGGTGGCACGCGGGCGCCCGTGACCTCCAGGCGTCACCGCGCTGCTGCTCGGCGGTGGTCCCGTCACGTCTCTCTCTTCTGCCGTACTGGAGTCTTCCTGTCCCTTGGCTGGCGCCGGAACCGATCCTACGATGGACGCAGTCCAAGTCAAGAAGAGCGTCAATTCCATAGGCAATCAGAACCCGGACGCGTCCACGGGGTGAATTCCGGACGTCCACCGAGCTGAACGGGTGAGCAGACATGAGCGACCTGCTGGAGCGACTGCGCGGGCGCGGCTGGCGCATGACGTCCCAGCGGCGTGTCGTCGCGGAGGTCCTCGACGGCGACCACGTGCACCTGACGGCCGACGAGGTGCACGCCCGCGCCGCACGGCTGCTGCCCGAGATCTCCCGGGCCACCGTCTACAACACCCTGGGGGAGCTGGTCTCCCTCGGGGAGGTCATGGAGGTCTCCACCGACGGCCGCGCCAAGCGCTACGACCCCAACGCGCACCGGCCGCACCAGCACCTCGTGTGCTCGCGGTGCGGCACCGTACGCGACGTCCACCCGACCGGGGACCCGCTGGCCGACCTCCCCGCCGCGGAGCGGTTCGGCTTCACGGTCTCCGAGGCCGAGGTCACCTACCGCGGGCTGTGCCCGTCCTGCGCCTGAGGGCGTCACCCGGGGGAGTGGCCGCTGACGGTGTCAGCGGTGTCAGCGGCGTCAGCGGTCCTCGCCGTCCTTCCGTTCCGCCGTAGGGGCCAGTCCGAGACCGCGCAGCCACAGCATCTGCTCGTGGTTCTGGGAGTCGCGGCCGCCGCCGTGGTCGCCGAACCGCCACACCGTGATGTCCTTCGGTCCCGCGTAGCGGTTGTACGCCGCGAACACCGTCGACGGCGGGCAGACGGGGTCCATCAGGCCCACGCTGAACAGCGCGGGCGCGGTGGCGCGCGGGGCGAAGTGGACGCCGTCGAAGTAGTCGAGGGTGCCGAAGAGCCGTTCCGGCTCGATGCGCGCGCGATGCTCAGGGCGGCTGCCGTCGCCGTGCTCGCCGGACTGGTGGCGGGACCGGCAAGTGCCGTGCCGGTCGGCTCGGTTCCGCTGAGCCGTGCCGCGGTGGAGGCGGAGCTGGACGCGGCGGCGGACGAGGCCGGCGTGCGCAGGGCGGAGAACGCGGTGATGGGCCTGGTCGCGACCGCCGACGAGGAGTCCGACCGGCCGAGCGAGGAGTGCATGCTCGCCTGGCCGGCCGCCGAGGAGGACGGAGCGCGGGAGTACACCGGCCTGGGCGAGCGCGGCTGGACGGTAGTGCGCCGGGGGAAGGGCGGTGCCGGCGCGTACGTGGCCCTCGGCAAGGGTGGCTGGACGGTGACGGTCTCCTACGACCCGGTGCCGGGGTCGTTCAGCGCGCTGACCTTCACCGCCATGGCGCACGCCTGCTGATGGGCACGGCCCGGCTCCGCCGGTGCGCGGGCGTACGGTGCCCCGGTGACCGGCACGGACCCGCTCGTTCCCGTGCACGCCGGAAACGTCATGGAACTCGTGCACTTTCTCGGCACCTGCGCGGACGACGAGGTCGGCGCGGCGGAGCCGGACCCGGTGCGGCGCCGCGCGCGGGCGCCCTTCGGCCTCGCCTGCCGGGCTGGTCGTGGAGGAGCCGGACCTGACCTCCTGCCGCGCCGCTACGGCACCGGTGGGAGCTCGCCCGAGCCGCGCGGGACGAGCCGGCAGGCGAGCTCGACCCGTTTGGGGGCGCCCGCGACGCCGTCGAGCCGCTGGAAGAGCAGTCCGGCCGCGGTACGGCCGAGCAGTCCCGGATCCTGGGCGACGACGGTGATCGCGGGCCGCAGCAGGTCCGCGAGTTCGAAGTCGTCGAAGCCGACGAGGGCGACCACGCTGGGCAGGTCGGCGAGGACCCGCACCGCGGTCACGGTGATCCGGTTGTTGCCGGCGAACAGGGCGGTGACCGGTTCCGGGCCGCTGAGCATGGACTCCACGGCGGCGCGGACCCGGCCCGGGGCCGTGGGCCCGCAGGAGACCCAGCCCTCGTGCACGGGCAGCCCGGCGGCCTCCATCGCCTCCCGGTAGCCCCGCAGGCGCTCGGCGGCGGTGTGGATGCGGGGGAGGTCGCCGATGAACCCGATGCGGCGGTGCCCGTGGGCGATGAGGTGGGCCACGCCCTCGCGGGTGCCCCCGGCGTTGTCGCTGAGCACCACGTCCGCGTCGATGCCGCCCGCGGGGCGGTCGACGAAGACGGTCGCGACGCCGGCCGCGATCTCCGGCTCGAGGTAGCGGTGGTCCTCGCTGGCGGGCACGATGACCAGCCCGTCCACCCGGCGGGCGCAGAAGGCGAGCACCAGTTCCTGCTCACGGTCGGCGTCCTCGGCGCTCGAGCCGGTGAACAGCAGCGTCGAGTGCGCCCGTGCCAGGTCCTCGACGGCACGGCTGAGCGGGGAGTAGAAGGGGTCGGCGAGGTCCTCCAGGACCAGCCCGATGCTGGCCGTACGGCCCTTGCGGAGCAGCCGCGCACTGTCGTTGCGGCGGAAGCCGAGGGCGTCGATGGCCGCCTGGACGCGTGAGATCGTGTCCTCGGTGACGCCCGGTTCCTCGTTGACGACACGCGAAACCGTCTTCAGGCCGACGCCGGCCCGGGCCGCGACATCCTTCATGGTGGGGCGGGCGGTGCGCGGAATATCGGTCACGCCGTGATCCTATGGGCTGGACAACGTTGTCAACAAAGGGCGACACTACGCCCATGCCGTTCGAGAGCTCTGCCGAGTCCATCGTCCCGCCGTCGGGTGCCGCCGGCGCGGGTCCGCTGATCGCCGCCGTGGACATCGGCGGCACCAAGATCGCGGGCGCCCTGGTGGACGCCCGCGGCGAGCTGCTCGTGCGGGTGCAGCGCCCGACACCGGCCGACCGGGACGCGGCGACCGTGATGGGCGCGCTCGCGGAGGTGCTGGCGGGGCTGCGCGAGTCGGCGGGCTGGCCGCGGGTCGTCGCGGTGGGCATCGGCAGCGCCGGGCCGATCGACGCCTCGCGCGGCACGGTGAGCCCGGTCAACATCGCCGGCTGGCGGGACTTCCCGGTGGTCGGCCAGGTCGGTGAGCGGGTCGGCGGGCTGCCGGTCGTGCTCACCGGCGACGGCATCGCGATCACCGCGGCCGAGCACTGGCAGGGCGCGGCCCGCGGGCACGACAACGCCCTGTGCATGGTGGTGTCCACCGGGGTCGGCGGCGGTCTGGTCCTAGGCGGCAAGCTCCACCCCGGCCCGACGGGCAACGCCGGGCACATCGGCCACATCAGCGTTGACCTCGACGGCGACGTGTGCCCCTGCGGCAGCCGCGGCTGCGTCGAGCGCCTGGCCAGCGGGCCCAACATCGTCCGGCGCGCCCTGGAGTCCGGCTGGCGTCCGGCCCACGGCGAGGAGTCCGACGCGGCTGCCGTCGCCCGGGCCGCCCGCGAGGGCGACCCCCTCGCCCTCGCCTCGTACGACCGCGCCGCGCAGGCGCTGGCCGCGGGCATCGCCGCCACGGCCACCCTGGTCGAGATCGACCTCGCCGTGATCGGCGGCGGTGTCGCGGGCGCGGGCCCGCTCCTCTTCGAGCCCCTCCGCGCGCACATGCGCCGGTACGCCACGCTGTCGTTCGCCTCCGGGGTGAAGGTCGTCCCCGCGGTGCTCGGCACGGACGCGGGCCTGGTGGGTGCGGCGGCCGCCGCGGCGCAGGCACTGCGGCTGGAGGCCTTCGCGACCGGCGCGTAGCGGAGCGCTCCCGACGGGAGCTTCCCGGGGAAGGCTGCGGGGCACACGGGCCGACGGTGCCCGGACGCACGGGCGCCCCAACGACGCGGCCTTCGCGAGGGCGACGTGACGGGCACCGCTGAGGACGGGCGCGGAGCCGGCGTCGGTGGTACGGAGACCCTGCGCCTGCGTCGGGCAGGCCCGCACTGCGCGGAGAGGTTCACGAGGCCGTCGAGGCGCAGCGCTTCGGCGGCCCTCCGGCACGGCCGATGCCTGCTGCCCGTGCGGGTGCGATGCCGTGGTCCCCGCGGGCGGAACGCTGTGCGCTCGGATCGCGACGTGCCGGGCGCGCCTCGCGGGCCTGCGGCTTTTCGGGGGTGGCAGCGTCCGACGGCAACCTGCTCGCGGCGGCGCGGGGCTCGTAGCGCCGCCGACCGCGCTGGTGTCCGTACTGCCGCAGCGGCGGTTCATCGCCGGACTGCCCTGAGGGCCGGGAGAACCGACCCCGGCACCGTCCTCGACCTGCGCGGCCCCGACGAGGCGGCGCGGGAGGACGCCTGTCGCAAGACAAGTAATGCGAGGGTCGAGATGTCCAGGGTCGACAGACCCCGGGGCGCTCACCGCGCCGGTCGTCGGCCTGGGCCGCAGGTCGCCTGCCGTACGGTGCCGAGGCTCGCCCTCGTCGGCCGGGTTCGGCGTCGCCGTTCATGCCGCATTCGGCGTGCGGGATGCCGCACGTTCCCCGGTGCCGAACCCACCGGTATGCGCCGATGGCCGGGTCTGCGCGTTTGCCGACGCCGATGATCCGGGCAATTCGTAGGGGGCTACCGGGCTACGGAAGAGGGGGCACCGTGATCGTCTGGCTCAACGGCACGTTCGGCGCGGGGAAGACCACTGCGGCACGCGAACTGCTCGAACTGCTGCCGGGCAGCGTGCTCTACGATCCGGAACTGATCGGCAGCGGGCTGAGGCTGATGCTCCCGGAGAAGCGGCTGGGCGAGGTCTCCGACTACCAGGAACTGCCCGCGTGGCGGCGGCTGGTCGTCGACACCGCGGCCGCACTGCTCGCCGAGGTGGGCGGCGGACCGCTGGTGGTGCCGATGACGCTGCTGCGGCAGGAGTACCGGGACGAGATCTTCGGCGGGCTGGCGGCCCGCAGGATCACCGTGCGGCATGTGCTCCTGCACGCTGAGGAAACGGTTCTGCGTGAGCGGATCGACCAGCGTGCCGATGTCCCGGACGATCCCGAGGCCAGCGCGGGGATCCGCGCCTGGTGCCTGGACCACCTGCCCGCCTACCGGGAGGCCCTGCCCTGGCTCACGGCGGACGCCCACGTCGTCGACACCGCGGGGCTCGCCCCGCGCGCGACGGCCGAGCGGATCGCCGAGGCGATACGCGAGGGCGCCGGTGCCTGCGACATCGTGCAGACCCCGGAGCCCACCACCGAGACCCTCGCGGCGGGCGTGCTGCTCTTCGACGAGGACGACCGGGTGCTGCTGGTCGACCCGACCTACAAGCCCGGCTGGGAGTTCCCCGGCGGGGTGGTCGAGCCCGGAGAGGCGCCCGCCCGGGCCGGCATGAGGGAGGTCGCCGAGGAGCTCGGCCTCCGCCTACCGGTAGTGCCCCGGCTCCTGGTCGTCGACTGGGAACCGCCGCTGCCGCCCGGCTACGGCGGTCTGCGACTGCTCTTCGACGGCGGGCGGCTGCCCGCGGCGGACGCCGAACGCCTGCTGCTGCCCGGCGCCGAACTGCGGGGCTGGCGCTTCGCCACGGAGGACGAGGCCGCCTCCATGCTGCCGCCCGTCCGGCACACCCGGCTGTGCTGGGCCCTGCGGGCGCGTGAGCGGGCCACCGTGCTCAACCTGGAGGCCGGGGTGCCGGTGGGCGGCTGAGAGGCGCCAGGCCCCCCTCGGACGCCCATCGGCACCCCGCGGCGCTCAGACCGCCTTGGCGGCGTACTTCTGCAGGAAGAGCGCCTCGGTGAGCGAGAGCTTCTCCAGCTCCTCCGGGGAGACGCTCTCGTTCACCGCGTGGATCTGTGCCTCCGGCTCGCTCAGGCCGATCAGCAGGATCTCCGAGTCGGGGTAGAGCGTCGCCAGGGTGTTGCACAGCGGGATGGAGCCGCCCATGCCGGCGATCTCCATCTCCGTGCCGTACGCCGCCTGCATCGCCTCGGCCATCGAGGCGTACGCCGGGCTGGAGGTGTCCGCGCGGAACGGCTGGCCGCTGCCGACCTGGGTGACCTCCACGCGGGCGCCCCAGGGGGCGGCGGCCTCCAGGTGGGCGATGAGCAGCTTGGCCGCCTGCTGGGCGTCCACGCCCGGCGGGACCCGCAGGCTGACCTTCGCGCCGGCGGTGGCCTGCACGGACGGCGTGGCGCCGACCACCGGAGGGGCGTCGATGCCGATGACGGTGACCGACGGGCGGGCCCAGAGGCGGTCGGCGACCGTGCCGGTGCCCATCAGCTCCACACCGTCGAGCACCTTGGCGTCGGCGCGGAAGTTGCCCTCGTCGTACTGCAGCCCGTCCCAGGCCGCGTCGGCGGTGAGACCCGTCACGGTGGAGGCGCCGGAGTCGTCGTGGAGGGTGTGCAGGATGCGGACCAGGGCGGCCAGCGCGTCGGGTGCCGCGCCGCCGAACTGGCCGGAGTGCAGGTTGCCCTCCAGCGTGGTCACCTTCACGTCGACCAGCGCCATGCCGCGCAGGGTCGCGGTGACGGTGGGCAGGCCGACGCGGAAGTTGCCCGAGTCGCCGATGACGATGGCGTCCGCGGAGAGCAGCTCGGGGTGCTCCTCGGCGTAGCGCTCCAGGCCGCCGGTGCCCTGCTCCTCCGAGCCCTCGGCGATGATCTTCACGCCGACCGGGACCCCGCCGTTCTCGCGCAGCGCGCGGAGCGCCGTGAGGTGCATGATCAGGCCGCCCTTGCAGTCGGCCGCGCCGCGTCCGTACCAGCGGCCGTCGCGCTCGGTGAGCTCGAACGGGGGCGACAGCCAGCCGGCCTCGTCCAGCGGCGGCTGCACGTCGTAGTGCGCGTACAGCAGCACGGTGGGCGCGCCCTGCGGACCGGGCAGGTAGCCGTACACCGACTGCGTGCCGTCCGGGGTGTCCAGCAGGGCGACGTCCTCGAAGCCCTCCGTGCGCAGGGCCTCGGCGATCCAGGAGGCGGCCTGCTCGCACTCGCTCTTGGGGAACTGCCGCGGGTCGGCCACCGAGCGGTACGACACCAGCTCGGCCAGCTCGGTCCGGGCCCGCGGCATCAGTGCGGCGACGGTTGCGGCGAGTGGTGCGGCGGACATGGGCGCTCCTGAGGGATGGGACAGGTCGAACGCGATGTTCGTGGACTGGTGGTCGTGATCGATGGTGCCACAGGCAGCCTCGCTCACCCCGCGGATTAGTATGCGGCTGAGCAGGGGCGACGGCAGTCGGTGGGTCGGACGGGAGCGGAAGCACACGTGAGCAGCGAGTACGAGGCGCAGGACGGCGGTTCGGCGGAGGGCGCCGACGGCGCAGCGGTGTGGGACGTCGTCGTGGTGGGTGCCGGGCCCGCCGGGGCCTCGGCGGCTTACGCCGCGGCGAGCGCGGGACGCCGCGTGCTCCTGCTGGAGAAGGCCGAACTGCCGCGCTACAAGACCTGCGGCGGCGGCATCATCGGGCCGTCCCGCGACGCGCTGCCACCGGGGTTCGAGCTCCCGCTGCGCGACCGGGTGCACGCGGTGACCTTCAGCCTCAACGGCCGGCTCAGCCGGACCCGCAGGTCGCGGCAGATGCTCTTCGGGCTGATCAACCGCCCGGAGTTCGACGCCCGGCTGGTGGACGCGGCCGTCGAGGCGGGCGCGCAGCTGCGGACCGGGGCGTCGGTCTCCCGGGTCGAGCAGCACGGCACCTCCGTCCCGGACCGGCGGACCGTCGCGGTGGTCCTCAACGACGGCGAGACGGTCCTCGCCCGTGCGGTGGTCGGCGCCGACGGCTCCGCCAGCCGCATAGGCGCCCACGTCGGCGTCAAGATGGCCCAGGTGGATCTGGGGCTCGAGGCCGAGATCCCGGTCCCCGCGGAGGTCGCCGAGGACTGGGAGGGCCGGGTGCTCATCGACTGGGGCCCGCTGCCCGGCAGTTACGGCTGGGTCTTCCCCAAGGGCGACACGCTGACGGTCGGCGTCATCTCGGCGCGCGGCGACGGCGCCGCCACCAAGCGCTACATGGAGGACTTCGTGGGCCGGCTCGGTCTGGCCGGCTTCGAACCGAGCATCTCCTCGGGCCACCTCACCCGTTGCCGTGCCGACGACTCGCCGCTCTCGCGTGGCCGCGTGCTGGTGTGCGGTGACGCGGCGGGCCTGCTGGAGCCGTGGACCCGTGAGGGGATCTCCTTCGCGCTGCGGTCCGGCCGCCTGGCGGGGGAGTGGGCGGTACGGATCGCCGAGGCGAACGACGCGGTCGACGCGCGTCGCCAGGCCCTGAACTACGCCTTCGCGGTCAAGGCCGGCCTCGGTGTCGAAATGGGCGTCGGCCGCCGCATGCTGAGCGTCTTCGAGAAGCGCCCCGGTCTGCTGCACGCCGCACTCACCACCCTTCCTCCCGCGTGGAACGCCTTCGCCAAGATCACCCGTGGTTCCAGCTCGCTCGCCGAGCTCGTGCGCTCCCACCCTCTGGCCCGTCGCGCCCTGGAGTCCTTCGACCGCCGCTGATCTCGGCGACGGAACCCTCCGATTGATCTTGCGATGGCACCCTCCGGCACGCCATAAAGGGGGAGTTGAGGGGCAGACAACTTTGTGGGAGGTGTCCTCGTCATGCCCTTGAGGAATGAAGACGGAAGGCTGCCGTGGTGGGTGCGTACGCTCACCGGGCTCGTAGTGCTCGGCGGACTTCTGTTTCTGGTCGCACGTGCCGACCTGATACCTGGTCTGCCCAACCCCTTCGCCGAGGAGACCAAGGACCGCACCGGTCCCGTGGTGCTCAAGGCGATCCAGGACATGAACCGATTCGAGGGGGCCAGCGGCGAGTTCCAGGTGGTGGTCGACCTGGAGAAGGACGCCAAGTTCCTTCCCGACGCCGTGCGCGGCAGGCGCACGCTCTACGTGGGGGCCGGCAGCGTCGACGCCTACGTGGACCTCGGTGACGTGGGCCCGAAGGGCGTCATCGTCTCCGAGGACCGGACCTCCGCGGTCCTGACCCTGCCCCACGCCCAGTTGGAGCGGGCCTCGCTCGACCCCGACCGCTCCTACGTGGTCGCCCAGGAGCGCGGCTTCTTCGACCGGCTCGGTGACTTCTTCTCCTCGCATCCCGGGGACGAACAGCAGGTCCAGAAGCTCGCCGCGAAGAAGATCCAGCAGGCGGCCGAGTCGACCGAGCTGACGAAGCGGGCGGAGACCAACACCCGGGCCATGCTGGAACGGCTGCTGACCTCGCTGGGCTTCGAGAAGGTGGAGGTCCGCTTCAGCTGACGGGCCGGAGCCCGGTGATGCGGAAGACCGGGTGCTTGTGGGCTATGGCGCGTAGTTCCTCGTCGGTGGAGTCCGCCCCCACACCGCCGAAGAACACGCCCACCTCGGCCTTCCAGCGCTTGAGGTAGGCACGCAGCAGCTCGGGCTTGGCGTCGTCGGCGACCTCGGTCGCGCTGAACTCCTCGGCCCGCTTGCCCAGGAGCAGCCGGCCGCCGCCGGCGGCCCGCATGTTGTGCGTCCACTGGACGTGCCCGCGGGGCGCCACGAGGTAGCGCTCCCCGTTCACCACCAGCAGGTTGACCGGGGTGCGCCGCCACTCCCCGCTCTTGCGGCCGCGGACGGCCAGCACGCGGGACCCCCACACGCTGAGGCCGCGACGCGTCAGCCAGGCCACCGTGCGGTTCAGGACGTTGACCGTGAACCAGCCGGGCTTCATGACGTGCTCGGACATGAGGACTCCTCGAAGACGCGCGGGCCGTGGACCGTGGACCGGTCCGTGAGCGGTGCTCTCGCTTGAGAACAGTGTGCACGAGTCCGCATCCCATGGCAAGAGCACTGCTCTCGTTCTTGGTCGTCGCTCCATCCCCGCCTACACTGACCCCCATGAGCGTCATCCGAACCGCCAGGGAACGGGCCCGCGACGAAGTGACCGCGGCCATCAAGGAAGAGGCGCGCCGGCAGCTCGCCGACGAGGGCGCCTCGAGGCTCTCGCTGCGCGCCGTCGCACGCGAGCTGGGCATGGTCTCCTCGGCGCTCTACCGTTACTTCCCCAGCCGGGACGACCTGCTCACCGCCCTCATCGTCGACGCCTACGACGCCGTGGGCGCCGCAGCGGAGGACGCCCTGGCCCGCGCCGGCGGCACCGACCCGGTGGAGCGCTGGAGTGAGATCTGCCGGGCCGTCCGCCGCTGGGCGCTCGCCCATCCGCACGAGTACGCCCTCATCTACGGCTCCCCCGTGCCCGGCTACTCCGCCCCGCTGGACACGATCGGGCCCGCGTCCCGGGTCGGGCTCGCCCTCCTCACCGTGGCCGCGGAGGCCCACACCGCCGGGGCGCTCGCCGTGCCCCCGCCCGACGTCCCGCTCTCCGAGGCCGTCCACGCCGACGCCTGGCGGCTCAGCAGGGACCTGGACGGCGATCTGCCGCCGGCGGTGATCCCGTCCTTCGTGGCCGCCTGGGCGCAGCTCTTCGGGCTCCTGAGCTTCGAGGTGTTCGGCCAGTTCAACAATGTGGTCGAGGCGCGGGACGACTTCTTCGACCACGCCGTCGCGGGCCTCGCCCACCAGACGGGACTCCGCCGCGGTCGCGTACTCCACGGGGAGTAGACGCGGTCACCCCGCCGACCGGACGCCGACCCGCCGCATGTCGGTCTAGCGTGGCCGCATGACCGACGACAGGACACCGGGGGGCCGCCCGCCCCGGGGGCCGCGGTGGCGCCGCGCCGGGGCGGGACACCGTCCCGGCGCCGATCGCCTGCGCCACCCCTGGGTCTCGTCGCTCGTCGTCGCGGTCGTCCAGGTGGTCGGCACCACGGCCGCCTCGCACAACGCGGCCGGCCGGGCCGGCCTCGACCACTTCGGCTACGCGCTCCTGCTCGCCGGGCCCGTACTGCTGCTGTGGCGCAACCGCGCGCCCGTCGCCGTGGCCGCCGCCGTCTCGGCCGTGACGCTCGTGTACGTCGCCGGGGGTTACCCGTACGGGCCGGTCTTCCTCAGCATCGTCGCCGCCTACTTCACGGGCGTGGCCGCCGGCCGCCGCGGTGCCGTCCTGGTCATCGCGGGCACCCTGTACACGGCCTACCTGCTCATCACCGTGTGGCTGTATCGCTGGCTGCCGCCCGCCGGGGACCACGCCGCCTCGTGGGCCCAGGTGTCGGGGGCCGCCGCCTGGCTGCTGGCGATCCTCGCCGTCGCGGAGCTGTGGCGGTTGCGCAGGGAGCAGTTCGTCCGCGAGCGGAGGGAGCGGGCCGAGGAGGAGAGGCGCCGCGCCGACGAGGAACGGCTGCGCATCGCCCGGGAGCTGCACGACGTGCTCGCACACAGCATCTCCGTCATCAACGTGCAGGCCGGGGTGGCCCTCGCCCTCATGGACGAGCGCCCCGAGCAGGCCCGGCAGGCGCTGACCACCATCAAGGCGGCCAGCAAGGAGGCGCTCGGCGAGGTGCG
Source organism: Streptomyces sp. NPDC111520 (assembly GCF_055635295.1). Taxonomy (NCBI): domain Bacteria; kingdom Bacillati; phylum Actinomycetota; class Actinomycetes; order Kitasatosporales; family Streptomycetaceae; genus Streptomyces; species Streptomyces sp. NPDC111520. The sequence continues at coordinate 163,180 of NZ_JBVKBW010000018.1, read as the reverse complement.
CCAGGTGCTCGGCACGCTGCGCGCTCCCGGGGAGGCCCCCCGCTCGCCGGCCCCGGGCCTGGACCGGCTGCCCGAACTGCTGGAACAGGCCGCGGGCGCGGGCCTGGCCGTCGACATCACCCGCGAGGGCCGCGCCGCCGCCCTGCCGCCCGGCGTGGACCTGGCGGCGTTCCGCATCGTCCAGGAGGCGCTGACCAACGTCATCCGCCACTCGGGCTCCCGCACCGCCCGCGTCCGCGTCTCCCGCCGCCGGGACGCGGTCGAGCTGCGGATCGACGACGACGGTCCCGCCACCGCCACCGCCGACCACGCCCACGACTCCACGGGCGGGGGCAACGGGCTGCTGGGCATGCGTGAGCGGGCGGCGGCGCTCGGCGGCACCGTCGAGGCCGGACCGCGCGCCGACGGGGGCTTCCGTGTGCTGGCCCTGCTTCCGCTCGCCGCGGGCGCCGCGACGGCGTCCGTCCCCGACAAGGAGATCCCATGACGCGGGTCCTGCTCGCCGACGACCAGGTCCTGGTGCGGGCGGGCTTCGCCGCCCTGCTCGGCGCCCAGCCCGACATCGAGGTCGTGGGCGAGGCGTCCGACGGCGCCCAGGCCCTGCGCATGGTCCGCGAACTCACCCCGGACGCGGTGCTGATGGACATCCGCATGCCGGTCATGGACGGTCTCGAGGCCACCCGCCGGATCACCGAGGACGCGGCGCTCGCCGGGGTCAAGGTGGTCATCCTCACCACGTTCGAGCTCGACGAGTACGTCTTCGAGGCCATCCGGGCCGGTGCCTCCGGCTTCCTGGTCAAGGACACCGAGCCGGAGGAACTGGTGCGCGCCGTCAGGGCGGTGGTGGACGGCGACGCGTTGCTCTCGCCCGGGGTGACCCGGCGGCTCATCGCCGAGTTCGCGGCCCGGTCCAAGGAGCCCTCGGCCGCGGCGGAACTGGACCGGCTCACCGAGCGGGAGCGCGAGGTGATGGCCCTGGTCGGGATCGGCCTGTCCAACGAGGAGATCGCCCGCCGCCTGGTGGTGAGCCCGCTCACCGCCAAGACGCACGTCAGCCGCACGATGGTGAAGCTCGGCGCCCGGGACCGGGCCCAGCTCGTCGTCCTGGCCTACGAGTCCGGCCTGGTGCGGCCGGGCTGGCTCGGCTGAGCCGGAAGGGCCCGCGCGGACCGTGGTCCGCGCGGGCCCGGGGCGAGGGGCCGGCGCCGGTCAGTCCCGCACGGGGACCTTGCGTTCCTCGCTCGCCGGAGCGGCGGAGTCGGAGGAGGAGGCGACCACGAATCCGTACGACACCCTGCGGCGCAGTCCCGTGAGGGTGATCAGCAGCCCGGCCAGGGCGATGGCGCTGACCACGACCAGCCCGGGCCGGAAGCTGTCGAGCGTCGCCTGCGGGGAGGCCGGGTGCCCGTCGCCGGACCCGGCGGTGATCGCCGCGGTGACGACCGCGAGGAAGATGGCGCCGCCCACCTGGAAGGAGGTGTTGAGGAGGCCGGAGACCATGCCCTGCTCCTCGTCGCGCACCCCGTTGGTGGCCTGGATGTTGAGCGACGGGAAGACCAGCGCGCACGCGGCGCCGAGCAGCAGCATGGACGGGAGGATCACCGCGGCGAAACTCGGGGTGAGGTCGACGCGCAGGAAGAGCACGTAGCCGGCGAACAGCAGGGTGAAGCCGGTGGCGATCACCCGCGGTGTCCCGAAGCGGTCCACCAGCGGACCGATCCGCGTGGAGGCGAGCGCGACCAGCGCCCCCGCGGGCAGGAAGGCCAGTGCGGTCTGCAGCGCCGACCAGCCCAGCAGCGACTGCATGTACTGGGTGACGAGGAACTGGAAGCCCACGTAGGAGCCGAAGAACGCGGCGCCGCCCAGGTTGGCGCGTATCTGGTGGGGCGAGCGCAGGACGCCCAGCCGTACGAGGGGATGGGTGCTGCGGTGTTCGATGACGGCGAAGGCGGTCAGCAGGACGGCGACGGCGGCGAAGGAGAGCAGGGTGCGGGCCGAGGCCCAGCCCGCCTCGGGGGCCTGGACGACGGTGAAGACGAGCAGCAGCATCGCACTGGTGCCGGTCAGGGCGCCGGGCAGGTCGTAGCCGCGGCCGGAGTGCCGTTCACGGGGGCTCGTCGGGATCAGCCGGATGCCGGCCACGAGGGCCAGGACCGCGATGGGGGCGGGCAGCAGCATCGTCCAGCGCCAGCCCACCTCGGTGAGCAGGCCGGACAGGACCAGGCCCATGGAGAAGCCGGTCGCGCCGCAGGTGGTGTAGATGCTGAGGGCGCGGTTGCGGACCGGTCCCTCGGCGAAGGTCGTGGTGATGATGGACAGGCCCGCAGGGGCGGTGAAGGCGGCGCTCAGGCCCTTGATGAAGCGGCTGGCGATCAGGAGTTCACCGGAGTCGACGAGCCCGCCGAGCAGCGAGGCGGCGGCGAACACGGCGAGCGCGACGAGGAAGACCCGGCGCCGGCCGAGCAGGTCGGCGGCGCGGCCGCCGAGCAGCAGCAGGCCGCCGTAGCCGAGGATGTAGCCGCTGACGACCCACTGCAGCGACGAGGTGGACAGGTCGAGGTCGTCCGCGATGGACGGGAGGGCCACGCCGACCATCGAGACGTCCAGGGCGTCGAGGAAGAGCGCGGCGCAGAGCACCAGCAGGGTGCCCCACTGCCGGGCGCTCCAGCGCCCTTCGGGACCGCGGACGGCGGCGGTGTGCGGAGAGGTCATGTCGAGGAACACTACATGCACATGCATCAAATGCAAGTGCATTTAATGTGCGTACATCTAGTGTTGATTTTCTGCTATCCTGCGGCCATGACCGGCGTGAAGAGTGAGCATGTGCTCGTGGAGCGGTGGCGTGAGGTCCTCTCCCTGCACGCGCGCACCGCGTGCGAGCTCGACCGTGAGCTGAACCAGCACGGTCTGGGCGCGAGCGACTTCGAGGTGCTCGACCTGCTCGCCGAGGGAAACCCGGACGAGGGCGGGTGCACCTACCGCGTCCAGGAGCTCGCGGACCGCGTGCACCTGAGCCAGAGCGCGCTCTCCCGGCTGGTCGGCCGGCTGGAGAAGGACGGCCTCGTGAGCCGTGGCATCTGCAGTGAGGACCGGCGCGGGGTGCGGGTCGCGCTGACCGACGCCGGCCGGGCGCGCCACGAGGAGGCCAAGCCGGCGCAACGAGCCGTCCTGGAGCGGATGCTCGGCCAGGTCTGAGGGCGCGCCCTACCCGGTCCGGCGGCTGCGGCGTGCCTCAGGAGCGGTCCGTACCCTTCGCCCCGTCCACGAACGGCGCCGGCGCCATGGCGGCTGTGGATCAGCCGATCGCCGCGGTGCGCCGCCACAGGTCGATCACGGATGCGTCCCCGGTGACCTGCAAACCCTCGTAGGCGCCCCGGTTCCACAGCGTCAGGTAGAGCTCCTCTGCGGCGGCGCTCACCGTGCAGTCGGCCTCGCCGGGCGCTGCCCGCTCGACGACCGGCGGTTCGGCCGACAGGCGCGCCAGCCAGACGTCCCGCGCGGCGTCGGTGTCCGTCGTACGCACGCGGAGCGTCCTGGGCGTCGTGCTGCGGACCCGGCTCCTCGGCCGTACGTGGAAACCCGCGAGCAACTCGTCGACGCCGTCGGCCGCGAACTCCGGGCCGACGGGTGACGGGGCGCGGCCCAGGGCCAGTTCGGCGTCCACGCGGTGTATCGCCGTCTCGTGCGCCTGGCGCCGTGCCCAGAAGGCGCGCGGGGAGGGCGCCTTGAGGAAGGACCAGCAGTCCAGGTCGGCGGGCGCCGCTTCGAGGGCCGCGACCAGCAGCCCGTGACCCTCGCGGAACCAGGGGAGCAGGGAGGGGTCGTCCTCCGGGGTCTCGGCCTCCATGGGTTCCGGCTGCCGACGTCCCTCCGCGACGTAACGGGTCGCCCAGCGGTGCACGGTGCCCTGGTGGCGGACCACTTCGCGCACGCGCCAGCCGGGGCAGGACGGCACCACGGCGTCGAGCCCGGCCGCCTCCGCCGCGTCGGCGAGCAGTCCGCCCTCGCGCCGCAGGACCTCGATGAACTCGGCTGTCTCCATGTCGGGATTGTGCCAGCCGGCACCGACAACCGGGCCGCGGCGGCGCGATGCGCCTGCCGCGCCCGGACGTGGGGCGTCAGACTCCGGCGGCCGCGGACGCGTGCCGGGTCGTGCGCGCGACCACGGCGGCGACCGCCGCGAGCGCGGCGACCGTGGTCAGCGCCACCGGCAGCCCGTAGGCGTCGGCGAGGAAGCCGATGGTGGGCGGCCCGAGCAGGAAGCCCGCGTACCCCAGGGTGGAGGCGGTGGCCACACCACCGGGACCGCCGAGGGCACCGGCCCGGCCGATGGCGACGGGGAAGACGTTGGCGAGCCCGAGTCCGGTGAGCGCGAAGCCGGTCAGGACGAGCCAGACCGTGGGACCCAACGCCCCCAGCAGCATTCCGGCACCCGCGGTCAGTCCGCCCAGCACCACCGCACGGGTCGGGCCGAGCCGCAGCAGGAGCGCGGTGCCGGACAGACGCCCCACGGTCATCGCCAGGGCGACGGAGGCGTATCCGGCGGCCGCGAGGGCCGGGCCGGTGTGCAGGTCCTCCTGCAGGTGGAGCGGACCCCATTCGGCGAGCGCCCCCTCGCCGTAGGCGGTGCACAGGGCGATCAGCCCGAAGACGGCGACCATGCGCCGGGCGCCGGGACGCGCGGTGCCCGGCGCACCCTCCCCGCTGCCGGCCGCGCCGGCGCTCTCCGTGGGACGGGGGATCGCGTGCCGCAGCAGGAGCCGCCCGAGGAACACGGTGGCCAGGAGCCCGAACAGGGCGACGCCCACGAGGTGCTGAGCCGGGGTCAGCCGTGCGGCCAGAGGCCCGCCGACGCCCGCCCCGACCAGTCCGCCCAGGCTGTACGCGGCGTGGAAACCGGGCATGATGGGGCGCCGCAGTGCGGCCACCAGGTCGACGGCGACGCTGTTCATGGCGACGTTCATGCCGCCGAAGCCCACACCGAGCAGGAGCAGCACGAGACCCAGGGCGAGGGGGGAGTGGGTGAACGGGGGCAGCGCGACGCTCAGTGACAGGATCGCCCCGGTGGCGACGGTCACCTGCCGGGCGCCGAAGCGCCGGCACAGCCGTCCGCTGGGGATCATGGTGACGACCGCCCCCGCGGACACGCCGAGCAGGGCGAGACCGAGAGCGCCCGCCGAGGCGCCGACCTGCTCCTTGACGGCGGGGATGCGAACGACCCAGCCGGCGAAGACGAATCCGTCGAGGGCGAAGAACGCGGTGAGGGCGACACGGAGGCGCAGCAGCGGGAGCGCCGGACTTGCGGGATCTTGCCTGCTGAGTACGCTCCGTATTTTGTTTAGGCTCGGCACAAAGTGAGAATAGGACTGTGACCCAGACTCGGACAAGGTTGGAGCGGGGCCGCGGTGCGCTCGGTCCCGCGCTCGCGCTCGTGCACACCGGGCGTGCGCCCACCCGCGCCGTGCTCACCGTCGAACTCGGCGTGACCCGGGCGACCGCGGGGGCCGTCGCCGCCGAGTTGGAGGCACTGCGCCTGATCCGCGTCGACACCCGGCCGGGCGGGCCCGCCGGAGCGCAGGGCCGGCCCTCGCACCGGCTCGCCGTCAATCCCGAGGGGCCGGTCGTCCTCGCCGCGCAGATCCACGCCGACGGATTCCGCGCCGCGCTGGTCGGACTCGGCGGCCACATCCTCGCGTCCAAGCCGGTCGCCATGACCGTGCCCGCGGACCCCGCCCGGGTCCTCGGCGCCGTCGTCGAGGCGGGCGCGGAGTTGCTGCGCGCCTCCGGCCGGGAGTGCGCGGGCGCGGGCCTCGCCGTGCCGTCCGCCGTCGCCGAACCCGAAGGCGCCGCGCTCAACCCCCTGCACCTGGCGTGGGCCGCGGGCGCACCGGTGCTGGACATCTTCCGCGAGCAGATCGAGCGTTCCGGCATCATCGCCCCCAACGGGGCGCCGCCGCCGTGTTTCGTTGGCAACGACGTCAACGTCGCCGCGCTCGCCGAGCACCGGCACGGCGCCGGGCAGGGCGCCGAACACCTGCTGGTCGTCGCCACCGGGCACCGCGGCGTGGGCGGTGCCCTCGTCCTGCACGGCAAGCTCCACACCGGCAGCGCCGGGCTCGCCCTGGAGGTCGGTCACCTGACCGTCAACCCCGAGGGCCGGCCCTGCCATTGCGGCAGCCGCGGCTGCCTGGACGTCGAGGTGGACCCCCTCGCCTTCCTGGAGGCCGCCGGCCGCATCCCCGGCCCCGAGGGCTCGCTGCCCGACCAGTGCCGTGCCCTACTGCGCGAGGAGTACGACGACCCCGCGGTGCGCAGCGCCGCCGACCGCCTCATCGACCACCTCGGGCAGGGACTCGCCGGACTGGTCAACGTCCTCAACCCCGACCGGATCCTGCTCGGCGGCCTGCACCGCTGGCTGCTCGACGCGGACCCGGAGCGGCTGCGCGCCGTCGTCGCCGAACGCAGCCTGTGGGGACGCAGCGGCGGGGTCCCGCTGCTCGCCTGCGCGCTGGACCACAACAGCCTCGTCGGGGCCGCCGAACTGGCCTGGCAGCCCGTGCTGGACGACCCGCTCACAGCGCTCGGCGCCTAGAACCCCCGGCCCCCACGGGGCGTCAGAACAGCGGCTCCGGGGGGTCGGCGGGCGGCGGCAGCGCCTTGACGGGCGGCGCCGGCAGCCCCTCCGCCGAGGCGGTCAGCGGCCATCCCGGCACCAGGTGCGTGTCGAGCAGCAGGACCCCGCCGGACGGCCCGGCAGTGCGGAGGTAGAGATCACCTCCGGCCACCGCCACGACGGTGCCGCGCAGCGCGGTACCCGCCGCGAGCCCGGTCACCGCGGCGGTGGCCTGAGGCGCGCGCGGCTCCAGGCCGAACACCACCGCGTGGTCCACGGGCCGGAAGCCGGTGGGCGTGAGCGTGTCCCGCCAGTCGGGGACCGCGGCCGCCGCCTCGTGGAGCGCCCGCAGCTCCGCCTCCCGCGCGTCCGCGGGCGGCAGCGCGGCGCGGGCGGCACGCTTCGCCGACGTCGGCACCCGGTCCGGGATGCCCAGCGCCGTCCCGAGCACCGACTCGGCGCGGCGTGCGGCCATCAGCGGGCCCCGGCCGAGGAACGTGAAGCAGACCGCGGCCTGTTCGAGCAGCCGCGCACTGCCCCGCTCGGCCGCCGTGATGCCGACCTTGCCCAGGCCGGGGCCGAACCAGGCCAGGTACACCGAAAAGGGCCGCGGGTCGTCCAGCCGGGTGTCCGCGGCCACGGAACGGGAGCGGTCCAGGGCCGCGCACTGCTCGCACTGGTCACGGCGGGCCCGCTCGGGAAGTTCCGCGGAGCGCGGGCACGGGGTCCAGCGGCCCGAACGCCACACGCCCGTGCAGCGACGCACCGCGCCCGGTTCCACGGCGAGCGTCAGCGGGTCGCCGAGGCGCACGGGACTGCGCCGGTCACCGTGGCGCGGGTGCCACCACGTCCACACCGGGCCCCCGGACACCCATCGCAGACCCGTGCATCGCCACATGATCCGCATGCTAGGCGCAGCCACCGACAGCGGCCGTACTCCCCGGGTGGTACCCGCGGTGCCGCTGGCCGTACGACGACCGGCGGCCCCGCACGGACGAGTCTCGTGGTGTCGGGAAACACGGCCCCACCAAGGAGACGCATCGCCATGGACGCCACCGCACTGACCCCGCTCGCCGACCACTGGGACGGGGGACCGGGTCCCTGGATCCTGTTCTTCCCGCTGATCTGGGCCGCCGCCATCGCGGGCGTCGCATTCGTGCTGCGCCGTACCGCGTGGCGCCGGGGCCTGGGCCGCGGCCCCTGGCACGCCCGGGCCGCGATCGGCGAGCACTCGCCGATCGCCGTGCTGGGCCGCCGCTTTGCCGCGGGCGAGATCGACGAGGACGAGTACTGGCGCCGGCTGTCCGTCCTGGACGAGCAGTTCGGCCGCTTCTCCAAGGGCGGCGAGCGATGACCGCCGCCCGCGTCGTCGACGCCGTCAAGACCTACGGGACGGGCGACGCCCGGGTGCACGCCCTGGACGGGGTCACGGTGGCGTTCCCCGCCGGACGGTTCACCGCGATCATGGGTCCTTCCGGATCCGGCAAGTCGACCCTCATGCACTGCGCCGCCGGGCTGGACACCCTCACCTCGGGGACCGCGTGGATCGGCGGCACCGAACTGGGGGCGCTCGGCGACCGGCGGTTGACCCTGCTGCGCCGGGAGCGGGTCGGCTTCGTCTTCCAGTCCTTCAACCTGCTGCCGACCCTGACCGTGGCGGAGAACATCACGCTGCCCCAGGACCTGGCCGGTGCCGCCACGGACCAGGAGTGGGTGGACGCCCTCATCGACGTCGTGGGCCTTCGCGACCGGCTGCGGCACCGCCCGGCCGAACTCTCCGGGGGACAGCAGCAGCGCGTGGCCGTCGCCCGGGCACTGGCCGGGAGACCCGAGGTCGTCTTCGCCGACGAGCCCACCGGCAACCTCGACTCGCGGTCCGGCGAGGAGGTGCTGCGTCTGCTGGGACGGGCCGTCCACGACATGGGCCGCACGGTCGTCATGGTCACCCACGACCCGGTCGCCGCCGCGCACGCGGACGAGGTCGTCTTCCTCGCCGACGGGCGCCTGGTGGACACGATGACCGACCCGAGCGCGGAGAAGGTCCTCGACCGCATGAAGGCCTTCGACACCGCGCGCGACACCGAACGCGACGCCAGCCGCGTCGCCAGCCGCGGGGCCGCACCACTGCAGCGGGTGACGTCGTGAGCTCGTCGACCGGACCCATCCGCGCCTCCCTGCGGCTGAGCCGGTCCTCGCTGAGGGCCCACAAGCGCCGCTTCGCCGGCACCTTCCTCGCGGTCTTCCTGGGGGTCGCCTTCCTGACCGGCACCATGGTGATGGGCGACACCCTTCGTGCCGGCTTCGACGTCCTCTTCACGAGCGCCAACAGCGGCACCGCCGTCGTCGTCCGCAGCGCCGACGTCGTCACGGTCGCCGGGGAGGGGCAGGGCACCCGTGAGCCCGTGGACACCGCGCTCGTGGCGCGGCTGCGCTCCGTGCCCGGGGTGGCGGCCGTCGCGCCCGGCATCGAGGGCGGCGGCCTGCTCGTCGGCCGCGACGGCGAGCCCGTCGGCGGCCAGGGCCCGCCCACCCTCGCCGGGAACTGGATCGACGACGCCGGGCTCAACCCGTACGCCCTCGCCGAGGGCCGCGCGCCCAGGGCATCCGGCGAGGCCGTGGTCAACCGCGCCGCGGCCGAGAAGGGCGGGCTGCGCGTCGGCGACACCACGGTGCTGCGCACGCCCGACCCGTTCCGCGTGAGGATCGTCGGACTGGTCACCTTCGGCGGTCAGGACGGCATGGGCCAGTCCACCTACACCGGCCTCACCCGCGCCGACGCTGAGCGTCACCTGATGCCGAGGCCCGGCCGGGCGTCGACGATCAAGGTGCGCGCGGCCGCAGGCGTCGGCCAGGAGGAACTCGCCACGCGCGTCGCGGGCGTGCTGCCCCGCGGCGTCGAGGCGATCACCGGACAGCAGGCCACGGAGGAGAACCTCGACCAGGTCTCCGGACGGTTCCTGTCGCTGTTCACGACCCTGCTCACGGTGTTCGCCGGGATCGCCCTGCTCGTGGCGACCTTCGGCATCCACAACACCTTCGCCATCGTCGTCGCCCAGCGCACCCGGGAGAACGCCCTGTTGAGGGCGCTCGGCGCGTCCCGGCGCCAGGTGCTGGGCGCGAGCCTCGCCGAAGCGGTGGCCGTGGGGCTGGCCGCCTCGGCCGCCGGGCTCCTCGGCGGGATCGGCGTCGCCGCAGGGCTCCAGGCGCTCTTCCCCGCCGTCGGATTCCCCTTCCCGGACGGCGGGCTGGTCGTCGGCGCCACCGCGATGGCCGTACCGCTCGGCGTCGGCCTGCTGGTCTGCACCGGTTCGGCCGTGCTGCCCGCCTTCCGGGCCGGCAGGACGGCGCCGCTGGCCGCGCTGCGCGAGACGGCGGCCGACCACTCCGCCGCCTCGCGCGGAAGGGCGCTGCTGGGGGCCGCGTCCGCGGTGGCCGGAATCGCGGCGACCGTGACGGGCGCGACGGGCACGCCCCGGGTGTGGCTCACCTCCGTGGGCGCCGCTCTGGTCGTCGTCGCGTTCGTCGTGCTGGGGCCCGTCGCCTCCTCGTACGCGGTACGCGTCCTCGGCGCGCCGCTCGCACGGCTGCGCGGCGTCACCGGGGCGCTGGCCCGGCGCAACGCGCTGCGCGGTCCGAAGCGCACCGCGGCCACCGCCACCGCGCTGATGATCGGCGTCGCGGTCGTGTCGTTGTTCACGGTGTTCGGCGCCTCCCTGAAGGCGACCATGGACCGGACTGTGGACCGCTCCTTCGCCGGCGACGTGGCCGTGACCGCCTCCGGGTTCGGCGCGGGCGCAGGCGGTCTCAGCCCGGAGTTCGCGCCCGCGGTCGCCAGGCTCCCGCAGGTGGCGACCGCGGTCGGGCTCGGCAAGGGCGTCGCCGAAGTCGACGGCGGCGGACGGCAGTTGACGGTCACCGACCCGGTCGCCCTCACCCGTGTGCTGGACCTCGGAGCCGTCGACGGGTCGCTGGGCGACCTCGGCAAGGACGGCATCGCCGTGTCCGGCAAGGAAGCGGACAAGCACCACTGGAAGCCGGGCAGCACCATGGTGCTGGGCTTCGCCGACGGCACCCAGGGGCCGTTCACCGTGCGCGCCGTCTACCGGGAGGCCGGTCTGGCGGGCGACTACGTGATCACCCGCACCGCCTGGGCACCGCACAAGGGGCAGGACTCCGACGCCCTCGTCGCCGTCGCCTACCAGGAGGGCGTCGCACCCGACGACGGGCGGGCGGCCGTCCGGGAGGTCGCCCGCAGGTACGGAAATCCCGAGGTGCAGACCCGCGAGGAGTACGCGGAGTCCGCCGCCTCGGGCGTGGACATCATGCTGACGCTCGTCTACGCGCTGCTCGCGCTGGCCGTCCTCATCGCCCTGCTGGGCATCGCCAACACGCTCACCCTCGCGGTGCACGAACGCACCCGCGAACTGGGGCTGTTGCGGGCGGTCGGGCAGACCAGGGCGCAGCTGCGGGCCATGGTGCGCTGGGAGTCCGTCCTGGTCGCCGCCTTCGGCACGGCCGGTGGGCTGGGGCTCGGGGCCTTCCTCGGCTGGGCACTGGTGAAGGCGTCGGACGCCGCGGGCACGAGCGCCTTCGCGCTGCCGCCCGGCCGGCTCGCGGTCGTTCTGCTGGTCGGGCTGGTCGCCGGGGTCCTGGCCGGATGGCGCCCGGCCCGGCGCGCGGCACGCCTGGACGTACTGAGGGCCATCGCCGCGGAATGACTCCGCCGACGACGGCCCGGAGGGCCACGGCCGCCGTGCCCCACCGGGGTGCGGCGGCCGCGCGTCAGACCAGAACCGGTTCGGCCGCGGCCGGGACCAGACGATCGAGCACCGGGGGCCACGCCTCCGGCGTCTCGGGAAGGACCGGCAGCGTCCGCGGGGCGACCTTGCGGACGACGGCCGCCGACACCTGCTCGCCCATCGTGCTGGGCGAGACCGTCGCCTCGGCCCGGAGCGTGAACCACACGACCTTGCCGCCGTCGTTGAGGGTCTCGGTGCCCCAGCTGTCGCTCATCGACACGACCATGGCGAGGCCGCGGCCGCAGGTGGCCAGGGGCTCGAACTCGCGGACCCGCGGCAGGCGCGGATCGTTGTCCGAGACGGCGACGGTGAGCCAGCCGGAGGCGAAGCTCAGCTCGACGGAACAGCGCTTGTCCGGCCGGGCGTGCCGGTGGACGTTGCCGAGCAGTTCGGTGATGCCCAGCAGAGTGGGGTCGATCAGCGGGTCCAGCCGCCAGTACCGTAGCTGAGCGGCGACGATACGGCGTACCTGCTGGATCCGGGACGGCAGTGCCTCAAGTTCCAGAGCGCACTGCCGCTTACTGCCTTCTGAGCTGATCACGGCTGCGACTCCCTCCGCGGTGGAGGGCGCGCCCCTGTGACCGGGGCATGCCCCGCCCGCATGGAATGGGAACACCTTTGCGGGATTGCTGTGAGTGACTGCTGCAGTGACTCCGTGACGCCACTCAAGGATCACCCCGATGGATGCTTACCGCAACTCCGTGAACGCGGAGAGTGCCGTTCCGTTCGTCTCAGTGCCGCTTGACCCGCTCGCGGGCGGTCCGCAGGGCGTCCAGGAAGCGGCCCGCAGAGGCCGCGCCCTGCGTGCGCAAGGTCAGCAGGTAGCCGGTGCCGTTGAGGCGGGCAAGGGTGCGGCGCCGTACCGCGAACCGCGGGGTCAGGGCGTGGACGTCCTCCACCGGAGCGCTGTCGATCTCCCGGCCGCGGCTGGTGAGCAGCACCAGGCGGCCGTCCTGGATCACGACCTGCCCTCCCCGGGTCAGCGACCGCAGCCGCCGTCCGATCCGCACCCCTGTGGCGGTGAACTCCGCTTCGGCCACGGCGCATCCCCTCCTTCGTCCGGTCGCAGTCTGCCCGCTCCGGGGGGCGCCGCACCAGCGCCCGCCTAAGATCGGGACACAGGCGCGAACGAAGGGCGGCGCGGGTGAGCAGCAACGAGAAGGGCGACCGCGAAGACCGCACAAGGGCGGCGCAGACCGTACCCACCATCGACGTGGACCGGACCGACCCGCACTACCGAGGATGGCTCAAAGAGGCCGTACGGAAGGTCCAGGCGGACGCCAACCGCTCCGCCGACACGCACCTGTTGCGCTTCCCGCTCCCCGATGCCTGGGGCATCGACCTCTACCTCAAGGACGAGTCGACCCACCCCACCGGCAGCCTCAAGCACCGCCTCGCCCGCTCACTCTTCCTCTACGGTCTGTGCAACGGCTGGATCCGGCCCGGCAAACCCGTCATCGAGGCCTCCAGCGGCTCGACCGCGGTGTCCGAGGCGTACTTCGCGGCCCTGATCGGCGTGCCGTTCATCGCCGTCATCCCGCGCACCACGAGTTGGGAGAAGCAGCGGCTGATCGAGTTCCACGGCGGCCGCTGCCACCTGGTGGACGACCCGCGGACGGTCTACGAGGTCTCCGCCCGCCTCGCGGAGGAGAGCGGCGGCCACTACATGGACCAGTTCACCTACGCCGAACGCGCCACCGACTGGCGCGGCAACAACAACATCGCCGAGTCGATCTACCAGCAGCTGCGCCTCGAGCGGAACCCCTGCCCGGCGTGGATCGTGGCGACCGCCGGCACCGGCGGCACCTCGGCGACCATCGCGCGCTACGTCCACTACATGCAGTACGACACCTTGGTGTGCGTCGCGGACCCCGAGAACTCGGTGTTCTTCGACGGCTGGGTGAGCGGCGACGACTCCGTGTGCTGCGAACGGGGTTCGCGGATCGAGGGCATCGGCCGCCCCAGGGTGGAGCCGAGTTTCGTGCCCGGTGCGGTCGACCGGATGATGAAGGTGCCGGACGCGGCGTCGGTGGCGGCGGTACGCGCCCTGGAGGCGGCCATCGGGCGCAAGGCCGGGGGGTCGACGGGCACAGGTCTGTGGAGCGCCTTCAAGCTCGTCGCGGAGATGGTCGCGGCGGCCCGCACGGGCAGTGTCGTCACCTTGCTGTGCGACCCCGGCGACCGCTACCTGGACAAGTACTATGCGGATGCCTGGCTCGCCGAACAGGGCCTGGACATCCGGCCGTACGCCGCCACCATCGACGCCTTCATGGCCGCGGGGAACTGGCCGGACTGACCCGCTCCGCCCGTTCCGTTCTGTTACGTCGTGGTCACCCGGAGTCCGCCGGAGCACCGCCTTCCCTTCTCCGGGCGCTCTTAGCGTCCCGATATGACGATCTCTCAAGTGGCGCCTCCGGCCGTCGCGCCGCCGCCCCCCGCGTTCGGTGCGTCCGCGCCGCCCGCGCCCCGGGTGCCGGTGCCGCCCGTCCGGGCGCGGCGCCGGCGCATGCCGCCCCCGGCGCGGCTGGTCGTCCAGGCGACCGGCGCACTCGTCGCCGTCCTCGCCCTGTGCCTCGCCGCGGTCGTCGGGGCCGTCACCGTGCGGTCGGACGCCGAGCAGTTGCGCGACACGTCCGCGCACCGCGCCGCCGTCGCCGCCGAACTCCGCTTCGCCCTCGCCGACCTGGACGCCCAGCGCGCCAACCAGCTGGTGCCCGGCCACGCGGCCGACGACCCCGAGGTGTCGGTCGGCAACCGGCTGCTCGCGCTCATCACCGCGCAGCAGCGCCGCGCCCAGGCCAGCGACCTCCTCCGCCGGCTCGGCGGCGACGAGGCCCACGCCGCGCAGGTGCGCGGCATCCTCGACCTCCTCGGGCGCTACGACGACGCCGGCGGCCGCGCCGCCTACGTCGACGAACAGCACCACGAGCGGGCCGCGGGCCACCCGCCGGCGGTCGCCGTCGCCTTTTCCGCGGAGGCGGGCGACATCATGCACAGCCATCTGCTGCCCAAGGTCGCGACCCTGGCGAACGCCTACGACGCGCAGGCCACCGCGGCCTCGCGCACCGCGCAGGACGCCGCCATGGGCTCGGCCGTGGCCGTCGGCGCACTCGGCCTGATCGCCGTCGCCGTACTCCTGTGGTGGCAGCGCGACCTGACGCGCCGTTACCGCCGTCTGATCAACCCGGCACTGGCCGCCGCCACCGCCGCCGCGCTCGGCGTCACCCTGGCCGGGGTGTTCGCCTTCACCGGCGCCGCCGCCGACCTCGACGCCGGGACCCGGGACGGACTGCGCCCCTGGTCGCGTCTGGCGGAGGCGCGCGCCGTCGCCGCGGAGGCCGCCGCCACCCAGAGCCGCTGGCTCGTCAACGGCGCCGAGCCGCAGCAGCGCGCCGAACTCGACTCCCTCAACCGGCGGTTGGACGGTCTGCTCGCCCCCGGCGGGTGGGCCTCGGCGGACGAGCGCCCGGCGTACGCCGACGTCAACGAACGCTACGGGCACTTCCGCGCCGACGACCGCCGGCTCGTCGGGCTGATGGCCGGCAAGCGGATCGACGAGGCGGCCGTCGTGCTCACGGACGTCGGCCGCGGGGAGGTGGGCTTCGACTTCTGGGACTTCGCGACCACCCTGGACGCCCTCGCCCAGCACCAGCAGGCCGACTTCGTCGCGCGCACGGACGCCGCGCACTCCGGGCTCGACGGCTGGCCCGCCGTTCCCGCCGGTGTCCTGGGCATCGCCGCGGTCCTCGTGGTGGTGGGTGTGCGGCCGCGCCTCGCGGAGTACCGCTGAGCCGGTGACAGCGGGGCGACGGGGACCGGCGGGAGGCGATGGGGGCGACCGGGCCGACGCCACAGGCGGGGGCGCCCGGGCTTGTGGGGAACCTGTGTTCGGTTATAGAAAGGCCTGTCTGCCCGATCTTGTGAAAGAGCCTCCGGTGACCACGACCCCGCCGTCCCCCGACGACGTCCCCTCCGTTCCCGACGACGTCTGGGACCGGTTCGTACAGGACACCGAGGCGGACATCCGCTCGTCGGCGCCCAAGGAACCCTCCGCACGGGCCCGCATGGTCACCGAGCGGCTGCGGCAGCAGGACGAGGAGGCGGCGCGCCGCACCAAGCGCAGGTGGCGTGGGACCCCGCCGCCCGCGCAACGCGAGGGCTGGCGCACCGGCCCCGCCGTCTACGAGGTCGAGGAACGCCGCCCCCGGCGCCGCCGGTGGCTCGGCCTGGTCGGCGTCCTCGCCGCGGTCGGCGTGCTGCTGTTCGCCCTGAACCCGGGGTGGGCACTGGACGCGATGCGCGGCGGCGACAGTGGCGGTGGTGGCGGGGCGGAACACTCGCCGCTCCCCATGGAGACCGCTCGGCCGACGGGCGCCCCCTCGCAGGAGGCGTTCCCCGGTACGCCCACATCGGACGAGCCCTTCGCGGGTTCCCCGGCGGAGCGGTACGCCGACGGCGCGGAGGGGATCGTCCCGCCGAAGGCGCGGGCTGTCGGCTGGATGACGTCCGCGCAGGTGGCGGCGGCCCTGAAGAACGTAAAGGCGTTCCTGGTCGACACCAACCTCGACCCCGCCACGCTGCGGGGCGAACGGCCGGACGCCGCCCTGGGGATGCTCGACCCGAGCCAGCGCGAACTGCGCGCCCGGTTCGAGACGGCCTTCCGCAAGCCGACCGAGAAGAACGACCCGCTCCGCCTCGCGGTGCGCTTCAAGCCCGCGGAACTCGCCCTGGCCGGCGACGTGGTCAAGACCCGTGGACGGATGACCTTCGGCAAGGGCAAGGAGCACGCCGTCGTCGTCCACGCCGACTACACCTTCGTGTACCCTCTGGTGAAGGTGGGGTCCGGCTCCGACGAGGTCGCCCGGACGATCGTCCGCCGCGTCCTGGACCTGGAGTTCCCGGATCCGTCCCGCTACCGGGTGACCCCCGGCAAGTTCGCGATCACGTTGTACGACGACGACGTCGCCAACTCCGCCTGCTTCGTCCACGACGGCTGGCTCCACCCGCAGTTCGCCTCCGACGCCTCGGCTCGCGAGGACGCCGATCGGTCGGGACCCACGGTGGACCCCTACGACCGCAGCCGGGACCTGGTGGCCGAGCGCACCGAGACCGAGGGCTGCGGCACCGTCTCCCGCACCTGAGGTGTCCTGGCCCCGCTCAGGAGGCCAGCCGGCGGTCCAGCGAGCGGACCGCCGCGCGGAAGGACAGGCCGAGGCCCGGGCGGGACGTCAGCAGGAAGGTGCGCAGGGCCGGCGGCCCGTCGGCGGCGAAGGTCCAGCGCACATGGGTGCCGCCGTCAGGCGTGGGGGAGAGCGCCCACTCCTCCAGCAGGGCACGCAGGCCGGGGACGTTGGTGGCGTCCGCGCGGTAGGCGAAGCGGCGCGGGGGCTCGTCGGCGAGGACGGTCTCCTCGAAGCGCACTCCCGCGCGCAGCCTGATCGTCCGCCCCCCGGGGGTCGGCACGGCGGCCGTGACGGCGTCGAACCACGCCGTCCAGCCCTCGGTGTCCTCGGCGAGGGCGGCGTGGACGGCCCCGGGCGGCGCCGAGGCATCGGCGGCGAAGACGAGACGGAGCGGCGCCGAGGCGAGGAAGCCCAGGTCCACCTGGCGTGTGGGGCGCAGTGGGCGCGTCATGCGCCGTACCGTAGTTGATGGGCCGTCAGTTGTCTGCGGGACCCTCGCCGGGGACGTCGCCCGGCTCGGTGTCCCCCGGCTCACCGGCGACGACCAGGTCCGACAGGTGCTCGGCGATCTCCGCCCGCAGCACCTCGGGGATGCCGGCGTCCGTGACGAGGGTGTCCACGTCCTCCAGCGTGGCGAAGGAGCTCAGGCCCACGGTGCCCCACTTGGTGTGGTCCGCGATGACGACCACCCGGCGGGCGGAGCGCACGAAGCGCCGGTTGGTCTCCGCCTCGGCGAGGTTGGGGGTGGACAGGCCCGCCTCGACGGAGATGCCGTGGACGCCGAGGAAGAGCAGGTCGAAGTGGAGCGAACCGATGGCCCGGTCCGCGACGGGGCCGACGAGGGAGTCCGAGGGGGTGCGCACCCCGCCGGTGAGGACGACGGTCGCGGCGCCCTCGCGGCCGCTCGCGCCACGGGCCGCGGAGTGGAAGACCTCGGCGACCCGCACGGAGTTGGTGACCACGGTGAGGTCGGGGACGTCCAGCAGGTGGTGGGCGAGGGCGTACGTCGTCGTGCCGCCGGTGAGCGCGATGGCGCTGCCGGGGGTGACCAGGCGGGCGGCGGCGCGGGCGATGGCCTCCTTGGCCCCGGGCTCGAGGCCCGCCTTCGCCTCGAAGCCCGGCTCGTGACTGCTGGCCGGGGCGACGGGCACGGCGCCGCCGTGGACCTTCTCGACCACGCCCTGACGGGCCAGCGCGTCGAGGTCGCGGCGGACCGTCATGTCCGAGACGTTCAGCTTCCGGGTCAGCTCGTTGACCCGGACCCCGCCGCGCCGCCGGACCTCGTCCAGGATCAGCGCACGGCGCTGTTCCGCGAGCAGGTTCTGGTTGTCGCTCACCCGAGGTCCCGTCCCATCCTCTGATGTGATCCCGATGCTGCCCGGACCGGCAGTCTCGCCATCCTTCCACGACCTCCCCCGCCGGGCGGGGGCCGGAAGGCACGGGGTGACCGGTCCCACACGTACCGCGCGTGACACGTTCGGGTGGCATTCGTGAACACCTCTGTCCAGTACTGGTACGTGTGCCCGATTCTGAATACGCGCGATGCCGTACGCGCGTCACGGGGAAAGTACGGGAGGCGATCGCGATGCGGTCGGATACGGTACGGACGGAGCTGTCGCTGGAGCTGCTGGTCCACGGCGTCGGCGGGACGACCCCGCAGACGATGCTCAACGACCCGCGCATCACGCGCGTCTGCGGTGACGACACCGCCGGGATCTACCGGCGTGCCGACGACGCCGACGCGGAGCGCCGTCCGCAGGAGTACGGCGAGGGCCCGGTGCCCGACGCCTATTCGTGGTGCAACCTGACGTCCGGGGACGGCAGTCGCGCGCTGTGGCTGCTGCTGCTCCCCTTCATGGTGGCCAACCTGGCCCACTGGATGCGGCCGCCGGTCTCCCGGCCCGGCCTGGACCGGGCCTACGACGTACTGGTGCGGCTGCTGGCACTGTCGCTGACGGTGCTGCTGGTGGCCGCGGCCTGCGAGGTCGCCATGGATCTGGTGGCCTGGCAGTGCGCGGGCAACGCGGCCTGCGCGGGCGGGAAGAGCTGGCTGTCCTTCCTCGCCGCCGGCGAGCCGGGGCGCCGGATCGCCGCCGGGGCGGCGCTGCCCGGCGGGCTGACCCTGCTGCTGTGGTGGCTCTCGCGGCGCACCTGGTACGCCTACGAGTCCCAGCGCCCGCTGCCCGGCCCGCATCCGCGGGAGCGGGAGGGACCGGACGTCACGCCGCTGGCCCGTCGCGGCTTCTGGTACGGGCGACGGCTGGTCGCCCGGCTCCGCGCGGCGCACACGGCGGCCGGGCTGCTCACGGTCGCGTCCGCGCTGGTGGTCCCCCCGCTGGAACGGGACATGGACGCCGGCGGGGTGCGGATACTCGCCGCCGTCGGCTGGCTGCTGACGGGCGCCCTGGCGGGGCTGACGGTGGCGGCGGTCGCCGTGACCTGCGGCATGGGACGCAGCGAGCACGCGCCGGACGAGGCCCTGGACCCACGACTGGCCCGGGCGATGCTCGGCGGCACGGCTGCCGCGCTGCTCGCCGCGGCCGGTTACGCCTGCTGGCACCGTCCGGGCTGGAACGCCGTCGGACGGCTCCCGTCCGGGGAGGCCTTCGGCTGGCTCGCCCTGGCTCAAGGGGCGTTGCTCGTGGCGCTCGCCTCCGTCGCCCATCTGATGTACCGCTCCGGCGGCGGCCGCGCGGAGCTGCGCGGGCTGGGGGGACCGGCGGTGGCCCTGCTCGCCTGCTCCCTCGGCGGCGTGCTGACCGGTGGCATCGCCCAGCGGGTCGCGGACTGGCTGGACCGCGGCGCCACGCCGGGCAGCGGCGGCAGCGCGGTCGCGGGGCCGCCCGTGCTGCTGTCCTGGCAGGCCTCGGCGATCCCGGTGCTGCTGCTGGTGCTGGCCGTGGTGGTCGTGGTGCGCGGCAGGAGACTGGTGCGCCGGTCCCGGGCACTGGTGCCGAAGGTGGAGTCGGACTACCCGGGGGAGGAGCACGAGCCCGCGCGCAGCCGCCAGATCGCCATGGCCCGGGCCAGAGCCGAACTCACCGACCAGGCCGCCCTGTTCATCGGGGTCATCGGGGCCGTCGCCTTCCTGCTGGGCGCCGGGGCGCTCGCCGGGGCCTGGCTGAGCGGTGCCGTCCCGGGACGGGCCGGAGCCGGCGCGCCCGGCTGGCTGCGGACGGTCGCGGAGACAGCCCAGGGACTCGGTTCCTGGCTGGTCGGCGCGGGGGTGGTCGCCCTGATCGCGCTCGGCCGCCGGGCCTACCGCGACGCGGGGGCGCGCCGCACCGTGGGCATCCTCTGGGACGTCGGCACCTTCTGGCCGCGCGCCGCGCACCCCTTCGCCCCGCCCTGCTACGCCGAGCGCGCCGTGCCCGACCTGACCTGGCGGATGACGACCTGGACCCGGGCGCACCCCGGCCGGATCATCCTCTCCGGGCACTCCCAGGGCAGCGTCCTGGCCGCGGCCGCGGTGTGGCAGCTGGATCCGACGACCCGGGCACGGATCGCCCTGCTCACCTACGGTTCTCCGCTGGGCCGGCTGTACGGGCGCTGGTTCCCCGCCTACTTCGGGCCCCCTGCCCTGACCTCGCTCCACGGTGAGCTGCACGCTTGGCGCAACCTGTGGCGCCGTACGGATCCGATCGGCGGCCCGGTCCACCTCGACGAGCCCGGACCACCGGTCGACCGGGCGCCGCTGCCCGATCCGGCGGCGTACGGACGGACGGCGGAACACCCGCTGCCCGCGCCGCTGCTCACCCACTTCGACTACCAGGCCGACCCGGCCTTCGCGGCCGAGCGCGGCGCGCTGCTCGGCTGGTTGTACGGGAACGCGGAGGGGGTGCTGCCCGTGCAGGGTCAGGGCAGTGGGGGAAGGTCCTCCGGGTAGAGCAGCTGCAGCTCCTCGTGGCTGGGCTCGCTGATCCGGGCGAGCCGCCCCGCGTGGCGCTCGACCATGGCCTCGAAGGTCTGCCGGGCGGTGCGGCCGTTGCCGAACGCCGGGCCCTTGGGGATCGCGGTGAAGTACTTGTAGAGCGCCTCGCCGGTGTCCTCGGAGAGCTGGTACTCGTGCTCCTCGGCCTGGGCCCGTACGATCCGCAGCAGTTCGACAGGGGTGTAGTCGTCGAAGGTGATGGTCCGCGAGAAGCGGGAGGCGACACCGGGGTTGGCGGACAGGAAGTGTTCCATCTCCGCCGTGTAACCGGCGACGATCACCACGACGGCTTCGCGGTGGTCCTCCATCAGCTTCACCAGGGTGTCGATCGCCTCCCGCCCGAAGTCCCGGCCCGAGTCCTCGGGGGCGAGCGCGTACGCCTCGTCGATGAAGAGCACCCCGCCGCGGGCGCGGTCGAAGGCCTCCTGGGTGCGGATGGCGGTCGAGCCGATGTGCTCGCCCACAAGGTCGACCCGGGCCACCTCCACCAGGTGCCCGCGCTCCAGCACGCCCAGGGTGGCCAGGATCTCGCCGTAGAGCCGGGCGACGGTCGTCTTGCCCGTGCCGGGGGAGCCGGTGAAGACCAGGTGGCGGCGCGGGGAGGGGGCCTTGAGGCCGGCCTCGCGGCGTCTGCGGCCCACCGCGATCAGGTCGATCAGCGAGCGCACCTCGCGCTTGACGCTCTCCAGGCCCACCAGCGCGTCGAGTTCGGCCAGCACCTCGTCCGAGGGACGCGCGTCCGCGGCCGGGGCCTGCGGGGCCGCGGCCGTGGGCTCGGCGGCGGTCGGCGCCACGGGCAGTCCGCCGAGCAGCCCGAACGACGCAGGGGCGGGCTGCCGTTCGCCGGCCGGAGCGGGCACGCCCGAGGACTCCGGCACGGTACGGCGCTCACCGCTCTGGTCCCCGGTGCAGTCCTCCGTGACCGGTCCCGGCTCGGCGAACTCGTAACCGCCGCGCGCGCAGCGCTCCGTGCGGCAGCGGGTGAGCGTGGCGCGGCAGCCGTCGATGATGTGGAAGCCGTAGCCCCGGCTGCCGGTGACCCGGCACCCGGTGAAGGTGCCGCGGCCGCCCGCGGAGACGTAGAACCCGGCCTCGGCCGGGTTGGTGACGACGCAGCGCTCCAGCGTGGGGTCGGCGCCCTTGGTGACGATGACACCCGTGGCCGTGTCGTCGATGGTGCAGGCGGACAGTGTGCCGCCGCTGCCGTGGTCGCGGAACCAGGCGCCGGTGGAGGCCTCGCGGATGCGGCAGTCGTCCAGTTGCACGGTGGCGCCGTCGCTGACCGAGACCGCGGTGTTGCGGACCTGGGAGATGTCGCAGTCGACGACGTCGGCGCGGGAGCCCCGGTCGAGCACGAACAAGGCGTCGGGCACGTCGTGCACGCGGCAGGAGTCCAGGACGGCGGCCGCGCCGTCGCTGACCCAGACCGCCGGGTAGTCGCCCTGGCTGTCGTGGATCTCGCACTGGTTGGCGTCCACCCGGGTGCCCGGGTCCCACACCGAAAGGCCGTTGCGGCCGAAGCGCCGCACGGTGGTGCGGGTGAGGGTGAGGACCGAACGGGAGCGCAGGTCCACGGCGTTCTCGGGGACGTCGTGGATGTCGCAGTCGGAGAGCGTGAGGACGGCGTCCGTGTCCAGGGTGATGCCGTCGCCGGTGGTGCGGTGCACCTGGCACTCGGTGAGGTGGCCGGCGGCCCGCGAGGCGACCTGTACGCCGGTGCCCTTGACCTCGTACACCTCGCAGCCGACCGCCTCGGCCACGGTGCCCTCGCCGGTGAGCGCGAGTCCCGCGCCGGAGGCGTTGTGGACCCGGCAGCGCTCCAGCCGCGGGGAAGCGCCGCCGCGCACCGAGATGCCGGTCTGGCCCGCGGACACCACCTCGCAGTCCTCGAACAGGCCGCCGGCGGCCTCCAGGACGCTGATCCCCAGCCCCGCGGGGTTGTCGACGGTGCAGCGGCGCACGGTCGGCCGCGCCCCGTCGCGGACCTCTATGCCCACCGCGGAACGGGTGCTGACCCGCAGTCCGGTGAGTTCGGGCGCGGCGTCCTCGACGAGGAGGGCGGCTGCGGAGGTGTCCTGGCCCTCGACGGAGAGGTCCTGGACCGTCGCCGCGGCCCGTACGGTCAGCGCGACACCGGCGGGCGGGGCGATCCGCACGGAGCCGGGGCCCTCGGCCGCGCGGAGCGTTATGACCTTCTCCACGACGAGGTTCTCCCGGTAGGTCCCGGGGTTGACCGAGAGCACGTCGCCCTCGGCGGCCGCCTCCAGGGCCGCGGCGAGGCTCTCGTACTCTCCCGTGCGGCGGCGCCACCGCGAGCTGCTGGTGTGCGTCACCTGAACCACGCCCTGTGCCATGGAGATGCTCTGCCCCGTCCTCTTGCACTGCGCCGACCTGGGGGCCTCCACGGTAGCGCGCGCCGGGCGCGCGCCAGCACCCAGATGCTGATGGATCACCTGATGGATCCGGCTGGATGACGCCGATTGCGGATGATCCGCGGCACCGACCTACGTACCCGGTGTGGTCAGCCGCCGGCCCCGGCCCGGCCCCAGCTCTGCCCGGCGGCCGCCCACTCGCGCTCCCACTCGGCGAGCCTGCGTCGCATCAGGTGCCACATGAGCACCTGGCGCCCCATCAACCCCAGCACGGTCGCGGCGAGGAAGGTGCCGATGCCGGCGAGCATCGCGTGCGTGGTGGCGGAGCGGGAGTCCAGGGGCGCCGGCACGGGCAGCGCACCGGACCTGTCGGTCCACATCGCGATGTGGTCGCCCTTGTCGTGGGAGGCGCCCACCCGTACCTGGGCGGTGTGCACGTGCCCGTCCGGCGACGTCCAGCGGACCACGGCGTCGCGGCGGTCCTCGTGGACGCGGCCGGACTCGGGGTCGGGGTCGGGGGCCTCACGCGGACCGGCCCTGAGCACCACGGCGGAGACTTCGGTGCGGTTGGCGTGCTCGACGCTGACGGTGTGCTGGAGGGAGTGGTCCACGGTCAGCCCGGCGGTCAGCCCGGCCGCGGGCGCGCCCAGCACGATGGCGCAGCCGGCCGCGACCCCCGCGCAGGCCTCGAACACGTCGGAACGGCGGCGCAGGCTGTTCTTCCGCCAACGCCACCACCGCACGTGCGTGGCCGCCATCGGGCGCACCCCCTTCACCGTCCAAGTACCGCACACGGCGCGGTACATGCGCGGCATGGACCGGGCGGGAGAGAGCCGTCTCACGCCGGCGCCCACCCGGGGCCCGGACCGTGCCGCGGTCCTGGGACGCGTTCACTCCACACATGTCAACGCGTCGCCCACCCGGAGTGTTCCGGGTCGTTCGGGCACGAGATTCTGTCCGAAAACCAGTCTGCCCCCGATTCTGCGGTGGCGCGCGAGGGTGCGCAGCGGTTCCCGGCCGCGGGCCGCGGTGCGCTGGTCGGTGGTGGTCACCACGCAACGTCCACAGGGCTTCACGACACGGAATTCCACTTCCCCGATGCGGATCCGGGTCCAGGTGTCCTCGGCCCAGGCGCCGGTCCCCGCGATCACGGCGTTGGGACGGAAACGGTCCATCGGCAGCGGGCCCTCCCCAGGGTGGTCGCCCGCGGCGACCAGCGCGTTGAGGGCGGCCAGCGAGGCCTCGGTCGTCACGAGCAGGGGGAAGCCGTCGGCGAAGCTCACGGTCTCCCCGGGGCGCGCGTACTCCGGGTCGACCGGGCGCCGACGGGCCGGGTCGTCGAGGTGGACGAGGGTGACCTCCGCGCCCAGGAACGTGCCGAACCAGGCGGCGGCCGCGTCTCCCGCGGGCACGGCCTCCACCTTGTCGCCCCATATGTGCACCGGGACCGTCGTGGACGGTCCCGGTACCGCGATGTCCAGCACCGGCATCCCCGGAGCGGTGAGCAGCAGCCCACCGCCGGGGGACGGCTCCGCGCGCGCCAGGGCCAGCCGGGGTTGCTCGCGCTGCGTGACGCATCGTCCCGCAGCGTCCACGAGCATCCACCGGCGGTCTCCGGCGAGCCCCCACGGCTCCACCACTGCCTCGGACAACCGCTGCCCACCGAGCGACTTGACGGGGTGGACGTGCAGTGAACTGAGGTGAGGTGTCGGCGTCGGAGTCGTCATTCCGCCATCGTGCCAGGCGGCACGGTCACCCGTCGGCGGGGACCGGGCCGCCCGCGGTCGTCAGCCGGAGTAGTAGCCCTGGCCGAGGTTCCGCCGCTGGTACGGCTGCTCGTCGTAGCCGGTCGGTGCGACCGGGCGCGGCGGGGCAGGACGCGGGGCGGCGGCGGGGCGCACCTGCTCGTAGCCGGCCGGGCCCTGGTACTGCTGCGGGGCCTGCTGCGCCGGGTACCCGCCGTTGAACGCGGCGGGACGGGGCGCGGTGGCCTGCTGCGGGATGTAGGGCGCCGGTGCCTGCTGCAGCTGGGGCTGCTGGTAACCGGGCGCCGAGTAGCCGGAGTACGACGGCGTGCTCGGCGCGGAGGAGTGGTGGGACGGTCCGGGGGGCAGCGCGGGGAGCGCGGCCGGCAGGGCCGGGAGATTGCTGCCGGTGGTCTCGTACGCGGACGGGACGCGGATCGGCGCGATCTGGGGGGTGCCCCGCTCTGCGACCAGGCTGTCGTAGATGGGGGTGTCGGGGAAGAACGGCGACGTGTAGTAGCCACCGCTGTAAGAACCGCGGGGGGAGGTCATAGCCCATAAGTTAAGCCCACGATGTGCTGGTTGGGGAGACCGATTAGCAGGTCATTTCATGTGCAGTGAGTGACGGCTGACCCCTATTGCGATCGAATCGGAGGAAATCGGCGCGTGGCCGCCGTTCGGATCGCGTAAAGGCGCTGGGCCTGGGGCGTTACCGCTCGTCACGCGGGAACACGGGCGCGGAAAACCAAGCGGGCGAATGGTGTCGGAGGGTGACGGGACCGGCACTCTCGCGCACCAACAGGTCACCCGCACGAAGGAGGAACGCGGTGTTTCCGTGACTCCGGCGAACTTCGTCCTGCGAGGACCCCGATGTGCCACAGTGAGCCATGCGCGTCGCCATGCTCTTCGGGCAGGACCGGCCCGCGCGGCCGGACGAATGGCACAAGGCCGCGGCGACCGTCGCCGACGTCGTCGACGTGGTGGCCGTCCACGAGTTGACCCTGCCCGCCGTCCGCGGGCTCCCCTACGCCGGCCGCGACCCCGAGCGTCCGCACCACTACCAGGTCGCCGTCCCCCACGGCGGCGCCGTGGCGCGCCGGGTCACCGCGGGCCGCGTCGAGGGCGTGCTGCGCCACGAGGCGGCCGAGTGCGGCCGGTTCGACCTCCTCCACGGCCATCTGCCCGGCGCCGAGGAACTGCTGCCCCGGCTCGCACGCGCCGCGAGGCTGCCGTACGTGCTCACCGAGGACGACCCCTCCCTCTTCGGCCACCCCACGCGCCCGCTCCCCGGCCTGCCGGCGCGGCGGGCCCGCGCGCGGGTCTACCGCGAGGCCGCCGCCGTGCTCGCGGTCAGCGACGCCCTGCTGCTGCGGCTCGGCGAACTGCGCCTGCCCGGCCGGCACCGCCTGGTCCCGCACCCGGTCGGTCCCGAGGCGCTGCCGCCGGTGCCCGCCCGTGCCCGGATCAGCCAGGACCCGGTGCGGGTGGCGGCCGCCGGGAGCTTCGAGGCCCACGAGGGCTGGGAGGTGCTCGTGCACGCCTTCGCCGCCGCCCGGGTCAAGGATCCGCGGCTGCGGCTGGACGTCGTCGCCGAGGGGGCCGCCGAACTCCCCGCCGACGTACGCGAGCTGATACGCAAGTGCGGGGTGGCCCACTTCGTCACGGTGCGCCGGGCCCGGGGCCGCGCCGAGGCCCTGCACACCGTCGCCCACGCCGACCTCTTCCTCGTGGCGAGCCACGTGGAGAGCTTCTGCGTACGCGCGCTGGACGCGCTGGGCTGCGGTACGCCCGTCGTCGGCACCCGCACCGGCGCGCTGCCCGAACTCGTCGGGCACGACGGCGGGGTGCTCGTCGCCCCCGGTGACGCCCCCGCCCTCGGCCGGGCGCTCGTGGAGGCCGCCGCCCGGCTGTCCTCGCGCCGGCCCGCGCTCCTCGCCGACCGCACCCGGCGCCGTTACGGCACGGCGGCCGTCGGTGCCCGGCTGGCCGTCGTCTACGCCGAGGCGTCGTCGGGCCGCGGCCGCGCATAGGTGCGGCCCTTCCACGCGGCCCCGCGGCCGCGGCCGTGCTGCACGGCCGAGTCGACCGTCATCAGCAGGTAGAGGACCGCCGTGAACGGCAGCAGCAGCGCGGGCCACGGCGGCCGGCGGTAGTAGCGGAGCATCGGCAGGTAGGTACCGCACATCAGGGCCCACGCCGCGGCACCCGCCGCGCACAGCCACCCGTCCCCGGTGAGCGCCCCGCCGATCGTGGCGAGCGGCGGGACCACGTACACCAGCAGCAGGCCGAGCACCGTGCCGGTGAGGAGGAGCGCGCTGTGCCGCAGCTGCGCGTAGGCGCTGCGCGACACCATGCGCCACAGCTCGCTGAGGCCCGGGTAGGGACGGACGCTGTCGACCTCGTCGGCCAGGCCCAGCCAGATCCGCCCGCCCGAGCGCTTGACGGCGCGGGCCAGCGCCACGTCGTCGATCACCGCGTGCCGGATCGTGTCGGGCACGCCCGCCCGCTCCACCGCCGTGCGGCGGATCAGCACGCAACCGCCGGCCGCCGCGGCGGTCCTGGCACGCGGCCGGTTCACCCGGCGGAACGGGTACAGCTGGGCGAAGAAGTAGACGAAGGCCGGGACGATCAGCCGCTCCCAGGTGCCGGCGACCCGCAGCCGGGCCATCTGCGACACCATGTCCAGGCCGGCGCCCTGCGCCGCGGCCACCAGATGGCGCAGCGAGTCGGGGCCGTGCGCGATGTCGGCGTCCGTGAGCAGCAGGAACTCGGGACCGCCGGAAGAGGTGGCGACCTCGATGCCGTGCCGGACCGCCCACAGCTTCCCCGTCCAGCCCTCCGGCACGGGGCCCGGACTGACGACGCGCAGCGGCAGTCCCTCCGCACGCCCCGCCAGCTCGCGGGCCAGTTCCCCGGTGCCGTCGGTGCTGCCGTCGTCCACCAGGACGACCTCGGCGCGTCCCGGGTAGCGCTGCGCCAGGACGCTCGGCAGGCTCCGCGGCAGCACCTCCGCCTCGTCCCGCGCCGGGACGACCACCGCCACGTCCGGCCACTCCCGCGGCTCCGCCGCCACGGCCGGCAGCCGCACGTCCGTCCGCCAGAACAGCCCTTGTGCCAGCAGCAGCCACACCCACGCCAGCAACGACACCACGGTCACCCACGTCAGCCACGTCACCCCCGCAGTCTGCCGCCGTCGCCCTCCCGCACGCGTCATTTCCCCCGGTACGGCCGCGGAGCGGGCCGACAATCGCATCGCGTAAGGTGGTGCCCCGTGAAGATCGCGCTGATGGACTCCGGTATCGGCCTGCTCGCCGCGGCCGCCGCCATCCGACGGCTGCGGCCCGACGCGGACCTCGTGCTCTCCGCCGACCCCGACGGCATGCCCTGGGGCCCGCGCACCCCCGAGGACGTCACCGCGCACGCCCTGGCCTGTGCCCTCGCCGCCGCCGAGCACCGCCCGCAGGCGCTGATCGTGGCCTGCAACACCGCCACCGTGCACGCCCTGCCCGCGCTGCGCGCGGCCCTCGAACCCGCGATCCCGGTCATCGGCACCGTCCCGGCGATCAAGCCCGCCGCCGCCGGGGCCGGCAAGGTGGCGATCTGGGCGACCCCGGCGACCACCGGCAGCCCCTACCAGCGCGGGCTGATCGAGGACTTCGGCAACGGCGCCGAGATCACCGAGGTGCCCTGCCCCGGCCTCGCCGACGCCGTCGACCGCGCCGACGAGGCCGCGACCGCCGCGGCCATCGCCGCCGCGGCCGCGCTCACGCCCCCCGACGTCGAGGCGGTCGTCCTCGGCTGCACCCACTACGAACTGGTGGCCGACCGCATCCGGGCCGCCCTGGCCGCCCCCGCCCTGCTGTACGGCTCGGCCGACGCCGTCGCCGCCCAGACGCTCCGCCGCATCGGCGCCGGGTCCCGCCCGGACGCGGCGCCCACCGGAAGCCTCGCGGTGATCCTCAGCGGCCGGGCGGGCACCGTCACCCCCGAGGCCCTGGCCTACGCGGAGGGCCGCTCCCTCGGCGCCGACGTGGCCCCCGCCGCGGCCGAGGCCCGCTGACCCCGCCCCGCACGGCGTCCGGGGGCGCCGCCACTTTCCGCCGTATCCGCTCCGTACAACGGTGCCAACTCGCCGTGGGATGAGTAGGCTGCGCACTATGACGGACGCGCAGCGTGACGACGCGCGTACATCCCAGGTGTGGACGGGCCACGCGAGCAACCGCTTCCAGTGGCTCCTCGCGGCCGCGGGGGCTGCCTGCATGGCGCTCGGCATCGAGCTCGCCGTGACCTCGCCCTACACCTCGGGCACGGTGCCGCTGGTCATGTCGGTGGTGGGCTGCATCGCGGCGGGGCTGCTGGTGCTGTTCGGAACCGTCGCGTTCACGCACGTCCGCGTGAACGTGGACCGGGACGGGCTCCAGGTGCGCTGCGGCCACATCGGCGTGCCCCGCCGCCGGATCCGGTGGGAGGAGATCAACGACGCGCACCTCGCGCCCGTCGTCAGCCCCCGCCACTGGGGCGGCTGGGGCTACCGCTGGCGGCCCGAGCAGGGCACCGCGGTCGTGGTCCGCCGCGGGCCGGGGGTCGTCATCGACCTGGGCAACGGCCGGCACTTCACCGTCACCGTGGACGACGCCGAGGGCGCCGTGCAGGCCATCCGCAGCCGGCTGGGCCTGCGCCCGTAGTCCGGGGGCCACGGGCGCAGACATCCCGGCCGGCGCGCGCTCACGACCAGCGCGCGCTCACCCGCCCGGTTCCCGCGGCGCACGTCAGGAGCACGCCCAGCCCGGTGCACTCGGCGGAGGCGGCGCCCTCCACCCCGTCCGTGTCCTGCGCGCCGACGAGCAGCACGTGCCACGGCGCGGCCGGCGGGTGCTCGCCTAGGGCCTCGACCGTCACCGTGTCACCCGTACGGCCCACGCGGAAGACGGCGGCCGTCGAGCCGTCCGGAGCCGGCACGGTGGCGATCGTGCCGCCGCCGTCGGCCGGGGCGTGCACCCGCAGGGTGACCCCGTCCGCCCAGTCGTACTCCGGACCCTCCTCGGCGGCGCCGAAGGGCACCACCGAGCCGGGCCTGGCCAGCAGCGGGAGCGTGTCGAAGCCGTGCGTCTCGCGCCGCCAGCCCGGGCCCTCGACGCGCTCGCCGGTCAGCAGGTGCGTCCAGGTGCCGGCCGGGACGTAGTACTCGACCTCGCCGTCCGCGCTCAGGACCGGCGCGACCAGCACGTCGTCGCCGAGCATGTACTGCCGGTCCAGGTGCAGGCAGGCCGGGTCGTCGGGGAACTCCAGCAGCATCGCCCGCATCATCGGCGTGCCCTCGTCACGGGCCTGCAGCGCCGCCCGGTACAGGTACGGCATGAGGCGGTTCTTCAGCCGGGTGAAGTCGCGGGTGACGGCGACCGCCTCGTCACCGAACTCCCACGGCACGCGGTAGGACTTGCTGCCGTGCAGCCGGCTGTGGGAGGACAGCAGGCCGAACTGCACCCAGCGCTTGAACAGCGCCGGGTCGGGCGTCCCCTCGAAGCCGCCGATGTCGTGGCTCCAGAAGCCGAAGCCCGACAGGCCCAGCGACAGGCCGCCGCGCAGGCTGTCGGCCATCGCCGTGAACGT
Organism: Streptomyces sp. NPDC111520; assembly: GCF_055635295.1. Lineage (NCBI taxonomy): Bacteria > Bacillati > Actinomycetota > Actinomycetes > Kitasatosporales > Streptomycetaceae > Streptomyces > Streptomyces sp. NPDC111520. The sequence continues at coordinate 132,927 of NZ_JBVKBW010000018.1, read as the reverse complement.
CGACTCGCAGTCGCCGCCCCAGTGCACCGGGAACTGCTGCCCGCCCGCGGTCGCCGAGCGCGCGAAGAGCACCGCCTCGCCCTCGCCGCGCTCCTCGCGCAGCACGTCGAAGACGACCTGGTTGTAGAGCTGCGTGTAGTAGTTGTGCATGCGCTCCGGATCGGAGCCGTCGTGCCACACCACGTCGACCGGGATGCGCTCGCCGAAGTCGGTCTTGAAGACGTCGACTCCCTGCCGCAGCAGGGCGCGCAGCTTCTCCGCGTACCAGGTGCGGGCGGCGGGGCTGGTGAAGTCGACCAGCGCCATGCCCGGCTGCCACAGGTCCCACTGCCACACGTCGCCGTTCGGCCGCAGGACGAGGTGGCCCTCGCGCATGCCCTCCTCGAAGAGCGCCGACTTCTGCGCGATGTACGGGTTGATCCAGGCGGAGACGCGCAGCCCGCGCTCCTTGAGCCGGGCGAGCATGCCCTCGGGGTCGGGGAAGACCTCCGCGTCCCAGGTGAAGTCGCTCCACTGGTACTCGCGCATCCAGAAGCAGTCGAAGTGGAAGACGCTGAGCGGGATCCCGCGGTCCGCCATGCCCTGGACGAAGTGGCTGACGGTCGCCTCGTCGTAGGAGGTGGTGAAGGAGGTCGACAGCCACAGGCCGAACGACCAGGCCGGCGGCAGCGCGGGACGGCCGGTGAGGGCCGTGTAGCGGGCCAGGATCTCCTTCGGGGTGGACCCGTGGACGACGAAGTACTCCAGCGACTGGTCCTCGACGCTGAACTGCACCTGGTCGACGACCTCGGAGCCGACCTCGTACGAGACCTTGCCGGGGTGGTTGACGAAGACGCCGTAGCCGCGGTTGGTGAGGTGGAAGGGGACGTTCTTGTAGGCCTGCTCGCTGATCGTGCCGCCGTCCGCCTGCCAGATGTCCACCGTCTGGCCGTTCTTGACGAACGGGGTGAAGCGCTCGCCGAGGCCGTACACCGTCTCGCCGACGCCGAGCGAGAGCTGGGCCACCATGAAGTGCCGGTCGTCCGCGTCGGTGACGAAGCCCGTGCCGCGGGCGCCGGCCGAGGTGAGGGTGCGGCCGCCCGCGGTGAAGTCCAGGTGCCACGGGGCGGAGGCGTCGACGCGCAGCGTCAGGCCGCCCGAGGTCAGTTCGAGCAGGGAGCCGTCGCGGGAGGTCTTGCCGGCGCCGCCGTCCACCGCGCCCGGCAGGGCGAACTCCGGCCCGCGGCGGGCCTTCCCGGCGTGGTGCGTGGTGCGCACGCCGATCACACCCTCGGCGGGGGACCAGCACTCCACCCTCAGCAGCGGGCTGTTGAGCGTGTCGCCGCGCTGCCGCACCGGTTTCACGGGGGCGTGCAGGACGATCCGGTCGTCCGCGACGGAGGCGTCCGCGACGGAGGTCGCGTACTTCGCCGTGACGCCCGGGCGCATCATCCAGAAGCCGTCGGTGAACTTCACGACTGCTCCTGCAGTCCCGCCCGGTGGGCGCCGATCAGGTCCCGGTACCAGTCGTAGCTGGCTTTGGGGGTGCGCTCTCCGTTGTCGTAGTCGACGCGCACGATGCCGAACCGCTGGCCGTAGCCGCGGGCCCACTCGAAGTTATCCAGCAGCGACCAGACGTAGTAGCCGCGCACGTCCATGCCCTCGTCCATCGCGGCGCGCAGCGCGTGCAGGTGGTCGCGGAGGTAGGCCACGCGGTCGGTGTCCTCGACACGGCCGTCGGCGGAGGGGACGTCGGCCTCGGCCGAGCCGTTCTCCGTGATGAAGGCGGGCGGCAGCGAGGGGTAGCGCTCCTTGAGGTCCAGCAGCAGCGCCGTGAAGGACTCCGGGACGACGGGCCAGCCCATGGTGGTGTGCCGGGTGCCGTACGGGTCGGTCTCGCGCACACCGATGTCGACGGCGGTGCGGCGGGCCGGGTCGGGCTCGCGGTGCGGGGCGTCGGTGACGGTGAGGGGGCGGTAGAAGTTGAGGCCCACGAAGTCCAGCGGGGCCCCGATGACCTCGAGGTCGCCCTCGCGGCGGTACGAGCCGTCGGCGAGCGCGCCCCAGGTCTCGGCCTCGCCGGTGGGGTAGCGGCCGGCGAACAGCGGCTCGGTCCACGTCTCGTTGTGCAGCGTCTCGGCCCGGCGCAGCGCGGCCAGGTCGGCGGCGGAGCCGCTCGCGGCCTCGATGCGGTCGAGGTTGAGGGTGATGCCGACCTCGCGGGCACCCGCCTCGCGCAGCGCGCGCACGGCCAGGCCGTGGGCGAGCAGCAGGTGGTGGGCGGCGGCCAGCGCGCCGGTGCCCTCCTGGGCGCCGGGGGCGTGCCGGCCCTCGGCGTAGCCGACGAAGGCCGAGCAGTAGGGCTCGTTGAGGGTGATCCAGCGCTCCACGCGGTCGCCGAGCCGCTCGGCGACGGCCGTCGTGTACGCGGCGAAGGCCTCGGCCGTCGCGCGGTTGCGCCAGCCGCCCTCGTCCTCCAGGGCCTGCGGGAGGTCCCAGTGGTAGAGCGTCACGGCGGGGGAGATGCCGGCGGCGAGCAGGTCGTCGGTGAGGCGGTCGTAGAAGTCCAGGCCCTTGCCGTTGACCGCGCCGCGGCCCTGCGGGACGACGCGCGGCCAGGAGACGGAGAAGCGGTAGGAGTCGACGCCCAGGCCGGCGAGGAGGCGTACGTCCTCGGCGTGCCGGTGGTAGTGGTCGCAGGCCACGTCACCGGTGGCGCCCTCGGCCGTGCGGCCCGGGGTGTGGCTGAAGGTGTCCCAGATCGACGGGCCGCGGCCGTCCTCGTCGTGGGCGCCCTCGATCTGGTAGGCGGCGGTGGCGGCGCCGAAGCGGAAACCGGGCGGGAAGACCGGGAAATCGGTGGACATGGGGGCGTGCTCCCTCGGCAGGGTCAGTGGTGGGCGGGAAGGGACAACGGAGAACGGAGAATCCGGGAAGGGCGGGCGCGGGCGGTGCCGGGGTCAGGCGCCCGCCGTGCGGGGGCCCGGCGGGGCGATCCGCGCGCCCGGCACGAACGCCGGGGGGATCAGCCGGTGCCCGGGCGGCATGACGGACGCTCCCTGGGCGCGGGTGGCGATGGCCTCCACGGCGAGCCGTGTCACCGCGGCGGACATCTCGGTCACGGGCAGTTCGACGCGCGGCAGTTCCAGACCCCCCAGGTCGTCGGGGAGGTTGCCGACCGCCACGACCGCCAGGTACTCGGGCACCCGCAGGCCCTCCGCCGTCACGGCGGCGAGGATGTGCGGGAGGGCGGCCACGTGCTGCACCACCAGGGCGGTGGGCGGGTGTTCGCCGTGCAGCAGCGTCCCGATGCGCCGCGCGAGCCGCGCCATGTCGCCGGTCGACTGGTGCACGCGCACGTCGGCGCCGGTCCGCGCGGCCGCACGGCGGGCACCGGCCAGTCCGCGGACGGCGTAGCCGCGTTGCGCCAGGATCTCGCGCTCGGTGGTGGCCAGGTACGCGATGTCCCGGTGGCCGGCGGCGGCGAGTTCGCCCACGGCGAGGGCGGCGGCCGCCTCCCAGTCCAGGTCGGTCCACGGGAGCGCGGTGTCGTCGGCGGACCGGCCCAGCAGCGCGGTGGGGAAGCCGAGTTCCAGCATGGCGACGATCCGCGGGTCGTCCATCTCGACGGCCATCAGGATCGCGGCGTCCGCCTGGCCGCTGCGCGCGATGCGGCGCAGGCCCGGCACGCCCTCGTGCGCGGTCATGAGCAGGACGTCGTACCCGTGGGCGCGGGCCGCGTCGCTGATCTCGATCGCGAACCGCCCGTCGACCGCCCGGTAGCCGCCCGCCACGCGGGGGAGGGCGAGCGCCAGCACGTTGGTGCGCGTGCTGCGCAGCGTGCGGGCGCTGGCGCGCGGGTGGTAGCCCAACTCGTCGATCGCCTGCTGCACGGTGCGGCGGGTGTCCTCGGAGATCTTGCGCGAGCCGCTCAAGACGTACGACACGGTGCTGGGCGCGACCCCGGCGCGTTCGGCGACGTCCTTGATGGTGGTCATGCGGCTCCTTCGCGGCCCTGTGCCGGTTTGTCGAAACGATTCGTCGAATCGATTCGACCGCTCTGACGCACGATGCTATGCCGCCACCCCGGGGAGAGGCAATGCCCCGCTTCGGAGCGGTGCTCGGCCGGAGGATCGAGTGCGCTGCCCGGCCTGCGAGGTGCGTCTGGCTCGCGGCGGAGCCGGGGGCTCACGGGCCGGTGGCGTGGTCCGGGGGGCCGCTCAGGGGGCGGGACGTGGCGAGGCCGGCGAGGAGGCCGACGCCGGCGGTGACCACGGGGTAGCTCAGGACGTGGTCGACGGCGGACTGCATGGCGAGGCCGGTCAGGGCGGCCGCCGCGGTCAGGACGACCGGGGTCGGGCGCGGGGAGCGCTGCAGGGCCCAGAGCAGCCAGACGTAGGAGGCGGCGAGGAAGGCGACGCCGGGCAGGCCCTGTTCCGCCGCGAGTTGCAGGGGCGCCGACTGCGGTGTGCCCGCGCCGGGCGCCGAGGGTGCCGTTCCGGTGGCCGCCTCGGCGAAGCGGCCCGGGCCGATCCCGCGTACGGGGTGGTCCCGGGCGGTCTCCAGGGCGTCGTGCCACAGCCGGACCCGGGCCGGGGTGAGCTGCCCGGACAGCGAGGCCGAGAGCCCCGGCGGCAGGGCGTCGACGGCGACCGCGCACGTGCCGCCGACGGCCACGACGAGGGCCAGCGCCAGGCCCGCGAGACCGAGCGCCCGGCGCGTACGGGCGGCGGCCAGGGAGCACAGGACGACGCCGAGGCACGCCGCGAACCCCGCGGCGGAGCCCACCGCCAGCGCGAAGGCGGCCGCCGTGGCGCCGAGCAGGCGCAGCGCCACCCGGAGGGGGCGGGACCGCGCGGTCCAGGCGGCGCAGCAGGCGGCGCCGGTCGCGAGCACCATGAGCGCGGCGTCGGCGTTCGCGTACCCGAGCGGCGGGGCGTCCGGGCCACCGGACAGCCGGCCGGGCAGGGCGACCACCAGTACGACCGCGGTGAGGGTGGCCACGGCGGGGACGGCCACCGGCCGCAGGGCACCGCCGATGCGTCCGGCGGCGTATCCGGCGGTGACCGCGAGGACGGCCAGGAGCACCCCTTCCGGGCGGGCCGGGCGGCCCGCCGCGGCGACCAGCGACCACACCGCGCAGCCGGCGAGGACCAGCGCGCCCACGGCGTCCGTCCATCCGGAGCGCGGACGTTCCGCCGGGCCGTCCGCGGCACCGCCGGTGCCCGGCCGCACTCCACCGGTTCGCGTGTCCACAGCCCGCACCCCCTGACCCCCGGGGAACCCCCGACCCCGGGGTCACCGTAACCGCTGGGCCCTCGCGGTGTGGAGATCCCGTGCACGAACGGCACATGCCGCGGGCGCGGGCGTGATCGACGGAGGGCCACCGCCGAGGACGTAGGCTCGGGGGCGTGCCGATTCCCGAATTCCTCCGCGAGCTGCGGGCCGTCGTCGGCCACCGGGAGCTGCTCCTGCCCGGTGTCACGGCGGTCGTCCTCGACGACGACGGTCGCGTCCTGCTGAACCGGCGGGCGGACAACGGCCGCTGGTCCCTCATCGGCGGCATCGCGGAACCCGGCGAGCAGCCCGCCGAGACCGCCGTCCGCGAGGTGCTGGAGGAGACCGGGGTGCGTGCGGTCGCGGAGCGCGTCGTCCTCGTCCAGACGATCGACCCCGTCCTGTACCCCAACGGGGACCGCTGCCAGTACGTGGACATCACCTTCCGCTGCCGCGCGGTCGGCGGGCGGGCCAGGGTCGCCGACGACGAGTCGCTGGACGTCGGCTGGTTCGACGTGGACGGCCTGCCCGACCTCGGCAACCACGGGCGGCTCCGGCTCAAGCACGCGCTGTCCGACGGCCCGACCTGGTTCGAGCCCGCGGGACCGCCGCAGGGGTGAGCCGCGGAGGTGAGCAGCGGGAGCGAGTGTGCGCCGCCCCCACGGGCGGTCGCAGGAGTGTGGGCGGCGCACACATCGGTCGGCGCCCGCGCGCTGCCTAGCCTGCAGTGCATGACGCCCACGCCCCCCGCGCCCCGTCCCGCAGCAGGCCCCCTCCCGCCCTCCGCGGCACCGGACCTGGACGGACGCACCGCCCTCGTCACCGGAGCCGCGGGCGGCATCGGCCGCGCGTGCGTCCTGCGCCTGGCCGCCGCCGGCGCCAAGGTGCGGGCCGCCGACCGGGACGCCGAAGGCCTGGCAGAACTCGCGGAACAGGCAGCGACGGGCGGCCGCCCCGGCGCCGTGGAGACCGTGACCCTGGACCTGACCGACCTCGACGCCGCCGAGCAGGCCGCCGAGGGCACCGACATCCTGGTCAACAACGCAGGCCTGCAGCTCGTCCGCCCGATCGAGGACTTCCCGCCGGACGTCTTCGCCACGGTGCTGCGGGTGATGCTGGAGGCGCCCTTCCGGCTGATCCGGGGGGCGCTGCCGCACATGTACGGGCAGGGCTGGGGCCGGATCGTGAACATCTCCTCCGTCCACGGACTGCGGGCCTCGGCCTACAAGAGCGCCTACGTCTCGGCCAAGCACGGGCTGGAGGGGCTCTCCAAGACCGCCGCCCTGGAGGGCGCCGCGCGGGGCGTCACCTCCAACTGCATCAGCCCCGCCTACGTGCGCACCCCGCTCGTCGAGCGGCAGATCGCCGACCAGGCGGCCGCGCACGGCATCGAACCCGAGCGGGTCGTCACCGAGATCATGCTCGCCGACTCCGCCGTGAAGCGGCTGGTGGAGCCGGAGGAGGTGGCCGAGCTCACCGCCTACCTCTGCACGCCGCAGGCGTCCTTCATCACCGGTGCCTCGCTCACCATGGACGGCGGATGGACGGCACACTGATCTGCCGGTATCCCTGACAGCGTGCCGCGCGACCCACACCAAGCCCCCGACGACCACGGCGGAACCATGGCTCCCCACAGCCCTTCCGACGCGCCCTTCCTGCGGCTGCTCGCCCGCGGGGCACCGGCCGAGGAGTACGAGCGGCCCGTCCTCGCGGCCAGGGCCGCGGGCGCGCCGCCCGCCGTGCTGGCGGAGATGGAGCAGGCCAAGCTGCTGGCCCTGCGCGTGCGCGCGGAACTGGAGGGCCGGCGGCGGCGCGAGGCCGAGCTGTCGGCGCTCTTCGAGACCGCCGGCGACCTCGCGGGGCTGCGCGACCTGGACTCGGTGCTGCAGGCCATCGTGCAGCGGGCCAGGTCCCTGCTCGGCACGGACGTCGCCTACCTCAGCCTGATCGACCGCAAGGCCGGGGACACCTACATGCGGGTCACCGAGGGGTCGGTCTCCGCCGAGTTCCAGCGGGTGCGGCTCGGGATGGGGGAGGGGCTCGGCGGCCTGGTCGCGCAGACCGCGCTGCCCTACGTCACCGAGTCCTACTTCGACGACGAGCGCTTCCGGCACACCCACCCGATCGACTCGGCCGTGCACGACGAGGGACTGGTGGCGATCCTCGGCGTCCCCCTCGTGCTGGGCACCGGCGTCATCGGTGTGCTGTACGCCGCCGACCGCAGGGCCCGGGTCTTCGAACGCGGCCAGATCGCCCTGCTGGCCTCCCTCGCCTCGCTCGCCGCCGTCGCCATCGACACGGCGAACCTGCTGGACGAGACCCGCTCCGCGCTCGCCGACCTCGGCACCGCCAACGACACCATCCGCGACCACAGCGCCGTGCTGGAACGGGCCTCCGAGGTGCACGACCGGCTCACCGAACTCGTCCTGCGCGGCGGCGGGGTGGACGACGTCGCGGACGCCGTCGCCGAGGTGCTCTCCGGGACGGTGCGGGTCGTCGGCACCGACCGCGACCCCGTGCCCGACGCGCTCGCCGACGCCGTCGCCCGCTCCCGGAAGGACGGCCACGCCGTACGGCAGGGCGAGACCTGGACCGCCGCCGTCACCGCGGGCGGTGAACTGCTGGGCGCCCTGGTGCTGCACGGCCATCCCGGACTCGATCCCGTCGACCAGCGCACGCTGGAGCGGGCCGCGATGGTCACCTCCCTGCTGCTGCTCGCCCGGCGTACCGCCGCCGAGGCGGAGCAACGCTTCCGCGGCGAACTCCTGGACGACCTGCTCGACGCCCCGCACCGCGACCCCGGTCTGCTGCGCGAACGCGCGGGCCGGCTGCGCGCCGACCTCGACGCCCCGCACGTCGTGCTCGCCGCCCGCGTCGACGAGGAGCACGCCGGAGCCGCCGCCGACCGGCAGCGGCTGTGGTCGGCCGCCTCCCACCTCGCCGCCACCCGGCGGGGCCTCGCCGCCGCGCGCGACGGCGGCACGGTGTTGCTGCTCCCGCTGGAACCGGGCTCCGACGCCTCCGCCACCGCCCGCCGCGTCGCCCAGCAGCTGGGCACGGCGGTGCAGGCGGCCGTCACCGTGGGGGCGTCCGGCCCCGTCCGTTCGCCGGCCGGCCGTCCCGGTTCCGTCGCCCTGGCCTACGCGGAGGCGCAGCGCTGCGGGGACACGTTGCGCGCACTCGGCCGGGCCGGTGAGGGCGCCGCGGGCGACGACTTCGGCTTCCTCGGCCTGCTGCTGACCGAGTCGCGCGACGTCGACGGCTTTGTACACCGCACGATCGGCACCGTCGCCGACTACGACGCCCGCCGCGGCACCGAACTCGTGCGCACCCTGGACGCCTACTTCGCCAGCGGGATGAGCCCCGTACGCACCAAGGACGCCCTCCACGTGCACGTCAACACCGTCGCGCAGCGCCTGGAGCGGATCTCGCACCTGCTCGGCGCCGACTGGCAGTCCCCGGAGCGCGCACTGGAGATCCAGCTCGCGCTGCGCCTGCACGGGCTGGCGGCCGGACGGCAGGAACCGCCCGGCCCCGCAGGTCAGGACTGATCCGGGTCCGCGACCAGCTCCACCTCGAAGCCGTCGGCGTTCTCCAGGTAGGCGGCGTAGTGCCGCTCGCCCCCGGCGTACGGATGCAGCGCGGGGAACATCAGCGTCCAGCCGTGCAGCGGCGAGCGTGCCACCAGCGCGTCCAGCTCCGCGCGGCCCGCGACGTGGAAGGCGAGGTGGTTCAGCCCCGGCGCGCGGCGCTCGTGCCGCCCCTCGAAGCGGTCGACCAGGTCCGGCGACCGTTCGACGACGATATAGGTCGCCCCCAGACGCCAGCTGCGGCCGGCTTCCCACCGCTGGTGGGGGACGTAGCCGAGCTCGCCCAGCAACCAGCCCCACTCGGCGTCCGCGCGCTCGAGGTCCGGAATCCACAACTCGACATGGTGCAGCACCCCCGTCATCACTCCTCCGTCACTCACGGTAACGACAGTAGACCCCGCCACTGACAACGGCGGGGTCCACGCATCGGGGGTGGGGGAACGGCGGCCGACCCGGGTCAGCCCGCGTGGGCCGACGGGGCCAGCGGGGCGTCCTGCGCCGCCCCGGCCTCGACGGCGTCGAGGTCGCGGCCGCGGGTCTCCTTGGCCACGCCGACCGCGATCAGCGTGAGCAGGGCGGCGGCGATCACGTACAGCGCGATCGGGACCGAGCTGTCGTAGGACGCGAGCAGCGCCGTGGCGATGAGCGGCGCCGGGGCGCCCGCGGCCACGGAGGCGAACTGGGCACCGATGGAGGCACCGGAGTAGCGCATGCGGGTCGCGAACATCTCCGTGAAGAAGGCCGCCTGCGGCGCGTACATGGCACCGTGCAGCACCAGACCGCCCGTGACGGCCAGCAGCAGGGCCGGGAAGCTCTTCGTGTCGATCAGCGCGAAGAAGGGGAAGGCCCAGAGCCCCACGCCCGCGGCGCCCAGCAGGTACACGGGCCTGCGTCCGACGCGGTCCGAGAGCGCGCCCCAGGCGGGGATCACGGCGAAGTGCACCGCGGAGGCGATGAGCACGGCGTTGAGCGCGGTCTGCTTGCCCAGAGCCGCGTGCTCGGTGGCGTAGACCAGCACGAACGCGGTGATGACGTAGTAGCTGATGTTCTCCGCCATGCGGGCACCCATCGCCACCAGGACGTCCCGCCAGTGGTCGCGGAGCACCGAGACCAGCGGCAGCCGCTCCATCGCGGACTCCTCCGTCCGGCGCGCCTCCGCCCTGGCCAGCGCCGCCTTGAACACCGGCGACTCGTCGACCGACAGCCGGATCCACAGCCCCACCATCACGAGCACGCCCGAGAGCAGGAACGGGACGCGCCAGCCCCACGAGGTGAAGGCCTCGTCGGAGAGCAGCGCGGTCAGCGCGGACAGCACACCGGTGGCGAGCAGCTGGCCGGCCGGCGCGCCCGTCTGCGGCCACGACGCCCAGAAGCCGCGCCGCTTCGCGTCGCCGTGCTCCGAGACCAGCAGCACCGCGCCGCCCCACTCCCCGCCGAGGGCGAAGCCCTGCACCAGACGGAGCACGGTGAGCAGCACCGGAGCGGCGACGCCGATCGTGGCGAAGGTGGGCAGCAGGCCGATGCAGAAGGTCGCGCCGCCCATGAGCAGCAGGCTCAGCACGAGCAGCCGCTTGCGGCCGAGACGGTCCCCGTAGTGGCCGAAGACCAGGGCGCCGACCGGGCGGGCGGCGAAGCCGACCGCGTAGGTGAGGAACGACAGCAGGGTGCCGACCAGGGGTTCCTCGCCGGGGAAGAACAGCTTGTTGAACACGAGCGCGGCTGCGGAACCGTAGAGGAAGAAGTCGTACCACTCGATGGTGGTGCCGATGAGGCTCGCCGCGACGATTCTGCGGAGCGAGCCGGGTGCGGTGGGCGCGGGTGCCGGGGTTGCCATGGTCACCACTTCCGGGCGGGGGACGGGGGACGTTTCCGATGTCGCCACACCGTAGGAACGGCCACGTCACGCTCCCATGTGGTGGAACACCACAGTTGCGCCGCCGGGTATCCGGGCGGGCACCATGAGCGCGCGCCCCGGGACGCCCGGCGCGCCCCGGCCCGGCGCCGGGGGTGGCGCCTGACCCCGGGAGGGTCCATTCGAGTGATGCGCGCTCACGAGATATCTTGATGTCGAGCAATGTTGCAGACGTGGAGCGGAGCACCCGGTGACTGACTCGACCATCATCTATACGCACACCGACGAGGCGCCGGCGCTGGCGACGTACTCGTTCCTGCCCGTGATCCAGGCCTACGCCTCCACGGCCGGAGTCGCCGTGGAGACCCGTGACATCTCCCTGGCCGGGCGCATCATCGCGAGCTTCCCCGAGTACCTGGAGGAGGGCCAGCGCATCGCCGACGCCCTCGCCGAGCTCGGCGAGCTCGCCAAGACCCCGGCCGCCAACATCATCAAGCTGCCGAACGTCTCGGCCTCGATCCCGCAGCTGAAGGCCGCGATCGCGGAGCTGCAGGAGCAGGGCTACGCGCTGCCCGACTACCCGGACGACCCCAAGTCCGACGAGGACGAGGACGTCCGCGCCCGCTACGACAAGATCAAGGGCAGCGCCGTCAACCCCGTCCTGCGCGAGGGCAACTCCGACCGCCGCGCCCCCGCCTCGGTGAAGAACTACGCCAAGGCGCACCCGCACCGCATGGGCGCCTGGTCGGCCGACTCGAAGACGAACGTCGCGCACATGACGGCCGACGACTTCCGTTCCACCGAGAAGTCCGCCGTCATCGCCGAGGACGGCGCCCTGCGCATCGAGCTGGTCGGTGACGACGGCACCACCACCGTGCTGCGCGAGTCCGTGCCGGTGCTGGCGGGCGAGGTCGTGGACGCCTCCGTCATGCGCGTCGCCGTGCTGCGCGAGTTCCTCGGCGAGCAGGTCGCGCGCGCCAAGGCCGAGGACGTCCTGTTCTCGGTGCACCTGAAGGCCACGATGATGAAGGTCTCCGACCCGATCGTCTTCGGCCACGTCGTCCGCGCCTTCTTCCCCAAGACCTTCGCCCAGTACGGCGAGGCCTTCGCGGCGGCCGGCCTCACCCCGAACGACGGCCTCGGCGGCATCCTCAAGGGCGTCGAGTCCCTGTCCGACGGCGCGGCGATCAAGGCCTCCTTCGAGGCCGAGCTGGCCGAGGGCCCGGCCCTGGCCATGGTCGACTCCGACCGCGGCATCACCAACCTGCACGTCCCGAGCGACGTCATCGTCGACGCCTCCATGCCCGCCATGATCCGCACCTCCGGCCACATGTGGGGCCCGGACGGCCAGGAGGCCGACACCCTCGCGGTGCTCCCGGACAGCAGCTACGCCGGCATCTACGAGGCCGTCATCGACGACTGCCGCGCGCACGGCGCCTTCGACCCTTCGACGATGGGCTCGGTGCCCAACGTCGGCCTCATGGCGCAGAAGGCCGAGGAGTACGGCAGCCACGACAAGACCTTCGAGGTCCAGCACACCGGCACGGTGCGCCTGGTCGACCAGGCCGGCGACGTCGTGCTGGAGCAGGCCGTCTCCGCGGGCGACATCTTCCGCGCCTGCCAGACCAAGGACGCCCCGATCAGGGACTGGGTCAAGCTCGCCGTCACCCGCGCCCGCGCGACCGGCGACCCGGCGGTCTTCTGGCTGGACGCGGAGCGCGCCCACGACGCGAACCTGATCGCCAAGGTCGAGCGGTACCTGCCGGAGCACGACACCGAGGGCCTGCAGATCGAGATCAAGTCGCCGGTCGAGGCGACGAAGTTCTCCCTGGAGCGCATCCGCCGCGGCGAGAACACGATCTCCGTCACCGGCAACGTGCTGCGTGACTACCTGACCGACCTCTTCCCGATCCTGGAGCTGGGCACCAGCGCCAAGATGCTGTCGGTCGTGCCCCTGATGAACGGCGGCGGCCTCTTCGAGACCGGCGCCGGCGGCTCCGCGCCCAAGCACGTCCAGCAGCTGGTGAAGGAGAACTACCTGCGCTGGGACAGCCTCGGCGAGTTCCTGGCCCTCGCGGTCAGCTTCGAGCACCTGGCGACCACCACGGGCAACGCCCGCGCCCAGGTGCTGGCCGACACCCTCGACCGCGCCACGGGCACCTTCCTCAACGAGGACAAGTCGCCCAGCCGCCGGCTCGGCGGCATCGACAACCGCGGCAGCCACTTCTACCTGGCCATGTACTGGGCCCAGGAGCTGGCCGGGCAGACGGACGACGCGGAGCTGGCCAAGGCCTTCGGCGCGCTCGCCCAGACGCTGACCGAGAAGGAGCAGACGATCGTCGACGAGCTGATCGCCGTGCAGGGCTCCCCGGCGGAGATCGGCGGCTACTACCAGCCCGACCCGGCCAAGGCCGCGGCCGTCATGCGCCCGTCCGCGACCTTCAACGAGGCGCTGGCGACGCTCGCCTGACGCGAGCCGCGAGACGACGCGAACGCGGCGCGGCGCGAAGGCAGGACGACGCGAACCGCCCCGGCTGGTGATCCAGCCGGGGCGGTTCGCGTGTCCGGGGCGGGGCGTGCCCTACGCGACTACGCGAAGACGCCGTCCAGCCACGCCTGCCAGCGCTCGCCGGCCCGCTCGCCGTCCGCGCCGGGGGCGAAGTCGTGCACGCTGACGCCGACCGGGGCGCCCCAGTGGTTGCGGCCGAAGACGCGGTACATCGCGTCGCCGGTCCGCAGGCCGACGAAGTACCGGTCGCGGTAGTCCACCACGGCCTCCACCGGCCCGGCGCCGGGCAGTTCGACGCGTACCCCGGCGCCTTCGGCGGCGTCGTCCGGCACCCCGAGGGCCCGGGTGACGACGCCAAGGGCGTCCGGCGCGGTGGACGCGGCGGGCCCGTTGACGGTGGCGAAGGCCGCCGGCCGTCCGGTGAAGTGGGTCAGGTACTGGCGCAGGGTGTGCAGGTAGAAGTCGGTGTGCTTGCTCGCGCCGTCGTACTGGTTGTCCCAGTCGTCCACGAAGACGCCGCTGTGGACGTAGCGCACCCAGGCACCGCCGCCCTCGCGCTCCTCGATGACGTGCTCGAGCTGGTTGAAGGTCTGGCGCGCGGCTTCGAGGTCCTCCGCGCGGGCGATCAGGTGGTGCGGCGGGTCCCAGGCGGTGATGGTGCCGCCGAAGGACGCGGCGCCGCCCTTGCGCGGCTCGAACTCCTGGGGCCAGAGCCAGCCGGCCGAGCCGGTGGTGACGGCCTCCCAGACCTCTTCCGGACCGGCCTCGGTCGCGAACTCGCGGACGATCTCGAATTCCTTGGACATGATGCTGCTCGCTCCTCGTGGGACGGGCTCGGGCGCCCGGGCGGCGTGGTGGGTGATGGACGGTGGGGCGGGGCGGTGCCCGGCGGTGCGGTGCCGGACGTGACGGTTCACGGGCCGCACCGGGCGGTCGTGCTCAGGGCAGCTCGGCCCGGGGCGGCTCCGCTCCGGGGGACGCCTCGACTGCTGCCGGTGCGGTCTCCCCGGGCGCGGGCCCGGGGGCGGGTTCCTTGACGGTGGGGTGGAGGGCCACCACGATGCGGTGGTCGCGGCCGCCCTCGCCGTCCGCGTCGTGGTACTTGGCGATCAGCGCGCTCACCCCGCGGGTCAGCTCCTCCACGAACGCGGCCCGGTCGGCGGCGGAGGCGAAGCGCACCTCCCCGTCGAGGGCGTACGTCGCCAGCCGCTTGCGGGCCCGGTCCGCGCCGGTGATCAGGGTGCCGACGTCGCGGACGAGGCGGGCGGCGACGGCCAGCAGCCAGCGCGCGGACAACTGGTCGCGGAAGCGCCCGGGGTCCGGCTGGACGGCGGCCAGCGCGAGCGGGGAGATCACGTACGAGGCCGCTGTGGCCCGCATCAACCGCTCGGTGACGTTGCCCTTGCGGCGCTCGCCGGCCAGTTCGACCAGGCCGTGCGCCTCCAGTGTCCGCAGGTGGTAGTTCACCTTCTGCCGGGGCAGCCCGACCCGGGCGGCGAGCATGGCCGCCGACGCGGGCCCCTCCGCCAGCTCGGCGAGGAGGCGGGCCCGTACGGGGTCCAGGGTGGCGGCGGCGGCCGCCGAGTCCTCGATCACGCTCACGTCCAACATGGCTCCACCATCTCACCGACAAATTATTTTGTCCAGCCCACATTTCTTGTCGGCTGGTCGCGGACACCGGCCGGTAACGCCGGCGCGGGGGACGAAACGCCGATTTCACCTGCCGCGCGAACGCCCCTGACACACCGGTGGGCGGTGTCCGCGCAGGTGACGCGGCGGAACGCCGGGGGCCCCATCGCGTTACACCGTGGTACTCCACCCCGCACCGCACGGCTCCTAATGTCAGCCGTCAAGCGGCCCGGAGTTCACCTCCGCGGCCCGCCCATTGCCGCGACGTCGGAGGGAAGACCGATGAGTCGAGTAGTGCGCGCCGCGCTCGTCCAGACGAAGTGGACCGGCGACAAGGAGTCGATGACCGACCTGCACGAGCGCTACGCCCGTGAGGCCGCGGCCCAGGGGGCGCAGGTCATCGGCTTCCAGGAGGTGTTCAACGCCCCGTACTTCTGCCAGGTGCAGGAGCCCGAGCACTACCGCTGGGCGGAGCCGGTGCCGGACGGCCCGACGATCGTGCGGATGCAGGCGCTCGCCAAGGAGCTCCGCATGGTGATGGTCGTCCCGGTCTACGAGATCGAGCAGGCGGGCTTCTACTACAACACCGCCGCCGTGATCGACGCCGACGGCAGCTATCTCGGCAAGTACCGCAAGCACCACATCCCGCAGGTCAAGGGCTTCTGGGAGAAGTACTACTTCAAGCCCGGCAACCTCGGCTGGCCGGTGTTCGACACGGCCGTCGGCAAGGTCGGCGTCTACATCTGCTACGACCGCCACTTCCCCGAGGGCTGGCGGGCGCTCGGCCTCGCCGGCGCCGAGCTGGTCTACAACCCCTCCGCCACCTCGCGCGGGCTCTCCTCCTATCTGTGGCAGCTGGAGCAGCCGGCCGCGGCCGTCGCCAACGAGTACTTCGTCGCCGCCATCAACCGGGTCGGCCAGGAGGAGTACGGAGACAACGACTTCTACGGCACGTCCTACTTCGTCGACCCGCGCGGCCAGTTCGTGGGCGACGTCGCCTCCGACAAGGAGGAGGAACTGCTCGTGCGCGACCTGGACTTCGGGAGGATCGAGGAGGTCCGCCAGCAGTGGGCCTTCTACCGCGACCGCCGCCCCGACGCCTACGGTCCGCTGACCGAGGCCTGAGGAGAGGGAGGGAACCCGTGAGCCGAACCCTGATCCGCGGCGGCCTCGTCATCACCGCCGCGGACGAGGTCCACGCCGACGTCCTCGTCGAGGACGAGAAGGTCGTCGCCCTCGCCGCCGCCGACAGCACGGTCGCCGAGGGCTGGACGGCCGACACCGTGATCGATGCGACCGGGACGTACGTCATCCCGGGCGGTGTGGACGCGCACACCCACATGGAGCTGCCCTTCGGTGGCACCTTCGCCTCGGACACCTTCGAGACCGGTACCCGGGCCGCCGCCTGGGGCGGTACGACGACGATCGTGGACTTCGCCGTCCAGTCGGTGGGCGAGTCGCTGCGCGCCGGTCTGGACACCTGGCACGCGAAGGCCGAGGGCAACTGCGCCGTCGACTACGCGTTCCACATGATCGTGTCGGACGTGAACGAGCACAGCCTCAAAGAGATGGACCTCCTCGTCGACGAAGGGGTCACCTCCTTCAAGCTGTTCATGGCGTACCCCGGCGTCTTCTACAGCGACGACGGCAGGATCCTGCGGGCCATGCAGCGCGGCGCCGCCAACGGCGGACTGGTCATGATGCATGCCGAGAACGGCATCGCCATCGACGTCCTGGTCGAACAGGCCCTTGCCGCGGGCCAGACCGACCCCCGCTACCACGGCGAGGTACGGCGCGAGCTGCTGGAGGCCGAGGCGACCCACCGCGCGATCCGGCTGGCCGAGGTGGCCGGTGCGCCGCTCTACGTCGTGCACGTCTCCGCCGAGCAGGCCGTCGCGGAGCTGGCGACGGCGCGCGACCGCGGCCTCAACGTCTTCGGTGAGACGTGCCCGCAGTACTTGTTCCTGTCGACGGACAACCTGGCGGAGCCGGACTTCGAGGGCGCCAAGTACGTGTGCTCGACGCCGCTGCGGCCGAAGGAGCACCAGGCGGCGCTGTGGAAGGGCCTGCGGACCAACGACCTGCAGGTGGTGTCGACGGACCACTGCCCGTTCTGCTTCGTGGGGCAGAAGGAGCTGGGCCGGGGTGACTTCTCGAAGATCCCCAACGGTCTGCCGGGGGTGGAGAACCGGATGGACCTGCTGCACCAGGCCGTGGTGGACGGTCAGATCAGCCGCCGCCGGTGGATCGAGATCGCCTGCGCGACGCCGGCGCGGATGTTCGGTCTGTACCCGCGCAAGGGCACCATCGCGCCGGGCGCGGACGCCGACATCGTGATCTACGACCCGGACGCGGAGCAGGTCATCTCCGCGGCCACCCACCACATGAACGTCGACTACTCGGCCTACGAGGGCAAGCGCGTGCGCGGCAAAGCCCGCACCGTGATCTCCCGCGGCACCGTCGTCGTCGACCAGGACCGCTACCTGGGCCGGGCCGGCCACGGCCGCTACCAGACCCGTGAGACCTGCCAGTACCTCGTCTAGCCACCCCGTCGAGCCACCCAGGGAGCGCAGCAATGGATTTCGGTCTCGTCCTGCAGACGGACCCGCCCGCCGCGGGGGTCGTGGAGCTGATGCGGCGCGCCGAGCGCAACGGCTTCAGCCACGGCTGGACCTTCGACTCGACCGTGCTGTGGCAGGAGCCGTTCGTCATCTACAGCCAGATCCTGGCGAACACCGAACGTCTGGTCGTCGGCCCGATGGTCACCAACCCGGGCACCCGGACCTGGGAGGTGACCGCGTCGACCTTCGCCACGCTGAACGAGATGTTCGGCAACCGGACGATCTGCGGCATCGGGAGGGGCGACTCGGCGATGCGCGTGGCGGGCCGCAGGCCCAACACCCTCGCCCGCATCGAGGAGGCGATGCACGTCATCCGCGAGCTCGCCGAGGGCCGCGAGGCCGACCTCGGCAGCGGGACGGTGGTGAAGTTCCCGTGGGTGCGGCCCGGTGCCGAACTCCCGGTGTGGATGGCGGCGTACGGGCCGAAGGCGCTGGCGGTCGCCGGGGCGAAGGCGGACGGGTTCATCCTGCAGCTCGCCGACGTCTACCTGACCGAATGGATGGTCAAGGCGGTCAAGGACGCCGCGGTCGCCGCCGGCCGCGACCCGGCCGAGGTGAAGGTGTGCGTGGCCGCGCCGGCGTACGTCACCGAGGACGACTCCCCGCAGGCGTTGGCCCATGCCCGTGAGCAGTGCCGCTGGTTCGGCGGCATGGTCGGCAACCACGTCGCCGACCTCGTCTCCAAGTACGGCGAGGTGTCCAGCGCCGTCCCCCAGGAGCTCACGGATTACATCCGGGCCCGCGAGGGGTACGACTACTCGCACCACGGCCGCACCGGCAACCCCGACACCGCGTTCGTCCCCGACGAGATCGTCGACCGCTTCTGCCTCATCGGCACCGCCGAGCAGCACGTCGAGAAGCTGCGCGCCCTGCAGGCCCTCGGTGTCGACCAGTTCGCCCTGTACGACATGCAGGACGCCAAGGAGTCCGTGATCGACGTCTACGGCTCCACCGTCATCCCCGCGCTCCGCGCCTGATCCCCGGCCCGCCATCCCCCCGCACGGCACGTTCGATCCCCGTACCCCTCGAACGAAGGGGGCTGCCATGACAGCCACCGCTCCACCCCCCGCCGGAAGAGCCGGGGCCGAGGGCCGCGTCGAGCTCTCGCCCGACGCCGTCCCGACCGGCCCCTACGCCAACGAGGACCTGCTGCCCGTACCGCTCGCCCAGCGGAAGTGGACCACGTACAACTTCACCGCCCTGTGGGTCGGCATGGCCCACAACGTGGCCTCCTGGACCCTCGCCTCGGGCCTGGTCGCCCTCGGCATGGACTGGAAGCAGGCGGTGCTCACCATCGCCCTCGCCAATGTCATCGTGCTGGTGCCGATGCTGCTCACCGGCCACGCCGGCCCCAAGTACGGTATCCCCTTCCCGGTGTTCGCCCGGGCGTCGTTCGGGGTGCGCGGGGCCAACCTGCCCGCCCTGGTCCGGGCGGCGGTCGCCTGCGTGTGGTTCGGCATCCAGACCTGGATCGGCGGCTCCGGCATCTTCCTGCTCGCCGGGAAGCTCTTCGGCGACTCGTGGGCGAACGCCGGGACGATCGGCGGATACCCGTGGACGCAGTGGCTGTCCTTCGTCGTCTTCTGGATCATCCAGGTCGCGATCATCGTGCGCGGCATGGAGATGGTGAGACGGTTCGAGAACTGGGCGGCCCCCTTCGTCATCGTCGGCGCGATCGCGCTGCTGATCTGGATGACGAACAAGGCCGGCGGCCTCGGCCCGCTGCTCGACCAGCCCTCCGCCCTCGGCTGGGGCGGTGACTTCTGGAAGGTCTTCTTCCCCGCCCTCATGGGCATGATCGGCTTCTGGTCGACGCTCTCCCTCAACATCCCCGACTTCACCCGCTACGCGGCCGGGCAGCGCGCCCAGCTGTGGGGGCAGTCGCTCGGGCTGCCCACCACGATGACGCTGTTCGCGCTGCTGTCGGTGCTGGTGACCTCCGGCTCGCAGGCGGTGTACGGCGAGCCGATCTGGGACCCGGTGGCGCTGGCGGCCAAGCTCGACAACTGGGCGGCGGTGCTCTTCGCGCTGATCACGGTCCTGGTGGCCACGCTCTCGGTGAACATCGCGGCGAACGTGGTCTCGCCCGCCTTCGACCTGTCCAACATCGCGCCGCGCAGGATCAGTTTCCGCACCGGCGCGCTGATCACCGCGGTCGTCGGCGTCGTCATCTTCCCGTGGAAGCTGCTGGCCAGCCCGCAGGCGTACATCTTCACCTGGCTCGGCACCGTCGGCGGCCTGCTGGGCACGGTGGCCGGCATCCTGATCGCCGACTACTGGATCCTGCGCCGCACACGGCTGGAACTCGCCGACCTCTACAGGTCCGAGGGCCGCTACTGGTACGACGGCGGCTGGAACTGGCGGGCGCTGGCGGCCTTCGTCGTCGGCGGTGTCCTCGCCATCGGCGGCTCGCACTCGGGACTCGACGCCAAGGGCGTCAAGCAGGGGCCGTTCCCGGTCGACGGAATGATTCCCTTCCTGAAGCCGCTCGCGGACTACGGGTGGGCCGTCGGCCTCGCCGCCTCCCTCCTCGTGTACGTCCTGCTCAGCCGTCTCGCGCCCCAGCGCGAGGACTGAACCGGCGCCGCGCCCGCGGGGCCCGGGCCCGACACGTCAGCGGCCGGACCCGGGCCCCGCGGCGCTCTGCGCCTCGTGCGCGAGCAGCGCCACGTAGAGCGAGGTGAGCTGCTCCCAGTCGTCCAGGTCGATGCCGAGCAGCGCCTCGATGCTCTGCAGCCGCCGGTACAGGGCGGGCCGGCTGACGTGGTGCACCTGGGCGGCCGCCGACTTGTTGCGGCCCGTCGCCAGATAGGTGCGCAGCACCTCCAGCAGCGCCGGGTTCCCCAGCAGGGGGCCCAGCTCCCGCCCGATGAAGGCCTGCAGCTCGGGCTCGTCGCGCAGCAGGCGCACCAGGCCGCGCAGCCGTACGTCGCGCAGCCGGGCCACCGGCGCGTCCGGGGGGCCGGCGACCGCCGCGTCCGCCACGTGCACCGCCTCCACGAAGGAACGGCGGACCTCGTCCAGTTCCCCGCAGCCGAACCCCGCGCCCACCACCGCCGTACGGCCGCGCCCGGCCAGTTCCTCGTGCACCCGCAGCGCGACCTTGTGCACGGCGGCGTCGGCGTCCTGACCGGCGGGGATGCTCAGCAGGACCGCCGTGCCGGCGGCGCCGGTCCGCGCCACCAGCCCCGCGACGCCGGGATGTTCGGCCAGCACGTGCTCGATCAGCTCCGGCAGGTCGTCGCGGCCGCCGGGCGGCGGGCCGAGGGGGCGGACCACGACGGGCACGAAGGTACGCCGGTTGACCGGGAGGCCCGCCGCGCGCACCCGCGTCACCAACTGCTCGGGGCGGGCCGTGCCGGTCGCCAGGTCGTGCAGCAGGGACTCCGCGGCCTGGTCCTCCCAGCCCCGGTCCTGGTCGCCGAGGAGGCGGTGCATCGCCAGCGCCTCCGAGGCGCGGGCGCCCAGCACCCGGCCGAACTCCTCGGGGCCGTGGTGGCCGAAGAGCACCAGGCGCCCCCACTGCCGGCCCCGGGCCTCCAGCGGTGCGACGACCCAGCCGTCCGGGCCGACCGTCACCGCGCCTCTGCCGGCCAGTTCGGCCACCTGACCGGAGACCCGCTCCCAGTCGCGCAGCAGGTCGTTGAGCGATCCCTTGTCCCCGGCCGAGGCCAGCACGCGCTGCGCGAGGTTGACGACGACGGCCGGACAGCCGCTGTGCGCCGCGATCTCGTCCAGGACCTGCTGGAGGCCGGCGCCGGAGAGGTTGAGGGCGGTCAGCGAGGAGCGGACCCGGTCGGAGAGGTCGAGCGCGGCGAACCGGCCGTGCACCAGGCGGGCGTGCACCTCCTCGGTGAGCCGCGCGAACGGCGCCGGCCGGTGCAGCACGATCAGCGGTACCCCGCAGCGTTCGGCGGCCCGCCGCATCGGCTCGGGCGTGGTGCGGAACGCCCGGCCGAGACCCAGGACGACCGCCGCGACGTCGGCCCGCTGCATCGACTCGACGTACTCGCGCTGCGCCCGCTCGTCGCCCGCCAGCAGCAGACCGGTGGTCAGCACCATCTCCCCGCCGCTGAGCATGACGCCGACGTCCAGCGCCTCGGCCACGTGCAGCCAGCGCACCGCGCGGTGCAGATGGGCGGAACCGGCCACGACCTCCGGCACCCAGGGGGTGACGAGGTCCAGGTCGAGCACGTCGCGCACGGTGAGCCGCCCCGCCGTGCTCGCCGGGGGTGTGTCCGGTCTGCCGTCGCTCACGCGCCCACGCCCGTTCCTCGTGCCGCCAGGGGTGGGAGTCTAATCACCCGCACCCCGCGCGGCGCCGTCCGCGCGGATGCTCAGAGACCGTAGACGCGGCGCGCCGTGCCGGAGAAGACCTCCCGCCGCTCCGCGTCGTCCAGCCGGCCGGTCAGGACGCGGGCGGCGTCGACCACCTCGGCGTAGGAGGCGGCGAGCCGGCACACCGGCCAGTCGGAGCCGAACATCAGGCGGCCGGGCCCGAACGCGTCGAGCACGGTGCCGGCGTAGGGCGCGAGGGCGGCCGTCGTCCAGGTGTCCCAGTCGGCCTCGGTGACCATGCCGGACAGCTTGCAGGCGGTGTTGGGCCGGGCGGCCAGCGCCCGCACGTCCGCGCTCCACGGCTGCGTGGCGCCCTCGGCGATGGGCGGCTTGCCCAGGTGGTCGAGGACGAACACCAGCTCGGGCACGAGGGCCGCCGCGCGGGTCGCCGCCGGGAGCTGGTGGGGGAGCACCACCAGGTCGTAGACGAGTCCGGCGTCGGCCACCGCGCGCAGCCCGCGCAGCACGTCGGGGCGGAGCAGCCACTCCGGGTCGGGTTCGCCCTGCACCTGGTGACGGATTCCCACCAGGCGCTGCCCGCCGGGCAGTTCGCGCAGGGCCGCCAGCCGGTCGGCGACCGCGGGGTCCGTGAGGTCGGTCCAGCCGACCACCCCGGCCACCAGGTCGCTGCCCGCGGCCAGGGCCAGGAACTCCGGGGTCTCCGCGGCCACCGTGACGGTCTGGACGAGGACGGTCGCGGTGACGCCCGCGGCCTTCGCCTCCGGTTCCAGGTCGGCGAGGGTGAAGTCGCGGCGCAGCGGGGCCAGCCGCTCCCCGGTGATCCAGTCCTGGTCGCGGACGGACAGGTCCCACAGGTGGTGGTGCGCGTCGACGACGCCCTCCGGCGCGGTCACAGCTGCCACACCACCGGCAGCGGCGCCCCGGCGCCGTCGGCGGAGTAGTCGTGGGCGACCTCCAGCAGCTCCGCCATCCGTGCCTGCCAGGCGATGTTGACGGGCAGCCGCTCCAGCGCGGCGAGCATCGCCGGGTAGTCGTCGACGTCCAGCAGGTGGAAGAGGTCGCTGCCGCTGCGCCAGATCGTCCACTCCCGTACGCCCGCGCCGCGGATGGCGGCGGTCAGCTCGGGGGGCACCTCGCGGTGCGCCTCCTCGTACGCGGCGATCCGGTCCGTACGCACCCTGGTGTGCAGGGCGACCCTCATGTCGGCTCCTCGTCCGGTACGGGTACGTCCGCGCCCAGCAGGCCCTCGGCGCGCAGGTCGGCCCACATCGCGGCCGGGAGAGGCAGCCGCAGCACGGCGGCGTTGTCCCGCGCCTCGTCGGCGGAGCGCAGCCCCACCAGCGTGCTCGCGACCGCGGGATGGGCCGCGGGGAAGCGCAGCGCGGCCGCCCGCAGCGGCACGCCGTGCCGGCCGGTCACCGAGCGCAGCCGCCGGGCGCGGGCGAGCACGGGTTCCGGGGCGGGCGCGTAGTCGTACGTGGCGCCCTCGCCCGGGTCGATCAGCAGGCCCGAGTTGAAGGCGCCGCCCACGACCACGCTCGCGCCGCGGGACGCCGCCAGCGGCAGCACCTCGGCCAGGCCCTCCTGCTCCAGCAGCGTGTAGCGGCCGGCCATCAGCACCACGTCGACGTCGGTGTCCCGCAGGAAGCGGGCGAGCATGGCGGTCTGGTTCATGCCCGCGCCGATCGCGCGGACGACGCCCTCCGAGCGCAGCCGCTCCAGCGCCGGGTACCCCTGGCCGAAGGCCTGCTCGGCGTGGTCGTCGGGGTCGTGGAGGTAGACCAGGTCGACGTGGTCCAGGCCCAGGCGCTCCAGGCTGGCCTCGATGCTCCGGCGCACGCCGTCGGCGCTGAAGTCCCAGACCCGGTGCGTCGTGGCGGGTACGGCGAAGCCGTTCGCCAGGTCGTCCCCGCCGGGCCCGCCGGGTTCCAGCAGCCGTCCCACCTTGGTCGAGACGGTGTACGCCGACCGGGGCCGGTCGCGCAGGGCGGCGCCGATCCGGCGTTCGGACAGGCCGAGCCCGTAGTGGGGCGCGGTGTCGAAGTAGCGGACGCCGGCGTCCCAGGCGGCGTCCACCGCCGCGCGGGCGGCGTCGTCGTCGACCGGGGTGAAGAGGTTGCCGATCGGGGCGGCGCCGAAGCCCAGATCGGTGACGGCGACGCCGCTGCGGCCCAGGGTGGTGGTGCGCATCGTGGTCCGGTCCCTCACTGCCCGGCCGGGCGCAGCCGCAGTCCGGCCATGCCGCCGTCCACGGCGAGCGCGGTGCCCGTGACGGAGGCCGCGGCCGGGCTCGCCAGGTAGACGATCGCGGCGGCGACCTCGTCGGCGGTCACCAGCCGGCCCATCGGCTGCCGGGCGTTGAGGGCGGCGCGTTCCGCCTCGGGGTCGTCGGCGGCGTCCAGCAGCCGGGCCACCCACGGGGTGTCGGCGGTGCCGGGGTTGACGCAGTTGACCCGGATGCCCTCGCGGACGTGGTCGGCGGCCATCGCCAGGGTCAGCGAGAGCACGGCTCCCTTGCTGGCGCTGTACAGGGCGCGCTGGGGGAGCCCGGCGGTGGCGGCGATGGAGCAGGTGTTGACGATGGCGGGCCGGGCCGAGCGCCGCAGGTGCGGAAGGGCGGCACGGGTGGTGCGCACCATGCCGAGCACGTTGACGTCGAGCACGCGGTGCCACTGCTCGTCGGGGTTGTCCTCGACGGTGCCGGCGGCGCCGACGCCCGCGTTGTTGACGAGCACGTCGAGTCCGCCGAGGGCTTCCGCCGCGGCGTCCACGGCGGCCCGGGTGGAGGCGTCGTCGGAGACGTCGGCCTTGAAGCCGGTCAGCTGCGCGGGCAGCCCGTCCGGCGCCAGGTCCAGGACGGCGACCCGGGCGCCGCGCGCGGCCAGCAGCCGCGCGGTCGCCAGGCCGATCCCGGAGGCGCCGCCCGTCACCAGGGCGCCGAGGCCCTCCAGGTCGCGCAACTCCTCGCTCATGCCGTCCCACCTTCCTGCCGTGCCCGGTCCGCCACCCAGAACGTACCGTCGGGGTAGCGGTACGCGTCGATCGATTCCGGTCTCATCTGCGCGGAGAAGCCGGGTGCCGTGGGGGCGGTGTAGTGGCCGCCGCGCATGACGACCGGTGTCGCGAAGTGCTCGTGGAGGTGGTCCACGTACTCGATGGCGCGGTCCTCGGTCGTCCCGGCCAGCGCCACGAAGTCGAACATCGACAGGTGCTGCACCAGTTCGCACAGCCCGACGCCGCCGGCGTGCGGGCACACCGGGACGTCGAAGGCCGCGGCCAGCAGCAGGATCGCCAGGTTCTCGTTGACCCCGCCGACCCGTGCCGCGTCGATCTGCAGCACGTCGATCGCGCCGGCCTGCAGCAACTGCTTGAAGACGATGCGGTTCTGCACGTGCTCGCCGGTGGCGACCCGGACCGGGGCGACCGCCTTGCGGATCGCGGCGTGGCCGAGGACGTCGTCGGGGGAGGTGGGCTCCTCGATCCAGTACGGGTCGAACTCGCCCAGGGCGGTGACCCAGGTGACGGCCTCGGCGATGCCCCACCGCTGGTTGGCGTCGATCGCGATGCGGACGTCAGGGCCCACGGCAGCACGGGCCGCGCGCATGCGCCGTACGTCGTCGGCGAGGTCGGCGCCGACCTTCAGCTTGATCTGGGTGAAGCCGTCGGCCACGGCCTGCTCGGCGAGCCGGGTCAGCTTCTCGTCGGAGTAGCCGAGCCAGCCGGGCGAGGTGGTGTAGCCGGGGTAGCCGCGGTCCAGCAGTTCGGCGGTGCGTCCGGCGGCGCCGGCACGGCCCGCGCGCAGCAGTTCCAGCGCGCGCCCGGGGGTGAGGGCGTCGTCGATGTAGCGGAAGTCGACCTGGGAGACGAGCCATTCCGGGTCGGCCTCGGCCAGCAGCCGCCACAGCGGCAGGCCACGGCGCTTGGCGGCCAGGTCCCACACGGCGTTGACGACGGCTCCGATCGCCATGTGCATCACGCCCTTCTCGGGCCCCAGCCAGCGCAGCTGGCTGTCGCCGGTCAGGTCGCGCGCCACGGAGCCGGGGTCGGCGCACAGCTCCTCGACCGGCCGGCCGAGGAGATGGGGGCGGAGTGCCTCGATCGCCGCGACCTGGACGTCGTTGCCCCGGCCGATGGTGAAGACGAAGCCGTGCCCCTCGTGGCCGTCGTCGGCGTCGGTGCGGAGCACCACGTACGCGGCGGAGTAGTCGGGATCCGGATTCATCGCGTCCGAGCCGTCCAGTTCCCGGGAGGTCGGGAAGCGGATGTCATGGGTGTCGATCGCGGTGATGCGGGCGGAGGTTGCGGACAAGTGGCTGCCTTTCACGCTCGGCCTGGCCAAGACATCGGAGGTCTCGCGCCACGGTGACTCTAGGCCCCCGGGACGGGACTGGCAATCCATTCCTCGGATGTCTCGTCGGTCGAACTCCATTCGATCGTGTCCGTATAGGGGGTTGTCAGGGTCGCGGGACGGACTTACCTTCCTCTCGTCCGGGATACCTCGGATGAATAGCCCCGGCTCACCCGGACAGGGAGAACACGGCATGAAGCCCGCCCGCACGCGCTCCACCGCCGCGATCGCCGCGACCGTGCTCGTCACGGCCGCCCTCGCCACCGCCTGCAACCGCGGCAGCACCGGCACCGCCGCCGGCTCCGGCGACGACAAGCCCGCCATCGGCGTCGACCTGCCGCGCTCCGACTCCGACTTCTGGAACTCCTACGCGCAGTACATCGAGAAGGGCATCGAGGACGACGGGCTGAACGCGCTCCCGCGGAGCAACTCGCAGAACGACATCACCAAGCTCGTCGCCAACGTCCAGGTCTTCCAGAACACCGGCGCCAAGGCCGTCGTCATGGCCCCGCAGGACACCGGCGCCATCGCCTCCACCCTCGACACCCTCGCCGGCAAGAAGATCCCGGTGGTCAGCGTGGACACCCGCCCCGACAAGGGCGACGTCTACATGGTCGTGCGCGCCGACAACAAGGCGTACGGCACCAAGGCCTGCGAGTTCCTCGGCGAGCAACTGGGCGGCAAGGGCAAGGTCGCCGAGTTCCAGGGCGCCCTGGACTCCATCAACGGACGCGACCGCTCCGAGGCGTTCGCGGCGTGCATGAAGGAGAAGTTCCCCGGCATCACGGTCTTCGAGCTGCCCACCGACTGGAAGGGCGACGTCGCCTCCGCCAAGCTGCAGAGCCTGCTGGCCCAGCACCCCGACCTCAACGGCATCTACATGCAGGCCGGCGGTGTCTTCCTGCAGCCGACGCTCGCCCTGCTCAAGCAGAAGGGCCTGCTCAAGCCGGCCGGGCAGAAGGGCCACATCACCATCGTCTCCAACGACGGCATCCCGCAGGAGCTGGACGCCATCCGCAAGGGCGAGATCGACGCGACCGTCTCCCAGCCCGCCGACCTCTACGCCAAGTACGCGCTGTACTACGCCAAGGCCGCCGCCGAGGGGAAGACCTTCAAGGCGGGACCCACCGACCACGACTCGACGATCATCAGCATCCCCAACGGCCTGGAGGACCAGCTCCCCGCGCCACTGGTGACCAAGGACAACGTCGACGACAAGGCCCTGTGGGGCAACAACATCGGCTGACCGCCCGTCCGCACCAGAAGAACGGAAACCACCATGGCGGACCCCGCCACCGCGCCGCCGGCCGTGGCCGAGGCGACCGGGATCGGCAAGCGCTTCGGCGCCACCGTGGCGCTGCGCGACGCGGGCATCTCGGTCGCCCCGGGCGAGTCGCACGCCCTCGTGGGCCGCAACGGCGCCGGCAAGTCCACCCTCGTCGGCATCCTCACCGGCCTCCAGCAGCCCGACAGCGGCACCCTGCGCTTCTCGGGCGAACCGGCGCCCTCCGTCGGCGACACCGACGCCTGGCGCTCCCGGGTCGCCTGCGTCTACCAGCGCTCGACCGTCATCGGCGAACTCTCCGTCGCCGAGAACCTCTTCCTCAACCGGCAGAGCCCCGGCCCGCTGCGCCCCATCCGGTGGACGGCGCTGCGCCGCCGCGCGGCGGAACTGCTGGGCGAGTACGGGGTGGACATCGACCCGTCCGTCCGTGCCCGCGACCTCACCGTCGAACAGCGGCAGTTCGTCGAGATCGCGCGCGCCCTCTCCTTCGGCGCGCGCTTCATCATCCTCGACGAGCCCACCGCCCGGCTCGACGCCCGCGGCATCGCCCGGCTCTTCGACAAGCTCCGCGACCTGCAACGGCAGGGCGTGGCCTTCCTCTTCATCTCGCACCACCTGCAGGAGGTCTACGACCTCTGCAGCACCGTCACCGTCTACCGGGACGCCCGTCACATCCTCACCGCCCCCGTCGCCGAACTGGGGCACGACGCCCTGGTCGAGGCGATGACCGGGGAGAGCGCCGCCGCGCCCGCGGCGGGCGCCCCGGCTCCCGGCCCCTCCGCGCCCGCCACGGGCGAACCGGTCCTGGACGTGACCGGCCTGACCCTGCGCGACGCCTACGCGGAGGTCTCCCTGGAGGTCCGCGCGGGCGAGGTCGTCGGCCTCGCCGGGGCCACCGCCAGCGGCAACGTCCGGCTGGCGGAGACCCTCGCAGGGCTGCACCGCGCCGACGCGGGACGGATCACGGTGGCCGGACGCGAGGTCCGCGCGTCCGGGGTCCCCGCCGCGCTGGCCGCCGGGGTGGGCCTGGTCCCCGAGGACCGCCACCACCAGGGCCTGGTCGGCACGCGCAGCGTGGCCGAGAACGCCACCCTCACCGTCACCGACCAGCTCGGGCCGTACGGCACCGTACTGCCCTCGCGGACCCGCGAGTTCGCCGAGCGCATGATCAAGGACCTCGACATCAGGACACCGGGCGCGGGGACCCCCGTCTCCGCGCTGTCCGGCGGCAACCAGCAGAAGGTCGTGGTCGCCCGCGCCCTGGCCACCGACCCCCACGTGCTGGTCGCCGTGCGTCCCACCAACGGGGTCGACGTGCGCTCCAAGGAGTTCCTGCTGGGCAGGATCCGCAAGGTCGCCGACGACGGGCGGGCGGCGCTGGTCGTCTCCGACGAACTGGACGACCTCAGGGCGTGCGACCGGGTCGTGGCCATGTTCCACGGCCGGGTGGTCGCGGAGTTCGGCCGGGGCTGGCGGGACGAGGAACTGGTCGCCGCCATGGAGGGCGTGGCCGCCCGTCCCGCCGCGCGGGAGCGGGACACCGAGCAGGGAGAGGAACAGGAAAGGTAGCCATGTCCACCACCACTGACGTCACCGAGCCGCCGGTGCCCGCCGCCGAGGCGGCCGCGGCCGGGACGCCGCGCCGCGTACCGGGCGGCCTCGCCCGTTTCCGCGAACTGTCCCTCGTCCCCGCCATCCTGGTGCTGGGCGTCATCGGCTTCATCGTCTCGCCGGCCTTCCTCACCTCCGACAACCTCATCGGCGTCGCCCAGCAGTCCACCGAGCTCAGCCTGCTCGTGCTGGCCCAGGCACTGATCCTCATCGCGGGCCGGATGGACCTGTCGCTGGAGTCCACCATCGGCGTCGCGCCGGTCATCGCCATCTGGCTCGTGCTGCCCGCATCGGGCGGCCGCTTCACCGGACTGGAACTGCTCCCGGTCTGGACGGCGATACCGGTGTGCCTGCTGGTCGGGGCGGTCATCGGCGCCGTCAACGGCTTCTTCATCCTCAAGCTGCGGCTGAACGGCTTCATCGTCACCCTCGGCGCGCTCACCATGCTGCGCGGACTGCAGATCGCCATCTCCGAGGGCCGTTCCATCGTCGAACTGCCCGGCTCCTTCAGCTACCTCGGCCACGCCTCCTGGGCCGGGGTGCCCGCCGCGATCTGGATCTGCGCCCTGCTCTTCGCGGCCGGCGGCTGCGCACTCGCCTGGCTGCGCCACGGCCGGGCGCTGTACGCGATCGGCGGCAACCCCGAGGCCGCGCGCACCGCCGGCATCCGGGTGGACCGGATCACCTGGGTGGTGCTCATCGTGGGCGGTGTGCTCGCGGCCTTCGCGGGCGTGCTCTACAGCGGGCACTACGGCTCGATCTCCGCGGACCAGGGCAGCGGCTGGATCTTCCAGGTCTTCGCCGCGACCGTCATCGGCGGCGTCAGCCTCAACGGCGGCCGCGGCACGCTCTTCGGGGCGCTGACCGGCGTCCTGACCCTGCAGCTCGTCGTCAACGTGATGACCCTGGCGGGCGTGCCCCCGCTGTGGAACCAGTTCCTCAACGGGGCCATCATCATCGTCGCCCTGATCATCTCCCGCTTCGCCTCGGGCGAGAAGCAGGAGTGATCGGGCCGGGACGGGCCGGCCGGATCAGTAGTAGCCCTCGACCGGGACGCGGGCCTCGTCGTACAGGGCCGGCCCCTCCTGCGGCACCTGCGGGAAACCGGCCTTGGCCGCGGGCGACTTGAGCCCGGTGAGCTGGTCGGTGGAGAGCGCGTAGACGACCCGGCCCAGCCCGGAGCGCTCGAGGGCGCCCACGCACATCCCGCAGGGCTGGCAGCTGGTGTACATGGTGGTGGCGGCCGCGGTGGCCGGATCGAGCTCCCGGGCCGCCCACCGCGCCAGCTTCAACTCGGGGTGGGCGGTGATGTCGTCGTCGCTCAGGCTGCTGTTGCGGTCCTCGGCGAGCACGGTCCCGTCCGGGCCGGCCAGCAGCGAGCCGAAGGGCGGGTTCCCGGACGCGCGGGCCTCGGCGGCCAGCTCGACCGCCCGGCGCAGCAGGCGGGTCGTCATCTCGTCGGTCATCGTCACTCCGATCGTGGGCGGTGGGCGGCGACCGCCGCGAGCGCCTGCCACGCCGTCCGCGGGCGCAGGATCTCGCGGGGATCGCCGTTGAAGGGGTCCAGGACGACGGTGTCCGCGCCGAGCGCCCGCAGTTCGCCGAGGTCGGCGGTGATCTGTTCGAGGCTGCCCTCACCGGCGAGCCGGTCAGGACCGGTCAGCGGCTCCGCCGTGAGCCGCAGCGCGATGCGCGGCGCCAGGGCGGGCACCGGCCGCCCCTGTTCACGTGCCTGCGCGCCGAGCGCGCCGACGGCCTCGCGCAGCCACGGCACGGTGAACCGCAGAGGATGCCAGGCGTCGCCGACGCGGACCGCGCGCCGGCGGGCCGCCGCGCTGTTGCCGCCGATCCACAGCGGCACCGGGGCGCCGGCGTAGTCCGCCCCGTCCTTCCAGGCCTCGCGCAGGACCGTCAGGTGCTCGTCCGTCAGCGCTCCGCGCCGCTCGAACGGGACGCCCAGCGCGGCGAACTCCTTCCGCGCCCAGCCGACCCCGACCCCGAGGACCAGCCGTCCGCCGCTGAGCATGTTGAGGTTCGCCGCCATCCGCGCCGTCAGCAGCGGATGCCGGTACGGCAGGATCAGCACCGTCGTCCCCAGCCGGATGCGGTCGGTGACGCCCGCGAGCCACGACAGGGTGGTGAACGGCTCGTAGAAGGGCGCCGGGTACTGCTCCGCCACGTCCGGGGTGATGACGACGTGGTCGGAGACCATCAGCAGGTCGAAGCCCAGCCCCTCCACCGTCCGCGCCCAGTCGCGCAGCACGCCGGGGTCGGTACCGGGCCCGAAGTTCGGGACGTTCACACCGATTCGCACCCCGTCAGGCTATCCAGCGGGCCGTCCCGCCAGGAAGGCTTTCCCCACGGTCCGGGCGGCGCCCGGCCGTGGATACCCCGGTATCTTCGCCGTATGGCCGAGAATCTCGACGCGACCGACTGGGCGATCCTCACGGAGCTGCAGCGCGACGGCCGGGTCCCCTTCACCGAACTGGCCCGCCGGGTCAGCCTCGGCGCCTCCGCGACCGCCGAGCGGGTCCGCCGGCTGGAGGGCCTGGGCGTCATCACCGGCTACCGCGCCGAGGTCGACCTCGACAGGGCCGGCTACCCGGTGCTCGCGGTCGTCCGCCTGAAGTACCCCGGCAGCCGGCACGAGCCCCTGCACCGGCTGCTCGGCGAGCGACCGGAGATCCTGGAGTGCCTGCGCACCACCGGGGAGGAGTGCTACGTCCTGAAGGTCGCCGCCGCCTCCATGGGGCACCTGGAGCAGGTCATGGACGAGTTGGCGCGGTTCGGGAGCGTGACGACCAGCGTGGTCTACCGGCAGACCCTGCCGTACCGGGGTCCCGGGCGGGCGCCGTCCGGCATGCTGTGAGCATGGAGTCCGCGAAGGTCGTCGAAGAGCTGTGGCAACGGATCCAGGCGCGCGACTGGACCGGCGCCGGTGAACTGATCGCCGAGGACGCCGTGGTGGAGTGGCCGGTGAGCGGCGAGCGCATCGTCGGCAGGGCCAACTTCTTGGCGGTCAACAGCGAGTACCCGGAGGGCTGGTCGATCCGGGTGCTCAGGGTGGTGGCCGACGGCGACCAGGCCGTCTCGGAGGTGGAGGTGCCGCACACGGACCTCGGGCTCTTCCACGCGGCGTCGTTCTGGACCGTCCGCGACGGACGGGTCGTCGCCGGCCGCGAGTACTGGACGAGCCCGGGCGCCGACCCCCGCCCGGAGTGGCGCGCCCGCTACGTCGAGCCGATGTAGCGGGCGCGCGCCGGCTCCCGTGCGGGTCAGCCGCCGATCGCCGGGTCGCTCGTGCTGTCCCGGCCCGTCTCGACGTGGCCGGCCAGCCGGCGCCGGAAGGTGCCGTCGAGGTCGGAGGTCACCGACAGGTCGTACCAGCCGTGGCTGTGGTGCGTCCCGGCCACGTGCACGGCGCGGGCGCCCGGACGCAGCCGGTAGGCCACCGGGTGCTCCTTGCCGTAGTTGTCCTTGACGGTGAGCTCGACCGTGCGGGGCCCGTCGTTGGTCAGGACGAGACGTACCGAGCCCCGCTCGCCGTCGTGCCGGGCGCTGACCTCGGGACCGGCCTGGCTCGCCCGGCCCGCGAACCGGCGCAGGAAGCCGTTCGGCCCGTGCGCGGTGAAGTCGTACGCCCCGTGGGCGTCCGCGTCCACGGGCCAGGTGTCCGCCAGGGAGCGCGTGGCCGCGACCGTGTACGACCACGGGCCCTCGGTGTGCGTCGGGGAGGTCACCAGGAAGTGCGCGCCGGCGGAGGCGTGCGAGGCGAAGTCCAGGCGCAGCGTCCCGGTGCTGGTGCTGATCCGGCCGTCCGCCGACAGGTCGTAGGGGACTGGGCGGGCCGGACGCAGTCCGCGCTCCTGGCGGGGGAGCGACGGGTGGGCGGGCGGCGCGGGCACGTAGTCCGGGTGCCGGTCGCCGTCCGGCGGCAGGTAGCCGCGGGTGTCGGGCAGCTTCGGGGGCTTGGTGTCCTTGTGCCCGAAGTCGAAGGCCGTGGTGAGGTCGCCGCAGACGGCGCGCCGCCAGGGGGAGATGTTCGGCTCGTGCACGCCGAAGCGGCGCTCCATGAAGCGGATGATCGAGGTGTGGTCGAAGGTCTGCGAGCAGACGTAGCCGCCCTTGCTCCACGGCGACACCACGAACATCGGCACACGCTGGCCGAGCCCGTAGGGGCCCGCCGGGCGGGAGCCGGAACCGGCGTACAGGTCGCCGGCGACGTCCACCGTGGAGCCGCCCTGTGCCGCGGAGCCGGCCGGGAACGGCGGGACGACGTGGTCGAAGAAGCCGTCGTTCTCGTCGTAGGTGACGAACAGCGCGGTCCTGCTCCACACCCGGGGGTTCGAGGTGAGGGCGTCGAGGACCTGCGCGATGTACCAGGCGCCGTAGTTGGCGGGCCAGTTCGGGTGCTCGGTGAAGGCCTCGGGGGCCACGATCCACGAGACCTGGGGGAGCTTCCCGGCCTTGACGTCGGCGCGCAGGAGGTCGAAGAAGCCCTCGCCCTTGCGCGCGTCGGTGCCGGTGCGGGCCTTGTCGAACAGCGGGTCGCCCGGCTTCGCGTCGCGGTACTGGTCGAAGTACAGCAGGGAGTTGTCGCCGTAGTTGCCGCGGTACGCGTCGCCGATCCAGCCCCAGCCGCCCGCGGCGTCCAGGCCGTCGCCGACGTCCTGGTAGATCTTCCAGGAGACCCCGGCCGCCTCCAGCCGCTCCGGGTAGGTCGTCCAGGAGTAGCCCAGCTCCTCGTTGCCGAGGACCGGGCCGCCGCCCTTGCCGTCGTTGCCCGTGTGGCCCGTCCACATGTAGTAGCGGTTCGGGTCGGTGGAGCCGATGAACGAGCAGTGGTAGGCGTCGCAGATGGTGAAGGCGTCGGCGAGCGCGAAGTGGAAGGGGATGTCCTCGCGGGTCAGGTGCGCCATGGTGGTGGCGGACTTCTGCGGCACCCAGCGGTCGTACCGGCCCCGGTTGAAGGCGGCCTGGCCGTCGTTCCAGCCGTGCGGCAGGTCCTGCAGGAACGCCAGCCCCAGGTCGTCGGCGTCGGGGCGGAACGGGAGCACGTCCTTGGTGCCGTCGGACTGGTACCAGACCGGCTTGCCGTTCGGCTGGTCCACCGGGTGCGGGTCCCCGAAGCCGCGCACTCCGCGCAGCGTGCCGAAGTAGTGGTCGAAGGAACGGTTCTCCTGCATCAGCACGACGATGTGGTCGATGTCGCGCAGCGAGCCGGTCCTGCGGTCCGCGGGGATCTCCGCCGCGCGGGCGATGCTGGTGGGCAGCGCCGACAACGCGGCGGTACCGCCCGCCAGTTGCATGAAGCGTCTGCGGTCGATGTGGTTCATGGCAGGCCTGTCTCCCGGGTGGTCCGCGGCAGTACGGGGGCGGCGGCCAGTGTCACCCCGCCTGTGCGAACACCGGGCGGCGGGCAGGGGAAGCCCCCGCGAAGGCTGCGCCAATCCGCCACGGCCCGCCCGGATCCGCCCGGACGGGGCAAAGCGGAGCGGTCGGGCGGGCGTTGGGGTGTCGCGCCGTGGGTCCCCGCGGGAACGCGGTGCCGGGCCGGGGTGGTTGGGACCTGGCCCGGAGGGTTTTCCGGCGAGGGGGGCTCTGTGGTCGGCCGGCACGGCGTTGGGCGGTGCGATCCGCTCGTTCGGCTGTGCTCGGCGGCAGCGGGAGGAAGCGGACGGGGGTCCAGCGGGCGTCGCGTCGGATGTCGCCCGCTCCTTCGACCGCGGGATCCGGGTGACGGCGCAGGGCCGCGTCGTGCGGTTCGAGCGGCGGCTGGTCAGGGACGACCGGACGACGGTCCGCACCGTCGTGACGCTCTCCCGGTTCGGCGCGCCCGAGCAGATCACCGCGCCGGGGAGCCCCCGAGCGACCGCGGGCCGCCGCTGACCTGCGGCGACGACGGTCCTGCCGGCCCCACCGGGGTGCCGGGGCGCGGGGGATACTGCCCCCATGAACCGTCTCGAACGCTGGGAGCAGCAGACCAGGGCGGCGCTGCTCGCCCTGGCCGTGGTGTTCGGCGCCGCCTACGCCCTGCCGATCCTGGTGCCGGCGGCCGACCCCGCGCTCATCACCACCGCGCACTGGACGGAGCGGACGGTCTGGGCCCTGTTCGCCGCCGACTACGCGGTCCGGCTGGCCCTGAGCGAGCGGCGCTGGGAGTTCGTCAAGCGGCAGCCGCTGAGCCTC
Source organism: Streptomyces sp. NPDC111520 (assembly GCF_055635295.1). Lineage (NCBI taxonomy): Bacteria > Bacillati > Actinomycetota > Actinomycetes > Kitasatosporales > Streptomycetaceae > Streptomyces > Streptomyces sp. NPDC111520. The sequence goes on along the minus strand of NZ_JBVKBW010000018.1, from coordinate 97,738 downwards.
GCCGTGGTCGTCCTCCCGCTGCTCCAGCCGCTGCGCCTGCTGCGCCTGGTGTCCGCGCTCTTCCTGGTCGGCCAGCGGGTGCGGCTGGCGGCCCAGGTGCGCCTGACGACCTACGTCGTGGGCGCCGTGCTCGGGCTGCTGGCGTTCGGGTCGGTCGCCGTCCTCGAGGCCGAGCGCAACTCGCCGCACGGCAACATCCGCACCATCGGCGACGCCCTGTGGTGGTCCTTCACCACGATGACGACGGTGGGCTACGGGGACCACGCCCCGACCACGGGCGTCGGCCGGCTCATCGCGGTGGGGCTGATGCTCTCGGGCATCGCCCTGCTCGGTGTGGTCACCGCCAACATCGCCGCCTGGTTCCTGGCCCGCTTCCAGGAGGACGAGGAGGAGAACCGGCGCGTCCAGGAGGTCACCGAGGAACTGTTGCGCGAGGTCCGTGAGCTGCGCCGGCAGGTCGCCGACCTGACGGAGGCGACGACCGGCACCCGCCCCGGGACGTCCGGACAGGCCGCCGAGCGGCGCTGACCGCGCCGTCGAGGAGCGCCGCAGCAGCGCCGCCGGAGAGCTCCCGGGCGGGTCGTGGGGCCGCCGCCGGATAGAGCATCGCGTCCGAACGGATCAAGGGTCCACCGGAATGGGCAAGGTCACAGGTGTGCCCCCTGCTGCTCACCTGCTGACGGGCACTAGCCTCTGTGAGCATGACGGTCCTGCCTGACGACGGGCTCTCCCTGGCCGCCGAATTCCCGGATGCGACCCACGAGCAGTGGCGGCGCCTCGTAGAGGGCGTCCTGCGCAAAGCGGGCAAGGACGTCTCGGGTCAGGCGGCGGAGGACGCGCTGTCCACCTCCCTCGAAGACGGGCTCATCACGCGCCCGCTGTACACCGCGCCCGACGCGCCCGACGCCTTCGGCGACGGCGTCGGCCTCCCCGGCTTCGCGCCCTTCACCCGGGGCGGTGCCCCGGCGGGCGGCGTCCTGGGCGGCTGGGACGTACGCCAGCGCCATGCGCGGCCCGACGCGGCCCGCACGAACGAGGCCGTGCTCGCCGACCTGGAGAACGGCGTCACCTCCCTCTGGCTCGTCCTGGGTGACGCCGGCATCCCGGTGCCCGCGCTCGGCGCGGTCCTGGACGACGTCTACCTCGACCTCGCCCCCGTCGTGCTCGACGCGGGCGCGGACTTCGAGGCGGCCGGTCAGGCGCTGCTCGCGCTCCACGACGAACGGGGCGTGGCCCGCGAGGCCGCGCGCGGCAGTCTCGGCGCCGACCCCCTCGGCCACGTCGCCCGTACCGGTGACGCGGACGCGCTCGCCGCGCACACCGCCGCCGCCGTGGCGCTCGCCCGCCGGACGCACCAGGAGTACCCGGGGCTGCGCGCGCTGACCGTGGACGCCCTGCCGTACCACGAGGCGGGCGGCTCGGCCGCCGAGGAACTCGGCGCGTCCCTCGCCACCGGGGTGGCCTACCTGCGGGCGCTGACCGAGGCCGGGCTGCCGGTCGACGCGGCCTGCGCGCAACTGGAGTTCCGCTACGCCGCCACCGCCGACCAGTTCCTGACGATCGCCAAGCTCCGCGCCGCGCGCCGGCTGTGGGCCCGCGTCGCCGAGGTCTGCGGCGCCTCCGCGACCGCGGCGGGGCAGTGCCAGCACGCCGTCACCTCGCCGGTGATGATGACCCGCCGCGACCCGTGGGTGAACATGCTGCGCACCACCGTCGCCACGCTCGGCGCCGGCGTCGGTGGCGCGGACTCCGTCACGGTGCTGCCGTTCGACCACGCGCTGGGTCTGCCCGACGCCTTCGCGCGCCGCATCGCCCGCAACACCTCCACCATCCTCATGGAGGAGTCCCACCTGGCCCGGGTCGTCGACCCGGCGGGCGGCTCCTGGTACGTGGAGCGGCTCACGGACGAACTCGCCGGGGCCGCCTGGGCCTGGTTCCAGGAGCTTGAGCGCTCCGGCGGGCAGGCCGCCGCCCTCGCCTCCGGCCTGGTCGCCGACCGCCTCGCCACGACCTGGGCGGCGCGCACACGGGCCCTGGCCAGGCGGCGTGAGCCCATCACCGGCGTCAGCGAGTTCCCGCTGCTGTCGGAGCCGCCCGTCGAACGCGACCCGGCGCCGGCCGCGCCCTCCGGCGGCCTCCCGAAGGTCCGCCGGGACGAGGCCTTCGAGGCCCTGCGCGCACGCTCGGACGCCCACCTGGCCGCGACCGGGTCCCGGCCGAAGGTCTTCCTGGCCGCCCTCGGCCCGGCCGCCGCGCACACCGGACGGGTCACCTTCGCCGCCAACCTCTTCCAGGCCGGCGGCGTCGAGCCCGTCCACGACCCGGTGACGGTCGACGCCACGACCGCGGCCGGGGCCTTCGCCCGCAGCGGCGCGCAGGTCGCGTGCCTGTGCTCCAGCGACGCGCTCTACGAGGAGCACGCCGCGGACGTCGCCGCGGCACTGAAGGAGGCGGGCGCGGGCCGGGTGTTCCTGGCCGGCCCGCCCGGCGAGCGCGAGGCCGCCTGGACGGCGGCGGGCGTCGACGGCTTCGTCTTCGCGGGCGGCGACGCGGTCGCCGTCCTGACCTCGGTCCTCGACCGGATGGGAGTGGCGTGATGCGGATCCCGGACTTCTCGGAGATCGAGCTGGGACCGGGCGCCGGGAACGGCGCCACCGAGGAGCAGTGGCGCGCGGCGGTCAAGGAGACCACCGGCCGCGGCGCCGAGGACCTGGTGTGGGAGACGCCCGAGGGCATCGGCGTCAAGCCGCTCTACACCGGCCGCGACCTGGAGGGCCTGGACTTCCTGGGCACGTACCCGGGCATCGCGCCGTACCTGCGCGGCCCCTACCCGACGATGTACGTCAACCAGCCCTGGACGATCCGGCAGTACGCGGGCTTCTCCACCGCCGAGGAGTCCAACGCCTTCTACCGGCGCAACCTGGCCGCCGGCCAGAAGGGCCTGTCCGTAGCCTTCGACCTGCCGACCCACCGCGGCTACGACAGCGACCACCCGCGCGTCACCGGTGACGTCGGCATGGCGGGCGTCGCCATCGACTCGATCTACGACATGCGGCAGCTCTTCGACGGCATCCCGCTGGACCGGATGACCGTGTCGATGACGATGAACGGCGCCGTGCTGCCGGTGCTGGCGCTCTACATCGTGGCCGCGGAGGAGCAGGGCGTACCGCCCGAGAAGCTGGCGGGGACCATCCAGAACGACATCCTCAAGGAGTTCATGGTCCGCAACACCTACATCTACCCGCCCAAGCCCTCGATGCGGATCATCTCCGACATCTTCGCGTACACCTCGCAGAAGATGCCGCGCTACAACTCGATCTCCATCTCCGGCTACCACATCCAGGAGGCCGGGGCCACGGCCGACCTGGAGCTGGCCTACACCCTCGCGGACGGCGTGGAGTACCTGCGCGCCGGGCTCGGCGCGGGCCTGGACGTCGACGCCTTCGCGCCGCGGCTGTCCTTCTTCTGGGCGATCGGCATGAACTTCTTCATGGAGGTCGCCAAGCTGCGGGCGGCCCGGCTGCTGTGGGCCAAGCTCGTCCGGCAGTTCGAGCCGGAGAACGACAAGTCGCTCTCCCTGCGCACCCATTCGCAGACCTCCGGCTGGTCGCTGACCGCGCAGGACGTCTTCAACAACGTCACACGCACCTGCGTGGAGGCGATGGCCGCCACCCAGGGCCACACCCAGTCGCTGCACACCAACGCCCTCGACGAGGCGCTGGCGCTGCCGACGGACTTCTCCGCGCGGATCGCCCGCAACACCCAGCTGCTGCTGCAGCAGGAGTCCGGCACCAACCGGGCCATCGACCCGTGGGGCGGCTCCGCCTACGTCGAGAAGCTGACGTACGACCTGGCGCGGCGCGCCTGGCAGCACATCCAGGAGGTCGAGAAGGCCGGCGGCATGGCGCAGGCGATCGACGCGGGCATCCCCAAGATGCGCGTCGAGGAGGCCGCGGCCCGCACCCAGGCGCGCATCGACTCCGGGCGTCAGCCGGTCATCGGCGTCAACAAGTACCGGGTGGACAGCGACGAGCAGATCGAGGTCCTCAAGGTCGACAACTCCTCCGTGCGCGCGCAGCAGATCGCCAAGCTGCGCCGGCTGCGCGAGGAGCGCGACGAGGGCGCCTGCCAGGACGCTCTCGCCGCGCTGACCGCCGCCGCGGAACGCGGCGCGGGCCAGGGCCTGGAGGGCAACCTGCTGGCGCTGGCGGTGGACGCGGCCCGCGCCAAGGCCACCGTGGGCGAGATCTCCGACGCCCTGGAGAAGGTGTACGGCCGGCACTCCGGGCAGATCCGTACGATCTCCGGTGTGTACCGGAACGAGGCAGGGGAGTCGCCCTCCGTGGACCGCACCCGCGCGCTGGTCGGACGCTTCGAGGAGGCGGAGGGCCGGCGCCCGCGCATCCTCGTCGCCAAGATGGGCCAGGACGGCCACGACCGCGGCCAGAAGGTGATCGCCACCGCCTTCGCCGACCTGGGCTTCACGGTGGACGTCGGGCCGCTCTTCCAGACCCCCGCCGAGGTCGCCCGGCAGGCGGTGGAGGCCGACGTGCACATCGTCGGCGTCTCCTCGCTCGCCGCCGGCCACCTCACGCTGGTGCCCGCGCTGCGCGAGGAACTGGCGGCCGAGGGCCGGGAGGACATCATGATCGTGGTCGGCGGCGTCATCCCGCCGCAGGACGTCCCCGAGCTGCTCGGCATGGGCGCGGCCGCGGTCTTCCCGCCCGGCACCGTCATCCCCGACTCGGCGTACGACCTGGTCACGCGGCTCGCCGCCGCGCTCGGCCACGAACTGTGAGCCCATGCCTCCCACCATCGACCTGGACGCGTACGTCAAGGGCGTGCTCGACGGCTCACGGGCCTGGATCGCCCGCGCCATCACCCTGGTGGAGTCGTCGCGGCCCGATCACCGGGAGCTCGCCCAGCGGCTCCTGACGGAGCTGCTGCCGTACGCCGGCAAGGCCCGCAGGATCGGCGTCAGCGGGGTGCCGGGGGTGGGCAAGTCCACCTTCGTGGACGCCTTCGGCACCCTGCTCACGGGCCTCGGCCACCGGGTCGCGGTGCTCGCCGTCGACCCGTCGTCCACGCTGACCGGCGGCTCCATCCTGGGCGACAAGACCCGGATGGAGCGGCTGGCGGTGGACCCTTCGGCCTTCGTGCGGCCCTCGCCGTCGGCCGGGACGCTGGGCGGCGTGGCCAAGGCGACCCGGGAGTCCATGGTCGTCGTGGAGGCGGCGGGCTACGACGTGGTGCTCGTGGAGACCGTGGGCGTCGGCCAGTCCGAGACGGCGGTCGCTGGCATGGTCGACACCTTCCTGCTGATGACCCTGGCCCGCACCGGCGACCAGCTCCAGGGCATCAAGAAGGGCGTGCTGGAGCTCGCCGACGTCATCACCGTCAACAAGGCCGACGGCCCGCACGAGCGCGACGCCCGCGCCGCCGCGCGTGAACTGTCCGGCGCCCTGCGGATGATGACCCCGGTGGACGCCGCCTGGACCCCGCCCGTGCTGACCTGCAGCGCCCGCGAGGGTACGGGCCTGGAGACGCTGTGGGAGCGGCTGGAGCAGCACCGCACGCTGCTGGAGTCCACGGGACGGCTGGCGGCCAAGCGCCGCGACCAGCAGATGGAGTGGGCCTGGAGCATGGTCCGTGAGGAACTGCTGGGCCGTCTCCGGGGCCACCCCGAGGTGCGCAGGCTGACCCCGGAGATCGAACGTCAGGTCCGCGAGGGCACGTTGACGCCCACGCTGGCCGCCGCGCGCATCCTCGACGCCTTCTCGGGCTGAGCCCGGGGTCCGCCGTCGGGGTCAGGCCGCCCGCGCCTGGCCCCGGGGCACGGCGCAGCGCCCCGCCGCCCACAGCGCCCCCGGCATGTTGCAGTCCGGGCCCACCTGGTGACGGTCGACGTACGCGAACAGCCGCCGCGCCTCGGCCATGTGCGCCGCGCACGCGAACGAGCCGTGCCCGGGCAGCCATTGGATGTGCCACCGGGCGGCCTCCCCGCACGGGTCCGCCGCGCCGGTGGCGACGCGGCCGCACGGCGTCATGCCGTCGACGGGGATCGGGGTGAGCCGGGGCGTGATGGGATCGGTCATGGGGCAGGCCTCCTGTGCCGCGTGAGGCGACGTGACCTGTGTGCGTGTGGGGGGATGGGGCCGTTTGCGCGCACTCGATGTCGTTATGCCCCGCGGTGGCCGTCTCCGACGCATGTGCGGAGGTCAGGAGTTGGTAACCCTGCCGCCCCGGGGACCTGGGACACGGCCACAATGCAGGCATGGACGACCAGGGCGGGGAATCGGCAACGGTGTGGCGGGTGGGTGGGGCGGCTCGCGCGGCGGGCGTCCTGTTCATGGCGGTCCTCGACGTGAACGCGCTCGTCCGCTGGGCCGGCTGGGTCGCCGCTCCGGACGTGGCGGCGGCCCGGTCGGCCGGGCTGCGGTCGGCATTCGCCGTCGGCGTCACGCTCTTCTTGTGGTGGAACGTCTTCAGGGTGCGGCTCGAGGTCGGCCCGGCCGGGATCGTGGCCGTCAACCCGTGGGGCACCCAGCGTCTCGCGCGGGACGAGGTGGTCGCGGTGCGACTGGGTGCCTGGGGGGCGGAGTTCCACCACCGGGACGGCTTCAAGACCACGGCGTACGCCCTCAGCGAGCTGGCCGCGGGCACGCCGCAGGCCCGGCGCTTCGCCGAACTGCGGGCCGTCATGGAGGCGGGCTCCGAGCGCGGCGAGTGACGCGGCGGGGATCGCGGACGCCGCCATGGTGACGGCCCGGGCCCGACGGCACCTGCGCGGGCCGTCGGTACCCGGCGCTCAGCCCGCGTAGGCGGTGGGCGGCACGCCGACGGTCGCGGTGAAGTCCCGGACGAGATGGGCCTGGTCGCTGTAGCCGAGTTCCGCGGCGAGGGCGGACCAGTCGACCGAGGTCCCGTACTCGGCGCGCTCCAGGGCCTCGTGGATGCGGTAGCGGAGGATGACCCACTTGGGGCTGACGCCGACGTACGCCGCGAACAGCCGTTGCAGGGAGCGGGCCGACATGCCCTCGGAGCGGGCGAAGTCCTCGACCCGCAGGATGGTCCGGTCGTGCCGGACACGGTCGGCCAGGGCCGTCGCGAGGGCCGCCTGCGGGTCGGGCGCGGGGGAGAGCGACAGCAGGAACGCGTCGAGGGCGGCCACGCGGGCGTCCTCGTCCCGGGGACCGAGCACCGCGCCCGGTACGGCCTCGTGGCCCGGCAGCGCGTCGTCGAGCGGGACCCGCCGGCCCGTCCAGTGGGACACCGGCACCGTGGGCGCGAACGGCCGGAATCCGCCCGGCCGGAACTGGATGCCGCAGACGCGTCCGGCAGCCTCCAGCTTCTGCGTGAACAGTTCCAGCCCGATGCCCGCGATCTCGCCGGCGTCCGGGGCGGTGCCGTGCCGCTGGAAGACGATGTTCACCGAGGGGTGCGGCACGACGTGCGAGGCGTACGGCTCGGCGAGGTCCCAGTCGATCAGCCAGTAGTGCTCCAGGTACGGCCGCAGCGCGGGCGCGGGCGCCCGGCGCCGGAAACGGACGCGGGCCAGCAGCTCCGGGGCGTCGACGATGCCCCGGGTGTCGCGGCGCGGGCTGTCCGGACCTGCCATACCCGCGATCCTACGGGGCGCCCCTGTCGCATTTCTTCAAGCCGCAGCGGCCTTCCGCGCCCTAGCGTCGGCGCCATGACGACGAGGACCAGTGAACTGCTCGCCACGGCTCGCGACCGGGCGCTGCCCCTGGTGCGGGCGCTGCCGGACGACGCCTTGGACGCGCCGACGCCGTGCGCCGAGTACGACGTGCGGAACCTGCTCAACCACCTCTTCCACGTGGTCGTCGGCTTCCAGGCCCTCGCGGCCCGGCAGGAGGCCGACTTCTCCGTCACCCCGGACCGGCTGTCCGCCTACGGCGACGGGTGGCGGGAGCGCTTCGCCAAGGAGACGGACCTGCTGGTCGAGGCCTGGGCGGCACCGGGCGCCGACGAGGGTGTGGCCGGATCGATGAACCTGCCGGCGCGCACCGTCGGTGCCATGGCGCTGCTCGACCTGACGGTGCACCCCTGGGACCTGGCCCGGGCCACCGGGCTCCCTTACGTGCCGGACGCCGAGGGGCTACGGGCGCTGGAGGAGCTCGTGGCCGCCATGGGGCCGACCGCCCGCAGGATGGGGGTCTTCGGCGAGCCCGCGCCGGTCCCCGCCGGGGCCTCCGCCTTCGAGGCGCTGCTGGCGGCCACGGGCCGCGATCCGCGCTGGAGCCGCCCGGCGGTGTAGCGGCGCGCGGACACGGCGGCGTGGCGCGCAACACTTTTGCAACTGGTTGCACAATCGGGCCGGGGTGGTCTACAAAAGTCGCGACGACACCGCGCGCCGCCGCCCGAGGAGACCCCGCGATGAGCCCGTACCCGCACCTGCTGAGCCCGCTCGACCTCGGCTTCACCACCCTCCCGAACCGGGTGCTCATGGGCTCGATGCACATCGGGCTGGAGGAGGCCGAGGGCGGCTTCGAGCGGATGGCCGCGTTCTACGCCGCCCGGGCCCGTGGCGGGGTCGGCCTCATCGTGACGGGCGGCATCGCCCCGAACGACCGCGGCCGCCCCTACCCGGGCGGGGCCCGGATGACCACCGAGGACGAGGCGGCGCAGCACACCGTCGTCACGGACGCCGTGCACCGCGCCGGCGGCCGCATCGCGATGCAGATCCTGCACTTCGGCCGGTACGCCTACCACCCCGGCCTGGTCGCCCCCAGCGCGCTCCAGGCGCCGATCAGCCCCTACGTCCCGCACGCCCTCACCGCCGAGGAGGTCGAGGAGACCGTCGAGGACTTCGTGCGGGCGGCCGGGCTCGCCCGGCGGGCGGGCTACGACGGCGTCGAGATCATGGGCTCCGAGGGCTACCTGATCAACGAGTTCATCGCCTCCGCCACCAACCACCGCGACGACCGCTGGGGCGGCTCCTACGAGAACCGCACCCGCTTCCCGCTGGAGATCGTCCGCCGCACCCGCGAACGGGTCGGCCCGGACTTCGTCATCGTCTACCGGCTGTCCATGCTGGACCTGGTGCCCGGCGGCTCCACCCTGGAGGAGGTCGTCTCCCTCGCCAAGGAGGTCGAGGCGGCCGGCGCCACGATCATCAACACCGGCATCGGCTGGCACGAGGCGCGCATCCCCACCATCGCCACCTCCGTCCCGCGCGCCGCGTACACCTGGGTGACGAAGCGGCTGATGGGGGCGGTCTCGGTGCCGCTGGTCACCGGCAACCGGATCAACACCCCCGAGGTGGCCGAGCGGTTGCTCGCCGAAGGCGCCGCCGACATGGTGTCGATGGCCCGTCCGATGCTCGCCGACCCGGACTTCGTCGCGAAGGCCCGCGAGGACCGCGCCGACGCCATCAACACCTGCATCGGCTGCAACCAGGCGTGCCTGGACCACACCTTCAGCGGGAAGCTCACCTCCTGCCTGGTCAACCCGCGGGCCTGCCACGAGACCGAGCTCGTCCTGCTCCCCACCCGGCTGCGCAAGCGCGTCGCCGTCGTCGGCGCCGGGCCCGCGGGGCTCGCCTGCGCCGTCTCGGCGGCCGAACGCGGCCACGCCGTCACCCTCTTCGACGCCGCCGACCGGATCGGCGGCCAGCTCAACGTCGCGCGCAAGGTGCCGGGCAAGGAGGAGTTCGACGAGACGCTGCGCTACTTCCGCACCCGGCTCGCCGAGGAGGACGTGGAGCTGCGCCTGGACACCCACGTCACGGCCGGGTTCCTGGCGGCGGACCGGGGCTTCGACGAGATCGTCCTGGCCACCGGCGTCACCCCGCGCACCCCGGAGATCCCCGGCGCCGACCACCCCAGCGTGCTCAGCTACCTCGACGTACTGCGCGACGGCGCCCCCGTCGGCGAGCGGGTCGCCGTCGTCGGCGCGGGCGGCATCGGCTTCGACGTCGCCGAGTTCCTCACCAACGGTGGCGAGGGCGCGAGCCGGGACCCCGAGACGTTCTTCCGCCACTGGGGCGTCGACACCGAGTACCGCGGGCCCGGCGGGCTGCGGACGCCCGAACGGCCGCGGCCGCCGCGCACCGTGCACCTGCTGCAGCGCAAGGCCACCAAGGTCGGCGCGGGGCTGGGCAGGACCACCGGCTGGATCCACCGCACCGAGCTCAAGCACCGCGGCGTCGCCATGGTGGCGGGCGCCGTCTACGAGCGCATCGACGACGAGGGCCTGCACATCACCGTGGACGGCGAGCGGCGCACCGTGCCCGTCGACACCGTCGTCCTGTGCACCGGTCAGGAGCCGCGCCGTGAGCTGTACGAGGCGCTGCGCGCGGTCGGCCACTCCGTGCACCTCATCGGCGGCGCCGACGTCGCGGCCGAGCTGGACGCCAAGCGGGCCATCCGCCAGGGCACCGAACTGGCCGCGGGCCTGTGACCTCGGCCCGGTGACCTCGGACCGTCCGTAGGATGCGGGCATGTCGCTGCCGCACGCCATCCTCACCGCCCTGCTGGAGAAGCCGTCGTCGGGACTGGAACTGGCGCGCCGTTTCGACCGCTCCATCCGCTACTTCTGGTCCGCGACGCACCAGCAGATCTACCGCGAGCTGGGCCGCCTGGAGGGGGCGGGTCTGATCCGGGAGCTGCCCGCCGTACAGCCCGCCCGCGGGCAGCGCAAGGAGTACGAGGTGCTGCCCGACGGCCGCGCCGAACTGACCGCCTGGGTCGCCGCCACCGAGGACCCCAAGCCCATCCGCGACCCGCTGCTGCTGCGGCTGCGTGCCGCCGCGGTCGTCGGGACCGACGGGCTCGCGGCGGAGCTGCGCCGGCACCTGGCGTTGCACGAGCGGCAGTTGGCGGAGTACGCCGAGATCGAGGGGCGCGACTTCCCGCCGGGGCGCGGCGGTGACGAGGACCGGCTGCGGCATCTGGTGCTGCGGGCCGGCATCGAGCTGGAGACCTTCTGGTCGCGGTGGCTCGTCGAGGCGGTCGCCGAGGTCGAGGGGATGGGACGGTCCTGAGCGGCCCCCGCCGGCGTCCTTGGCCGGGCCCGCATCTGTAAGGGCGTCACATAGGTGCGGCGGCAGCCCCGGGCCGGGGAACGGCGGGGCGTCCGTGGCTTCCGGCGGAGTTGCGCCGGCACCTGGTGCTGTGGTTGGGGCGCTCCTGAGTGCCGCCGGCGTCGGAGGCCGGGCCCGGGTCCGGAAGTGCGTCACATAGGTGCGGCGGCAGCCCCGGGCCCGGGAGCGGCGGGGCGTCCGTCCGTCACCGCGTACGGCGCAGCGCCAGCAGTGCCGCGTCGTCGCCGAGGCCGCCGCCGCTCCAGGAGCGCAGGTCGGCCAGCACCCGGTCCAGCAGGTCGTCCGGGTCCTGCTCGGGCATCTCCCGCACCCGCTCGGCCAGCGGGTAGAAACGGCCCCGCCGGTCCCGGGCCTCGACCACGCCGTCGGTGCAGAACAGCAGCAGGTCGCCGCGGTGGAAGGGGACCGTCTGTGCGCGGTAGCGGTCGCCGGTCAGGGCGAGCAGCCCGAGCGGCGCCGCCGGGGTCTCGGCCGCCAGCTCGGTCACGGTGCCGTGCCGCCGCAGCAGGGGCGGCGGGTGGCCGCAGTTGACCAGCACGGCGGAGTCCCCGTCCTCCGGGACGGCCAGCAGTACGGCGGTGACGAAGTCCTCGCTGCCGCCGCTGCGGGTGAGCGCGCCGTCCAGCCGGGCGGCCACCGAGGCCAGTGCCGGTTCGGAGCGGGCCGCGTCCCGGAAGACGCCGAGCACGTCGGCGGCGGTCTCCACGGCGGCCAGCCCCTTGCCGCGTACGTCGCCGAGCAGCACCCGCACCCCGTGGTCGGTCCGCACCACCTCGTACAGGTCGCCCCCGATGCGGGCCTCCGCCTCCGCCGCCACGTAGCGCACCGCGACGCGCAGCGGGCCGATCCGGGGCGGCGGCGGACGCAGCAGGGCGCTCTGCGCCGCCTCGGCGACGCCGCGCACCCGGGCCAGCTCCCGCTCCCGCCCGGTGATCAGGACGACGGCGCCGGTGCTGGTGAAGGTCACCGCGAGCACGGTGATCGCGGAGGCCACGTGGACCAGGGCCGGCACACCGTGGTTCGCCGCCGCGAGCACGAAGACCAGGCCGATCGCGAGCGCGCCCGCCACCAGCGGGCCGCGGGCGCGGCGGGAGTGCGCACCGGCGAGCACCGGCAGCGCCGCCAGGACGGGGGCGAGGGTCGTGCGCGGGCCCGAGGTCAGGTCGAGGACCATGCACACGGCGATCAGCAGGTAGGCCGACGCCAGGAAGCACAGCGCCCCGCGGGACAGCGCGAGCGGGGGCACCGCCGGGTGCTTGTTCGGGCCGCGGGCCATGGGTGCCAGCCCTCCTGTCGCCGGTGCGGGACACCCCTCCTCCATCTTCCCCGCACCGGGCGGACGACGGCGGGAATGGACGCGACGGCCCCCGCGTTGAAGCCCACGTCGGAAGAAAATGAAAACCATTGTGGACGCTGGAGGTCCCCGCATGGCACGCAGTGAACAGCGCCCGGTGATCACGCTCCGGTCGACCGCCGGCACCGGCACGGCCTACGTGACCCGCAAGAACCGGCGCAACGACCCGGACCGCATGGTCCTGAGCAAGTACGACCCGGCCGTCGGCCGTCACGTGCCGTTCCGCGAGGAGCGCTGACACCGGCGAAGGCCGACGCCCCCCGTCCCTCCCGCAGACTGGAGCCCACCGTGCAGCACACGATCCACCCCGCCTACCGCCCGGTCGTCTTCCGCGACCGCGCCGCGGACCACGCCTTCCTCACCCGCTCCACGATGACCAGCGAGAAGACCGTCGTCTGGGAGGACGGGAACACCTACCCGGTGGTCGACGTGGAGATCTCCTCCGCGAGCCACCCGTTCTACACCGGCAATGCCCGCGTGCTGGACACCGCCGGCCGCGTCGAGCGCTTCGAGCGCCGGTACGGCACCGGCGCCCGCCGGGGCTGACCCCGCCGGCGGCCGCGGCGCCGCTCAGGCCTTGCGGTACGTGTACGCGTCCTGGGCCGCCGCGGCCACCGCGTCCAGGTCGCCGCCCGCGGACGCGGTGACCACCGCGGCCACCGCGCCCTCGACGAACGGCGCGTCCACCAGCCGGGTGCCGGGCGGGAGCTCGTCCTCGTCGGCCAGCAGCGTCTTCACCGTGAGGACGGCGCTGCCCAGGTCGGCGAGGACGGCGACACCGTCGCCCTCGTCCACCGAGCGCGCGGCGGCGACGATCTTGGAGGCGTCGGTGCCGAGCCCGCCGTCCGGCGCACCGCCGGCGGCGGCCACCGGAACCTTGGCGCCGCCACCGCTCAGACCCTTCGCCATACGGGCCACCGTCTCCGCCACCTGGGCGCTGTGCGACACCAGCACCAAGGCGACCGTCATGCGGCGCCCTCCCGGGCGGCGCCGGCCAGGGCCCCCAGCAGGAGCGCCGATGAGGCCGCTCCCGGATCCTGGTGCCCGATGCTCCGCTCCCCGAGGTAGCTCGCCCGTCCCTTGCGGGCCTGCATCGGCACCGTCGCCAGCGCGCCCTCGTCGGCGGCGATGGCGGCGGCCGCCAGCGCCTCCGCGAGCCCGGCACCCTTGTCGAGGGCGAACGACAGCGCCTCCACGGCCGGCGCCAGCGCGTCCAGCATCGTCTTGTCGCCCTGGGCCGCGCCGCCCAGCTGGGCCACGCCGTCGACCCCCTCCCGCAGCGCCTGCGCGAACTGCTCGGGCGCCACCTGGTGCGCGTCGCCCAGGGCCTTGCCCGTCTTGCGCAGCAGCGTCCCGTACAAGGGGCCCGAGGCGCCGCCCACCGTACTGATCAGCTGCCGGCCCACCAGCACCAGCACGCCGCCCGGGGAGTCCGGCGGCTCCTTCTCCACCGCGGTGCGCGCCGCGATGAAGCCGCGCCGCATGTTCGCGCCGTGGTCGGCGTCCCCGATGGGGGAGTCCAGCTCCGTCAGCCGGTCCGCCTCCCGCTCGATCACCGAGGCCGCGGCGGTGAACCAGCGGCGGAGGAAGGCCGTGTCGATCACCTGGCCCGCTCCGGTGGACGATGCCTCGCTCATCTCTCCCGCTCCTTGATCTCGCTCAGGCGCCCCAGCGCAGGGCCGGCGTGCTCACCGGCGCGTCCCACAACCGCAGCATTTCCTCGTCCACCTGGCACACGGACACCGACGCGCCCGCCATGTCCAGCGACGTCACGTAGTTGCCGACCAGTGTGCGGGCCACCGTCACGCCGCGCTCCCCGAGCACCCGGTGCACCTCGGCGTTGAACCCGTACAGCTCCAGCAGCGGCGTCCCGCCCATGCCGTTCACCAGGAGCAGCACCGGACCGTCCGGGCGGAGGTCGTCCAGGACGGCGTCGACGGCGAACTCCGCGACCTCCGCCGAGGTCATCATCGCCCGCCGCTCCCGGCCCGGCTCGCCGTGGATGCCGATGCCCAGCTCCAGTTCCCCCGCCGGGAGGTCGAAGGTGGGCGCGCCCTTGGCCGGTGTGCTGACCGCGGTCAGCGCCACCCCGAAGCTCCGCGAGAGCTCGTTCACGCGCCGCGCGACGGCCTGGACGCGCTCCAGCGGCGCCCCCTCCTCGGCCAGCGCGCCCGCGATCTTCTCCACGAAGAGCGTGGCGCCGGTGCCGCGCCGCCCCGCGGTGTAGAGGCTGTCGGTCACGGCCACGTCGTCGTTGACCAGGACCCTGCCGACCATGATCCCCTCGTCCTCGGCCAGCTCGGCGGCCATGTCGAAGTTCAGCACGTCACCGGTGTAGTTCTTGACGATGAACAGCACCCCGGCCCCGCTGTCCACCGCCGCGGCCGCCCGCACCATCTGGTCGGGGACGGGCGAGGTGAACACCTCGCCGGGGCACGCCGCGTCGAGCATCCCGCGTCCCACGAACCCGCCGTGCAGCGGCTCGTGCCCCGAACCGCCCCCGGAGAGCAGTGCGACCTTGCCCGCGACCGGCGCGTCCCGGCGCACGACCACCCGGTTCTCCACGTCCACGGTCAGCTCCGGATGCGCGGCCGCGAACCCCCGCAGCGCGTCGGCCACCACGGTTTCCGGGACATTGATCAGCATCTTCATGGAACGGCTCCGTCCAAAGGCAGGGTCTGGCGGTGCTGCGCTGTCACATCAGACTACAAATCTGCCGGGCCGTGGGCAGTCCCGATGACCGACGAGTCTCCTGTGCACCGTGCACAGGCCCTGGTCCGTGTCGTCACCAGCCTTCCCCCGGGGACGCCGCAGGGCCCGCCCGCACAAGGCCTAAGGCCGGCCCCCGTCCGGGACGAGCGGCGCGCGGCGCCCGAGCAGCTGCGCCTCGGCGCGGTCGAGGTAGGAGGTCAGCAGCAGCTCCGCCCCCGCCGGGTCGGCCGCCTCCAGGGCGGCCAGGATCTCCCGGTTGCCGTCCAGATAGGGCTCGTGGAACTCCCGGGGGTCGTCCATCGTGTGGAAGGCGAGCCGGAGTTCGGCGAGCACGCCGGTCATCAGCCCGGTCAGCCGGGTGCTGCGCGCCAGGTCGACCAGCGCCTGGTGGAAGTGGATGTCGGCGGTGCCGAGCTCCACCCACCGCGCGCCGCCGGCGGCCCGTTCGCCCTCCGTCACGGCGTCCGCGGCCGCGGACAGGTCGTACGGCCCGGCCCCGAGGCCGCGGATCACGGAGCACTCGACCACCCGGCGCACCCGGTAGATGTCGGCGACGTCCGCGGCCGTCAGCACCCGGACGAAGACCCCGCGGTTGAGTTCGTGCACCAGCAGCTTCTCGTGCGTCAGCAGCCGGAACGCCTCACGGAGGGTGTTGCGGGACACGCCGAGCGCCCCGGCGACGACGTCCTCGGCGAGCTTGCCGCCCGGCGGCAGACGGCCCTCGGAGATCCGGGTGCGCAGCACCGCGGCGACCCGGTCGGCGGTGCTGGAGCGGGCCAGCAGCGCGCGGTCGCCCGCGAGGACCGCCGGATCCACCTCGGCCGCCATCGTCCCCGCCCCTCTCGCGCCGTGGGCGCGCCGCGGACCCGCGGCGCGGGCCCAGTCAATCCGAGAGCGGAGGAGAAGACAACGGGGCTCTTGTCGGATTGTTCAACAAGAATCTACGGTGATCGGACGCCGGGAAGCGTTCGCCCCGGCCCGCCGGACACCGCAGCTCGCGTCGCCCGACCGGACGCGGCCCTTCCCGAGGAGTTCGCCGTACCGATGACCGACCTCGTGATCGACCTCAACGCGGACCTCGGGGAGGGCTACGGACGCTGGGTCCTCACCGACGACGACGCCCTGCTGTCCGTTGTCACCAGCGCCAACGTCGCCTGCGGCTTCCACGCGGGCGACCCCGGCATCATGCGCCGGGTCTGCGACACCGCTGCCGCGCGCGGGGTGCGCATCGGCGCCCAGGTCTCCTACCGCGACCTCGCGGGGTTCGGCCGGCGGGCGATGGAGGTGCCCGCGGACGAACTCGCCGACGAGATCACGTACCAGATCGGCGCGCTGGAGGTCTTCGCCCGCGCCGCCGGGGCCCAGGTGGCGTACGTGAAACCGCACGGGGCCCTCTACAACAAGGTCGTCGTCGACGACGAGCAGGCCGCCGCCGTCGCCGCGGGCACCCGGCGGGCGGACCCGGCCCTGCCGGTGCTGTGCCTGCCCGGCTCCGCCATGGAACGCGCAGCCCGGGAGGCCGGGCTCGACGTGGTGGGGGAGGCCTTCGCCGACCGCGCCTACACCGCCGCCGGCACGCTCGTCCCCCGCGGCACCACGGGCGCGCTCATCGCCGACCCCCACGAGGTCACCCGGCAGGCGGTCGCCCTCGCCCGCGACGGCGTCGCCACGGCCCTGACCGGTGAGCGGGTGACCGTGCGGGCGCGGTCGCTGTGCCTGCACGGCGACTCCCCGGACGCGGTGGCCACGGCCCTGCGGGTACGGGCCGCGCTCGAGGACGCGGGCGTGCGGCTGGCGGCGTTCGCATGAGGGTCCTTGACGTCGGGGAGGACGCGCTCCTGATCGACCTGGCCACCCCCGAGGAGGCGCGGTCCTGGCACGCCGAGCTGCTGCGCCGCCGCGGCGAGGGCACCCTCGTCCCGGTGCGCGAGATCGTCCCCGGCGAGCGGACCGTGCTGCTGTACGGGGTGCCGGACGCGGCGGCGCTGCGCGCCGAGTTGCGCGGCTGGTCCGTCACCGCCCGTCCGGCGGCCACCGGGCCGCTCGTGGAGGTCCCCGTCCGTTACGACGGCCCCGACCTGGCGGTGGTGGCCGAACGCTGGGGCGTCGCGGCGGAGGACGTGGCCCGGGTGCACAGCGGCACCGAACACCGGGTTGCCTTCTGCGGGTTCGCCCCGGGCTTCGCCTACATGACCGGACTGGGCGAGCGGTACGGCGTGCCGCGCCGGGCCGAGCCGCGCACCTCGGTGCCGGCCGGCTCGGTGGCCGTCGCGGGCCCCTACACCGGCATCTACCCGAGGAGTTCACCGGGCGGCTGGCAGCTGATCGGCACCACGTCCGTCCGCCTGTGGGACCTGGAAAGGGAGCCGGCCGCGCTGCTCGCCCCCGGCACCCGCGTGCGCTTCGTCCCCGCGTCCGAGGGGGCGGGCGCATGAGCGGGGGCGAGCTGCGGATCGTCCGGGCCGGTGCGCTGACCACCGTCCAGGACCTCGGGCGGTACGGTCACGCCGCCCTCGGCGTCGCCCGTTCCGGGGCCCTGGACCGCCCGGCGCACCGGCTGGCCAACCGCCTGGTGGGCAACGGCGACGACGCCGCGACGCTGGAGACCACGCTCACCGGGGTGGCCGTGCGGGCCGCCCGTCCGGCCGTCGTCGCCGTCACCGGCGCCCCGGCACCGGTCCTGCTCGACGGCCGCCCCGCGCCCTGGGGCACCGCCGTGCGGCTGCCGGCCGGGGCCGTGCTCGACGTGGGGCCCGCCACACGGGGGGTGCGCAGCTACCTCGCGGTCGGCGGCGGCGTGGCCGTGCCCGCGGTGCTCGGCAGCCGCTCCACCGACCTGCTGTCGGGGCTGGGGCCCGCACCGCTCAGGGACGGTGACGTGCTGCCGCTGGGCCCGGCGCCCGGGCTCCCCGTCCACGCGGAACCGGCCCCGCACGCCGGTCCGCCGCGGGAACTCGTGCTGCCGCTGCGGCTCGGGCCGCGGGACGACTGGTTCACGGCCGCCGCCGTCCGTACCCTCGCGGCCGGCCGCTTCCAGGTGTCGGACCGCAGCAACCGCATCGCGCTGCGCACCACGGGCCCCGCGCTGGAGCGGGCCGTCCCCGGGGAACTGCCGAGCGAGGGCATGGTGGTGGGCGCCGTCCAAGTGCCGCCGGACGGCAGGCCGGTGGTCTTCCTCGCCGATGCGCCCACCACCGGCGGCTACCCGGTGGTCGGCGTCGTCCCCGAGCGCGGCCTGGCCGCGGCCGCGCAGGCCGTCCCGGGGCTGCCGGTGCGCTTCGTGCCCCAACGCTGAAGCCGGTCACGGCCCTTCCGAATTTCTGTAACGCGTTCTACTCTTGCGCCGTCGTCGCTCAGGGACGCGACCGGACCTCGGGAGGGGCCGTGCACCTGGACCACACACCGGAGCAGCAGCGGCTGCGCGCCGAACTCAGGTCGTACTTCGCCGGACTGGTGCCCGACAACGCCTACGCACGCCACTTCGACCGGGCCGCCGCCAAGCGCTTCTACCGCGACACCGTACGGCGGCTCGGCTGCGACGGCTGGCTCGGCGTCGGCTGGCCGAAGGAGTACGGCGGCCGCGGCATGACCCCGATGGAGCAGTTCGTCTTCTTCGACGAGGCCGCGCAGGCGGGCGTCCCGCTGCCGCTCATGGCGCTCAACACCGTCGGCCCCACGATCATGCAGTTCGGCACCGAGGAGCAGAAGGCGTACTTCCTGCCGCGCATCCTCTCCGGGGAGATCGACTTCGCCATCGGCTACTCGGAGCCCGACGCCGGAACGGACCTGGCGGCGCTGCGCACCCGCGCCGTGCGGGAGGGCGACGCCTATGTCGTCAACGGCCAGAAGATCTGGACCACCAACGGCGACACCGCCGACTGGGTCTGGCTCGCCGTCCGCACCGACCCCGGCGCCCCGCCCCACAAGGGCATCTCCATCCTCCTGGTGCCGACCGGCGACCCCGGCTACTCCTGGACGATCATCAACACCCTGGCCTCGCACGACACCACCGCGAGCCACTACGAGGACGTCCGCGTCCCGGTCGACCGCCGCGTCGGCGAGGAGAACCAGGGCTGGCGGCTGATCACCACCCAGCTCAACCACGAACGCGTCACCCTCGCCGCCCACGGCACCATGGCGATCCGCGCCTTCCACGACGTGCGCCGCTGGGCGGCCGACACCAAACTGGCCGACGGCCGCCGGGTCATCGACCTCTCCTGGGTCCGTGGCCGCCTCGCCCGCGTGCACGTCCGCCTGGACGCCATGAAGCTGCTCAACTGGCAGATGGTCGACGCCCTCCAGCGCGGCACCCTGACCCCCCACGACGCCTCGGCCGTCAAGGTCTACGGCTCCGAGGCGCGTCGCGACGCGTACGCCTGGCTGATGGAGATCACCGGCGCCCTCGGCCCCATGAAGGAGGGCTCCGCGGGCGCCGTCCTCCACGGCGAGCTGGAACGCGGCTACCGCAGCGCCGTCATCTTCACCTTCGGCGGCGGCAACAACGAGATCCAGCGCGAGATCATCTCCTGGATCGGGCTGGGCATGCCGCGCGTGCGCAGGTGAGCAGGCGACCCGTCGCGGGGCCGGGCGCGTTCCCGGAGCAGGACACGGTCGCACCGCCACGCGGTCCTACGACCACCGGCAGGGGCACGACGGGACCTGCGCTCGATGCCCGCCCGCCCCGGGCGGGCCTAGCGTGCGGCGCATGGAGATCCCCGAGCAGTACAAGTACGCCGTCATCCCGCACGCGTTGGTCGACGGGGCCGCCGAGGCGATCACGTTCTACGCCGCCGCGTTCGGAGCGCAGGAGTCCTTCCGGCTCGAAGGCGACGACGGGCGGATCGTGCACGCCGAGATCACGATCCACGGCTCCACCCTCATGCTCGGCGACACCGAGGCCCCGCCGCCCGCCGGGGCCGCACCCTCCGTCGTCCTGCACGTCTACGTGCCGGACGTGGACGCCCTGACCGGCCGCGCGGTGGCCGCCGGCGCCGAACTGCTCACGGCCCCGGCCGACATGCCCTACGGGGCGCGGCAGTCGATGATCCGCGATCCCTTCGGCCACGTGTGGATCTTCCTGACGCCGCTCACCGCCTGATCAGAAGTGCGTGGCGATCCCGAACGCCTCGCGCAGCCGGCGCATGTCGTGGCGGTCCCGGTCGGCCGGCTCGTACCCCTGGTGGAAGTACACCTGCTGCTCGGCCGACAGGCAGGGGACGGGGGTCCGTTCGACCTCGCCGGTGACGAAGCAGGCGGCCGGGTAGACGAACGGGCGCCCCGGCCCCGGCGAGGCCTGCTCCGCGCTCCCGTCCGCGGCGAACACCAGGGGGTGCAGGTCGATCTCGCGGCCCCGGGGATCGGTGACGACGAAGCGCACCGGCCGCCAGTCGAGCGACTCGGCGAAGCCGGCCGCGGCCAGCGCCGCGACGACGGCGTCCTCCTGCTCGTGGCGGTGCATCAGGTCCAGGTCCCGGTGGTCGCGGGTCCGTCTCCCGAGCAGGGCGTCGATCCCCCAGCCCCCGCCGACCCAGACCTCCGTGCCGGCCCCCCGCAGCAGGTCCAGGATCTCCACCACGTCCCGGCCGGCCATCATCGCCGCACCCCCCTCGTCCGGTTCGACGCCCCCAGGGTGCCACCCGGAGCGGATCACGGCGCAGGGAACCCCGGAGTATGCTGGAGCCAGCGGTGGTCCCTCGTGACCGCCGCGCGGCGGTGGGGCCCGCCGTACCCGAACCGCGGTGAGGACGCCGCCAACGGTCCCTACTTGTGACGGAACGCGCCCGATCAGGACGCCTCACGAGTAGGAGACGCATGACCTCACCGGCCCCCACCCCGCGATGAGCGACCCAGCCTCCCCCGACGCCGAGTCCCCGCCGCCCCTGCCGCCGCGACCCGCGCGGATGCGGGAGCAGGCGCCCGTCGTCGCCGTGGTCGCGGCCGGAGGCGTGCTCGGGGCCTGCGCGCGCTACGGCGCGGCCCTGGTCTGGCCCACCGCTGCCGGCGGCTTCCCGTGGACCACCCTCGGCGTCAACGCGCTCGGCTGCGCCGTGATCGGCGCGTTCATGGTGGCCATCACCGAGGTGTGGGCCGCGCACCGGCTCGTCCGCCCGTTCTTCGGCACGGGCGTCCTCGGGGGCTTCACCACCTTCTCCACGTACGCCGTCGACATCCACGGCCTGGTCCAGGGCGGTCACGCCGGGGCCGGACTGGCGTACCTCGCCGCCACGCCGCTGATCGCGCTGGCCGCGGTGTGGGGTGCGGCGCACACGGCCCGACGCCTTCTCGGATGGAGGCAGACATGACACGGCTGCACGGCACCGCTCTGCGGCTGACGATCCTGATCGGCGACAACGACACCTGGCACCACAAGCCGTTGTGCTCCGAGATCACCCGCCGCGCCCACGACGCGGGCCTGGCCGGGGCCAGCGTCTTCCACGGGGTCGAGGGCTTCGGCGCCTCCTCACTGATCCACACCAGCCGGCTGCTGTCGCTGACCGACAACCTTCCGGTGGCCGTCGTCATCGTCGACCACGAGGAGCGCATCCGGGCGTTCCGGCCGCAGCTCGACGAACTGGTCACCGAAGGGCTGGTCACCCTCGACGAGGTCGAGGTCATCCGCTACGTGGGACGGGGGAACCACGGGTGAACTGGCTGCTCGTCATCGCCGGGGCCGCGGTCGGGGCGCCGCTGCGCTACCTCACGGACCGTGCCGTCCAGGCCCGGCACGACACGGTCTTCCCGTGGGGCACGTTCACGGTCAACGTGGTCGGCTGCCTCGTCCTCGGCCTGCTGGCCGGCGCCGTCACCTACGACGCGGCCTCCCACTCGGTGCAGCTCCTGGTCGGCACGGGGTTCTGCGGGGCGCTCACCACCTACTCGACCTTCTCCTACGAGACCCTGCGGCTGGCCGGGACGGGGGCGCGGTTCTTCGCCGTGGCGAACGTCGTCGCCAGTGTGGTCGCCGGCATCGGCGCCGCCTTCACCGGGGCCGCCGTGGCCCAGGCGCTGTGGGCCTGAACCGGCCCGGCACCCGCCCGCGCTCCTCGGGGGCGGGCGACCGCCGAACAGGACGCCCGGCCCCACGTACCTAAAATGGGAGAGGTCCACACTCCGGCCTGTCGCCCGGAGCGGACGCGGTGTGTCCCCCGCCGACAGGTGCCGTGCGGAACGCGCCGGGCGCCGGGCGACGCGGCTCCCACCGCGGGAGGGCACGATGTCCCTGACTCAGCGTCCCAGCACCAGGATCCAGACGGCGGGCCACGCCCAGACCCCACCGGCCGACATCCGCGACTCGCTGTTCACGGCGCCCCTGCTGCTGATCGGCGGATGGGTGTTCGCCGCCGGCTGGGCGCTGGCGTACCCCGACACGCCCATCGGCAACGACGTGCGGATCGTCGACCTCGTCTTCTCGACGATCGTCCTGCTCAACGCGATCGCGCGGGTGGCCAGGACCCGGGGGCCCGGCAGCGACGTCATCACCATCGTGTGCGGCGCCTGCCTGATCGTCTCGCCCTTCGTCTTCGGCTACTTCGGCGACCCGGGCGCCGGTCTCGCGCCCCTCAACCAGATCGTGACGGGAGTGGCCCTGATGGTGCTCGGCGCGGTCAGCCTGGCCCTCATCGAGCGCAGGCGCTCCCACAAGCCGGCCGGTGCCGCGCCCGCCCGCTGAGGCTCCACCGCCGGCGGACCGCGCGGGGCAGACCCGGCGTGCCGCGCGGCCCTATGCTCGGCGCTGCGGGCACCAGGCCGCAGGGCGCCGTCCCGGTCACGGGCGGGGCGGCCGTGGTGGCACGGCGACAGGAGGCTGCGATGCGCGACGCCGACCCCGGGCTCTTCGGACCCGCCTCGGTCACCTGGCAGATGCACGGCGACCCCATGATGTGGATCGCCGGCGTACGGGCGCTGTACCTGCAGGCGCTGCACCCGCGCGCGGTGCGCGGCGTCACGCAGAACTCGGACTTCCGTCGGGACGCGTGGGGCCGCCTGCTGCGCACCGCCGACTTCGTCGGCACGATCACCTACGGCACCACCCTGGAGGCCGAGCGGGCCGGGGCCAAGGTGCGCGGCATCCACCGCCGGCTGTCCGTCACGGACCCGGACAGCGGCGAGCGCCTGCCCGTCGACGACCCCGACCTGCTGCTGTGGGTGCACTGCGCGGAGATCGACTCGTACCTGGAGGTCGCGCGGCGCTCCGGCTTCCCGCTCTCCGACGCGCAGGCCGACGCCTACGTCGCCGAACAGCGGGAAGCCGCACGACTGGTGGGCCTGGACCCGGCGGAGGTCCCCGACGACACCGGGTCGCTCGCCGGGTACTTCGAGAAGGTGCGGCCCGAACTGGCCGCCGGCCCCGAGGCCCACGAGGTCTACGCCTTCCTGCAGGGGCCGCCCGTGCCCCGGGTGCTGCTGCCCCTGCGGTTCGCCGTCTGGGGCCGGGCCACCGCACTGGCCTACGCGGCGCTGCCGCCCTTCGCCCACGAGCTGTACGGGCGCCCCGCCCCCGCCGTCCCCGTCACCGGGCGACGGCTGCGCGGCACGGGCCTGCTGCTGCGCACGATCCCCTCCTACGTGCGCTGGCAGCTGCCGCCCGGGCACATCCTCAAGGCGGTCGGACGGCTCGGCCCCGGCACCCACCCGTCCGCCCACCGGCTGCGCGAGCAGGCACGTTCCCGGGGGTAACGGCGGGTCCCCAACCGTGCCCCCCGCGGTCATACTGGGTGCGGGGAGAGGCGGACGACCGGGGGCGGGGCGGCGTACACCATGACGGCGGGTCGGTACGACGGGGGAACACTGCTGCGCGAGCGCTACCGGATGCGGGAGCGCATCGGGCGCGGCGGCATGGGCGAGGTCTGGAAGGCGCTGGACGAGTCGCTGGGCCGGGAGGTCGCGGTCAAGTGCCTGAAGCCGACGAGCCCTTCCCTCGACCCGTCCGTGCACCGGGTGCTGCGTGAACGGTTCCGCAGGGAGGCCCGGGTCGCGGCGGCGCTCCAGCACCGCGGCATCACGGTCGTCCACGACTTCGGCGAGAGCGAGGGCGTGCTCTTCCTCGTCATGGAGCTGCTGGACGGCCGCAACCTGCGGCAGTTGCTCGGCGACAACGAGGGCCGCCCGCTGCCCCTGCCGGACGTCACCGACATCGCCGCGCAGATCGCGGCGGCCCTCGCGTACACCCACGCGCGGGGCATCGTGCACCGCGACCTGAAGCCGGCGAACGTCATGCGGCTCGCGGACGGGGACGTCAAGATCTGCGACTTCGGCATCGCCCGGCTCGGCCACGACATCGGCTTCACCTCGCGGCTGACGGGCAGCGGGGTCGCGATGGGCACCCCGCACTACATGTCACCGGAGCAGATCGGCGGCGAGGAGGGGATCGACCACCGCAGCGACCTGTACTCGCTGGGGTGCGTGCTCTACGAGATCGCCACCGGAGCCCCGCCCTTCGACCTCGACGACACCTGGGCCGTCCTGGTCGGCCACCGCGACACCCCGCCCCGGCCGCCGCGCGAGCACCGGCCCGACCTGCCGGGGGAACTGGAGCGACTCGTCCTCGACCTGCTCGCCAAGAGCCCGGAGGACCGCCCGCAGAGCGCCGCCGACGTGGCCGGCCGGCTCAAGACGCTCCGGGACGGGGCGCACGGCGGTCACGGGGCGCACGGCGGTCACGGGGCCCACGGCGGCTCGGGCGGCCCGGCAGGGATCCGCCCCGAGCCCGGGCTGCCGTCCTGGGCGCGCCGGCTGGAGCTGCAGTCGGGGGCGCCCAGCGTGCACGGCAGCGGGGCGCTGGCGGGCCGGCACACGGCAGCCGTCGGACTCGCCCGGCTGGGCCGCTGGTCCGAGGCCGAGCGGTCGCACCGCGCCGTCGCCGAGGAGCGCGAGCGGCTGCTCGGCGCCACCCATCCCGACACGCTCACCAGCCGCTACGAACTCGCCCTGTGCCTCAGCCGCGGCGGCCGCCACGCCGAGGCGCTGCGCGCGTACGAGGAGGTGGCGGCGGTCCGGGCGCGGGCACTGGGCGAGGACCACCCCGGCACGCTCGCCGCCCGCCAGGAGGCCGCCTACGTCCTCGGGCGCCTCGGCCGTCACGAGGAGGCCCGCCAGGGCTACGCCGCGGTGCTCGCCGCGAGGGAACGGCGGCAGGGCGCCGATCACCCCGACACCCTCCACTGCCGGCACAACCTCGCGGTCACGCTCGGGCGGCTCGGCCGTACGCAGGAGGCGTACGCCTCGGCAGCCCAGGTCGCGGACTCCCGCACCCGCGTCCTGGGCCCCGCCCATCCCGACACGCTCACCACCCGCTGCGAGGTCGGCCACCTGCTCGGGCTGCTCGGCCGCTGGCCGGAGGCCCGGTCCACCTACGCCCACGTCGCCGCGATCCGGGCGACCCTGCTGGGCGCCGACCACCCGGACACCCTCGCCACCCGCCACGAACTGGGCATCTGCCTGGGGCGGATGGGCCTCGGCGCCGAGGCGTACGAGCTCTACACCGACCTCGTCGCCCTCCGCACCCGCGTCTCGGGCCCCGCCCACCCCGACACCCTCCGGGCCCGGCACGGCCTCGGGGTCGGCCTCGGGCGCCTGGGCCGGTGGCGGGACGCCCTCGCCGAGGCCCGCGACGTCGCGGCGGTCCGCACCCGCGTGCTGGGCGTGGACCACCCGGACACGCTCGTCAGCCGCCGCGAGATCGCCGTGGCCCTCGGCTGGCTGGGCGACTGGCGCGAGGCGCTGGTCCTCCACGAGGCGGTGTACGAGGCACGCGGGCGCGCCCTCGGCGCGGACCACCCGGACACGGCCGCCAGCCGCGAGGACCGGGCCCACTGCCGTGAGCGCCTGGGCCTGCGCGACTGACCGGGCTCAGGGGCGGCCGGTCAGCCTGGCCCGGGCCGCCCTGCCGAACGCCGCCACGAGCCGGTTGCCCTCGCCGGCGCGGGTCGCCAGCACGACGTGGCTCGGCTCGACGCCCTCGAGGGGGATCGCAGTGAGGTCGGGACGCAGGCCGCCGCGGACGCCCGCCGAGATGGACACGGCCTGCCCGGCGGCGACCACCTCGAACTTGTCCTCGACGGCGTCGATGAGGGGACCGTCCGGCGCGGGGCTGCCGTCGGGCCGGGGGTCGATGCGCCAGAACGCGCTCCACGACGGATCGGACTCCCGCACGCGGGGCAGGGGTTCGCCGGCGATGTCGTCGAGGGTGACCGACTCCCTGCCCGCCAGGCGGTGGTCCAGCGGCACCACCAGCACCCGGGGCTCGTCGTAGAGCGCCGTCACGTGCAGTCCGTCGGTGGGCAGCGGCATCCGGGTCACCACGGCGTCCACCCGGTGGTCCAGCAACGCCACGCGCGCCTCGTTCCAGGGCACGTGCTGGGTGCGCACCTCGGCCTCCGGGTGCCGCGCGCGCAGCTCCCGTACCGCGGGGGTCACAATGAGGCCCGCGGTGTAGCCGACGGTGATCCCGTCCGGGCGGGCGGCGGCACGGGCCTCGGCCGCGGCGGTCGCGGCGGAACGCAGCAGCGCCTTGGCGCGGGGCAGGAAGACCTCCCCTGCGCCGGTGAGGACGGTGCCTCTCGGGGTGCGGTCCAGCAGACGCGCGCCGAGCTGCTGTTCGAGGCGGCGGACCTGCCGGCTCAGGGACGGCTGGGTGACGTGGAGGGCCTCGGCGGCCCGGCCGAAGTGCCGGTGCTCGGCGACGGCCGTGAAGTAGCGCACCAGCCGCAGGTCGAGGTCCGGCGGAGCGGAAGAGGAGTCGCTCATAGCCTCAGCCTAGCCCGTCGCACGCCGTTCACCTGGGGTGATGCCCGGAACGTATTGCGCCGTGCAGAACGGGCCTTGGACCGCGGGCCTTCCCGGCCCGCACGATGGGGACCGTCCCGGAGCGCGCCGCCGGCACCGCGCGAGGGGACGGCACCACACCACCTCATCGAAGGATCGCAGCATGCGTGTTTTCGTCACCGGCGCCACGGGTCACATCGGGACCGCCGTCGTCGCCGAACTCCTCGGGACCGGGCACGAGGTCGTCGGCCTCGCCCGCTCGGACCGTTCCGCCGCCGCCCTGACGGCCGCGGGCGCCGGCGTGCACCGCGGCAGCCTGGAGGACCCGGAGGCCCTGCGCCGCGGCGCGGCGGAGGCCGACGGGGTCATCCACCTCGCCTTCGACCACGCCTTCTCCGACTACGTGGGCGCGGTCGCCGCCGACCTGCGGGCCGTCGAGGCGATGGGCGAGGCGCTCGCGGGCTCCGGACGCCCCTTCGTGATCACGTCCGGCACCCTGATGCTCGCGCACGTCGCACCGGGCATCCTCGGGACGGAGGACCACGCCATCGCCCCGTCCACGCCCCCGGTGCCGCGTGCCGAGGCGGAGAACGCCGCGGTCGCGCTCGCCGCGCGCGGGGTCCGCTCGTCGGTCGTCCGGCTCGCCCCCTCCGTGCACGGCCCCACCGACCTGCACGGCTTCGTCCCGCGGCTGATCGGCTTCGCCCGCGACAACGGCGTCGCGGCGTACGTGGAGGACGGCGCCACCCGCTGGCCCGCGATCCACACCCGCGACGCGGCGCGCCTGTTCCGGCTGGCCCTGGAGGCGGCGCCGGCGGGTTCGCGCCTGCACGGGGCCGCCGACGAGGGCATCCCCTTCCGGGAGATCGCCGAGGCGATCGGCCGCGGCCTGGACGTCCCGGTCAAGAGCGTGCCGCGCGAGGCCGCGGGGGAGCACTTCGGCTTCCTGTCCGGCTTCGTGACGCTCGACAACCCGACGTCGAGCGCGCGCACCCAGGAACTCCTGGGATGGCGCCCGGAGCACCCCGGTCTGCTCCAGGACCTGGCGGAGGGCCGCTACTTCGGCCCCTCCGAGGGCTGAACCGGGGCGGCGGCCGGCGGTCATGGCGACCGGTTGACCTGCGGCCATGACCGCGAACCCGTACGACGCGTCGTGGATCACCCTCCTGGAGTCCGACGCGGGGGTTTGCGCCCGGCCGGGGACGTACTTCCGGTACGGGCAGGGCGACCCGCGGCTGCCGACCGCCGTGCCGACCGCCGTCGCCGGGCACCGCCGCTCTGCCGCACGGCTGGAACGGCCCGCGCCGGGCGACAGGGGTCGCCCAGGCGTCCGGGCCGCTTCCCGAGCGGTCGGGCGGGGCTGTGGTCGGCATCGTCCCGCCGGGGCCTTCCGAATCGGGCGGCGCCCCGGTCGCGTTCGCCCCTTGTGGGCGTTCACGCCGTCGTCGTCACCGGTCTCCGACGAGGAGGCCCTGCGGCCGACGTTGCACACGGCACGACGGCGGCCCCGGACGTCTCCGTCCGGGGCCGCCGTCGTTCCCTGACCGCTCGTCGAGATCACCGGGGACCTCGCCCTCGCGGTGACCCTCGACGAGCCGCACTCCTGGCAGGACGCGCCCGCGCCGGGGTACTTCGGCTCCCTGCTCGGCCCCGCCTGGTACCTGCCCGCCGCAGCCGCGGCGCTGACCATGCGCACGGTGGTGGAGATGTGGTGCGGTGGCCGCCGCTTCCGGCAGGAACTGACGGGATTGCGGCCCGCCACGCCGCCCCGTGAGTGGGCGGCGCCCGCCGCCGGCAGCGGGACGCGGTGGGAATTCACCCTGGACGCCGGCTACTTCGGGCCGGGCGCGGGCCCTGACCGGGCAGCGGGGCCCGCTCGATACCTGCGCGCCGGACTGCCCGGAGGCCGCGGGGCCCGGCCGGGTGGTCGTCCGGGACCTGCGCGACGGCGGGCGGCGGGCCGGAGACTTCGTCAAAATCTGACGCAGCATCAGAAAATCTCTTCCCCCGGCCGGTCCGCTCGGGCATCCTGCCCCCATGGAGACGGAGCTGAGCAAGAGGCTGGGCATCGAGCACGCCATCTTCGGCTTCACGCCGTTCCCCGCCGTCGCGGCCGCGATCAGCCGGGCCGGCGGCATGGGGGTCCTCGGTGCGGTGCGCTACACCGCGCCCGACGAGCTGGCCAGGAGCCTGGAGTGGCTGGAGGCGCACGCCGACGGCCGCCCCTACGGGCTGGACGTCGTCATGCCGGCCAAGAAGGTGGAGGGCGTCAGCGAGGCGGACGTCGAGGCGATGATCCCCGAGGGGCACCGGGACTACGTCCGGGAGGTGCTGGCCAAGTACGGGGTGCCCGAGCTGGAGCCGGGCGATGCCACGGGCTGGCGCATCACGGGCTGGATGGAGCAGGTGGCCCGCTCGCAGCTCGACGTCGCCTTCGACTTCCCGATCGGCCTGCTCGCCAACGCGCTCGGCTCCCCGCCCCCGGACGTCGTACGGCGCGCCCACGAGCGGGGCGTCCCCGTCGCCGCCCTCGCCGGCAGCGCCCGGCACGCCCGCCACCACCAGGAGGCGGGCATCGACATCGTCGTCGCACAGGGCTACGAGGCCGGCGGGCACACCGGCGAGATCGGCGGCATGGTGCTCGTGCCCGAGGTCGTCCGTGCC
The DNA here is from genome assembly GCF_055635295.1 of Streptomyces sp. NPDC111520. Taxonomy (NCBI): domain Bacteria; kingdom Bacillati; phylum Actinomycetota; class Actinomycetes; order Kitasatosporales; family Streptomycetaceae; genus Streptomyces; species Streptomyces sp. NPDC111520. The sequence goes on along the minus strand of NZ_JBVKBW010000018.1, from coordinate 68,180 downwards.
GTCGACCCGCTGCCCGTGCTCGCCGCCGGCGGCATCGGCACCGGCGAACAGGCCGCCGCGGGACTGGCGCTGGGCGCCCAGGGAGTGTGGCTCGGCTCGGTGTGGCTGACCACCACGGAGGCCGAACTGCCCTCCTCCGCCCTGGTCCGCAAGCTCCTCGCGGCCGGCTCCGGCGACACCGTCCGCTCGCGCGCCCTGACCGGCAAACCGGCCCGCCAGCTGCGCACCGAGTGGACCGACGCCTGGGACGACCCGGCCGGCCCCGCGGCGCTGCCGATGCCCCTGCAGGGCCTGCTGGTCGCCGACGCGATCACCCGGATCCAGAAGTACGAGGTGGAGCCGCTGCTCGGCACGCCGGTCGGCCAGATCGTCGGCCAGATGCGCGAGGTGCGCAGCGTCCAGGCCGTCTTCGACGACCTGACCCGGGGCTTCGAGCGGGCCCTGGACCGCATGAACCGCATCGCCGGACGCGGTTGAGGAGGCGTCCCCATGACCTCGACCGCATCGGGCGCCCCCAACGGATTCTGGGCCCAGGCCGGCGCCGACCCGGAACGCGTCGTGCTCACCGCTCCCGACGGCGACCGGTGGAGCGCGCGGCGCCTGCACGAGGAGAGCAACCGCCTCGTCCACGGCCTGCGCGCGGCCGGACTGCGGACGGGCGACGCCTTCGCCGTCGTGCTGCCGAACGGCGCCGAGTTCTTCACGGCCTACCTCGCCGCCTTCCAGGCCGGGTTCTACCTCGTCCCGGTCAACCACCACCTGGTGGGACCCGAGATCGCCTGGATCGTCGCCGACTCCGGCGCCAAGGTGCTCGTCGCCCACGAACGCTTCGCCGCGCAGGCCCGGGCCGCCGCCGACGAGGCGGGCCTGCCCGGGACGCACCGCTACGCCGTCGGCGCCGGGGGCATCGAGGGCTTCCGCCCGTACGCGGAGCTCACGGCCGGCCTGCCCGGCACCCCGCCGCAGGAGCGCACCACCGGCTGGGTCATGAACTACACCTCGGGCACCACCGGCCGCCCCCGCGGCATCCGGCGCGCCCTGTCCGGCAGGCCGCCGGAGGAGACGTACCTCGGCGGCTTCCTCGGCATCTTCGGCATCCGCCCCTTCGACGGCAACGTCCACCTCGTCTGCTCGCCGCTCTACCACACGGCGGTGCTGCAGTTCGCCGGCGCCGCCCTGCACATCGGCCACCCGGTCGTCCTGATGGACAAGTGGGCGCCCGAGGAGATGCTGCGGCTGATCGACGTCCACCGCTGTACGCACACCCACATGGTTCCCACGCAGTTCCACCGGCTGCTGGCCCTCCCGGAGGAGGTCAGGCGCCGTCACGACGTCTCCTCGATGCGGCACGCCATCCACGGCGCCGCGCCCTGCCCCGAGCACGTCAAGCGGGCCATGCTGGAGTGGTGGGGGCCGTGCGTCGAGGAGTACTACGCGGCCAGCGAGGGCGGCGGCACCTTCGCCTCCGCCGCCGAGTGGCTGAAGAGGCCCGGCACGGTCGGCAAGGCGTGGCCGATCAGCGAGATCGCCGTCCACGACGACGACGGCGAGCCCCTGCCGCCCGGCGAACTCGGCACCGTCTACATCAAGATGAACACCCCCGCCTTCCGCTACCACAAGGACGAGGCCAAGACCCGGGCGAGCCGCATCGGCGACTTCTTCACCGTCGGGGACCTGGGCTACCTGGACGAGGACGGCTACCTCTACCTCCGCGACCGCAAGATCGACATGATCATCTCCGGCGGGGTCAACGTCTACCCCGCCGAGATCGAGGCCGCCCTCCTCAGCCACCCCGCGGTCGCCGACGCGGCCGCCTTCGGCATCCCGCACGACGACTGGGGCGAGCAGGTCAAGGCCGTCGTGGAGCCCGCGCCCGGCCACGCACCCGGGCCGGAACTGGCCGCCGCCCTCCTGGCCCACTGCGAGGAGCGCCTGGCGGGGTACAAGCGCCCGCGGTCGGTGGACTTCGTCGCCGAGATGCCCCGCGACCCCAACGGCAAGCTCTACAAGCGCCGGCTCCGCGACCCGTACTGGGAGGGCCGCGCACGGCCCGTGTGACGGCGCGGCCGCCCGGCCCCGCCGGGGCGCCGGGCGGGGCGGTGGCGCCTACTGTGGAGGCGAGGCGAGGGAGGCACATCCGATGACCCGACCCGTCACCGTGGGCCTGGACGGCTCGCCGGAGAGCCGCGCCGCCATGCACTGGGCGGCGGGCGAGGCGCTGCGGCGGTCCGTGCCGCTGCGCCTGGTGCACGCCGGGGGACACCCCTACGGCGACGCGCTCGTGCGCGACGCCGCACGGGAGCTAGCCGAGCGCAGCCCGGAACTGCCCGTGACGACCGACGTGGCCGACGCCCCGCCGGCCGAACTGCTGGTCGCGGAGGCGGGACGCAGCGAACTGCTGGCGCTCGGCTCGCAGGGGCTGAGCGGGCTCAGCGGCTTCCTCCTCGGCTCGGTGGGGCAGACGACGCTGGCCCGCGCCGAGGGTCCCGTCGTGGTCGTCCGCACCGGTCAGGAGGAGGAGCCCGGTGACGACCGGCGGCCGGTGGTGCTCGGTTTCAGCCTGCGGAAGGGCGCCGACGAGGTGATCGCCTTCGCGGTGGAGGACGCGCGGCGGCGCGGGGCGCAGTTGCGGGTCGTCCACGCGTGGTCGTACCCGCCGACGTACGGGTACGTCCCCGCGGCCATGGACCCCACGTGCGGCGCGGAGATCTGCGCCGCGGAGCGGCACGCGGTGCAGGCCGCCCTGCTTCCGTGGCGTGAGGAGGCGCCCGGCGTGGAGATCACCGAGGAGGTTGCCGCGGGCAACGCCGCACAGCCGCTGGTGGACGCGGCGGCCGGGGCCTCGCTGCTGGTCGTCGGGCGGTGCCGCAACCGGCCCGGCGGCGTCGGCCCGCACCTCGGCCCCGTGGCGCACGCGGTGCTGCACCACGCGGCCTGCCCGGTGGCCGTCGTCCCGCACTGACGCCGGCGCGGACCGCCTCAGCCGACGGCGAAACGAATCGGCCCTCGGCGGAACGGGCGACGGCCGGGCGGGTGACGTACGCGCAGGCGGGTAGCGTCGCCCGGGTGAGCGATCTCAGCACCGTGCACGTGAACGGCATCCGGATGGCCTACCGCACCTGGGGCGAGCCGGACGCGCCGCCGCTCGTCCTGCTCCACGGACGCGGCTCGGACGGCGCCGACTGGCAGCCGGTCGCGCCCGCCCTCGCCGCGACCCACCGGGTGTACGCCCCCGACCTGCGCGGCCACGGGGCGAGCGACTGGCCGGGCGAGTACGCCTTCGAGGCGATGCGCGACGACGTCGCCGCGTTCCTGGACGCGCTCGGCCCCGGGCCGGTGGCGCTGGCCGGGCACTCGATGGGCGCGGTCGTCGCCTACCTGGTGGCCGCGCAGCGGTCGCCGCGGCTGACCGCGCTCGTCCTGGAGGAGCCCGTGCCGCCGGACCCGGAGGTGCCGCCGCGGGCCGTGCCGTCCGGCCCGGCGGGGGACGAGTCCTGCGACTGGCGGGTCATCGCGGCCGTCAACCGCTGGCGCAACGCCCCCGACCCGGGCTGGTGGGACCTGCTGGCGACGATCGGTTGCCCCACCCTCGTCCTCGCCGGCGGGGAGGGCAGCCACGTCCCGCAGGACGGGATCGCGGCCGTCGCGGCCCGGGTGCCGGCGGCGCGGCTGGTGACCGTCGAGGCGGGGCACCTCGTCCACCGGGAACGCCCGGCGGACTTCCTCGCCGAGGTCAGCGCCTTCCTTCCGGCGCCCCGTCGCTGACCGGCAGCCCGGCCCGCAGCCACGCCTGGAAACCGCCCTCCAGGTCGGTGGCGCGGGTCAGGCCGACGTCCAGCAGGGAGGCCGCGGCGAGGCTGGAGGTGTAGCCCTCGGAGCACGCCACGATCCAGCGCACCCCGGGGCCGGTGGCCTCGGGGATCCTGGCGTCGCTGAGCGGGTCCAGGCGCCATTCGAGGACGTTGCGCTCGATCACCAGCGCGTCCGGGAACCCCCCTTCCGCGGCCCGCTGCGCCGCCGGGCGGATGTCGACCAGCAGCGCCTCACCCGCGGCGAGCTCGGCCGCCGCGGCCTCGGGCCCGACCCGCAGCAGCCGGGCCCGGGCGCGGTCGAGCATCCGGTCGATGCCGGACCTGGCGGGGGTGGGCGGGTTCATCGGACGGCCTCCGGGGCGATGGCGGACGTGGACGCGGCGGTGGACGCGGACCCGGTCACGGTCAGGCCGCGTGACAGGGGGACGGCGCGGGGCACCGCCGAGGGCTCCGGCTCGTCCGTCAGCACGGTACGCGTGCGCCGCAGGGAGCGCGCGGCGTCGACCGCGTAGTACGACATCGCCGTGAGCGGCGGCGAGTACGCGTGCACGCTCACCGCGGGCGCGGCGGAGGCGTTGACGACGTCGTGGACGTGACCGAGCGGGAAGGCCGCGCCGCCGCCCGCGGCGAGTTCGCGGGTCGCGATGCGGCCGTGGCCCCGGTCGTCGTGGAGCCAGCGGTGCTCGGTGAGGGTGCCGGCGACGACGCTCAGGGCGCCGAGCGAGCCCGCGTGGTCGTGGAGTTCGGTGGAGGTGTCGCCGGGCCAGGTGATCAGCCAGACGTCCACGTAGGGGTCCTGGTGCAGCCGGGTGTACCAGCGGCGGTCAGACAGGTGGACGGGGAGGTGGACACCGGCCGCGACGGCGGCGGCGTAGCCGACGACGAGCGCGCGCAGTTGGGGGAGGACGAGCGGGGTGGGACCGCTCGCCCGGTGGTGCAGGGCCATGGGAAGGGCTCCAGAGCGGGAACACGACGTGCCCCGGCTGGGCGGGGCAGGTCATGGGGTGGCCGGGACGGGTGAGGTCAGCCCCGGCGACAGCTCTGGTCGAAGTGGTGCGCACGGCGTCCCGGCCACAGGGGGCCCAGGTTCCAGATGTTCGTGCGCATGCCGCCATGAAAGCACAGGACCGGCCGTTCCGTCGCGGCCACCGTCGCAGCCGTCACATGGGTGACACACGAGCGGCGACGATCCGCGCGCACTCCATCGACTCGGTGTGTGACGTGTCCACTTCGAGGTCGTAGACCACGCCCCGGTGCACCGCCTCCGCCTGCGCCGCCGCCATGCCCGCCACCCGGTCGCCCCGGGCGGTCTCGCGGCCCGCCGCCACATCGGGCGGGCAGCGGACGCCCACCCACAGCACCGCCAGGCCGTCCAGGGCTCGCCGCCAGCGGTCCTGCGAGGCGGCGCCACCGAGGAACACCTCGTCGACCACCACCTTGGCGCCGGCGCGCGCCATGGCGGCGATGCCGGCCGTCCAGGCCTCGTCCAGCGCCTTGAAGGCGTCGCCCACCGACACGCTCCCGTCCGCCCCGAAGCCGATGCCCGCGCCGGACCCGGTTCCGGAGCCGCGCAGTCCTGCGGGCAGGCCGTCGACCAGGGTGTCCGTGCCGAACGTCAGCCAGGGCTCGGGCAGCAGCACCGCCTGCAGACAGCGCGCGATGCCCGACTTGCCCGAGCTGGAGCCGCCGTTGAGCACGATCACCTGGTACGCCACCGCGCCAGGCTAGGCGGCCGCCCGGCCGGTCGCGAACGAATTGCGGCCGCGACGGGGCGGGCGAAGCGCCGCGCCGCCGGGCGCGGGAGCCGTGTTGCCGCGTGCCCTGCGGGGAGGCCTGGCTTCGGGGTGCGTCGTGATCGTGTGCGCGTGACGCGGCCGCGGGTCCCGACGGTCACGTCCACCCGCTCGGGATACCGGTCCGCGCCGGTGCGTACTTCACGTACGTGGTCTCCGCCTCCGTGCTGCTGTCGGTGCTGGTGATGCCGCTCGCCGGGGCGGTCGCCGACCGGACGGGCCGCAAGAAGGCGCTGCTCGGGACGTTCGGGTACATCGGCGCGGCCGCGACGACGGCGATGTTCTTCGGGACCGGGGACCGCTACCTCCGCGGCGTGGCGCGGGGCGACCGGGGTCGCTCAGGGCCGGGTCCCCGGCGGCCTGTCCATGGCGCGGCGGGCCAGGCGCCGCAGGCGGTGTGCCTCGGCCGGCAGCAGGTTCGGGTCATCGAGGCGGGCGGCGATCGCCTCGGCCATGCGCGGGGCGGGGTCGGTGACGGTGGCGCGCAGGAAGCCGGCGACGAACAGGCGCAGCCCGGCGTCGCGGGCCGGACCCAGGCTGACGCCGCGCAGGATGGCGAGGGTCAGCGCGGTGTCGGCGGCGGGGTCGCCGCCGGCGGCGTTGCTCCAGTCGATCAGCACCGGGCCGTCCGCGGTGAGGATCACGTTCTCCGGGTGCAGGTCGAGGTGGAGGACGCGGTCCGCAGCGGGCTCCCCGGTGGCGAAGCGGCGGCGGAGCCAGCCGGGTGCCGGGACGTCGTGCAGGGACGCCTGCAGCCCGGCGAGCAGGCGGCCGTGGGCATGGGCCCGCCAGGGCCGGCGGGCCAGGTCCTGCGCCATGGTGGGCCCGGTGAGGCGGTCCATGACGAGGTCGGTGCCGTCCGCGTCGTGCACCCGCGGCACGGCGAACCCCACCCCGGCCAGGTGCGCCATCACCCGGGCCTCCTCCTGGGCGGAACCGCCGTGCCGGTAGCGGCGCAGGACCCGTGCGGCGTCGAGGGCGTAGACGTCGGCGTCGCGGCCCGCGCCGATCAGCTCCACAGTGCCTTCGCCAGCTCCGCGGCCGGGGCCACCGTCCCGAAGCGCGGGAGGGATTGCGTGACCGCGGCCTCGTGCTCCGCGGCGCTGAGCGCCGTCATCGCGTCCTCGGCGAAGTGCAGCGCGTACCCGTGGTCGGCCGCGGCGCGGGCCGTGGACTCGACGCCCATGTTCGTCGCGATGCCGGCGACGACGAGGGTGTCGACCCCGCGCTCCCGCAACTGCCCGTCCAGGCCGGTGCCGTGGAAGGCGCCCACGGTCCGCTTGACGACCACGAGGTCGCCCTCCCGCTCCAGCCCGTCGACCAAGTCGCTGCCCGGCGGCTGCTCGTCGACGCCGGGGCGCTCCACCCGCACCAGCACGACCGGCGCCCTCGCCTCCCGGAACGCCGTCGCGAGTCCGAGCGAGGCGAGCACGACCTCCTCACCGGACCGCGGCGCCAACGGCAGTTCCACGATGCGTTCCATCAGGTCGATCACGACAAGTGCGGTGCGCTGGGGTTCGAGACGCGTCATGGGCACACCTTAAGGACCGGGACCGCCCGCGCGCAGGGCCGCCCGTCGATCAGGTGTCCGCACCGCGCTCAGCCCTCCGGCGGGAGCAGTTCGAGGCCCTCGCCGGCCGTGCCGTCCCTGTCCACCGCGGACAGGCGCACCCGTTCGCCGGGCCGGACGGCCACCAGCACGAGGGGCGAGAGCAGGGGCTTCTCCAGCACCGAATGTGCCGTGTACGACGACGCCCGTCCGAGGCCGTACCTCTCGACCCGGACGCGGTCGACGCGCGTGCCCACCAGCAGCTCGCTGAAGCCCACGAGTTCCGCCCCCTCCTCCTCGCCCTCGAAGCCGCCGCGTCCTGTGAACAGCAGGGACTCGGACGAGGAGAGCACGGTGAACGCCGCGCCGTCCGGGACCGGTTCCCACCAGGGGCCGCGTGCGCGGTCCCAGGCGTACGCGCCTCCGGACAGGTGCTCGGCCCGCGTCCACCGCCCGTCCGGACCCGGCGTGGACCAGTACAGCTCGGTCGCGGGGAACCCGTCCCTCCTGCGGTGCAGGAGGAGGACGAACCCGAGGTCGTCGTCGGTCCAGAGGTCGGCCACGACGGGGCCGGCGGCCAGGTCCACGCTCCGTACGCCCCCGGGCGTGCCACTGGGGGCGTACGGGCCCCGTTCCAGGGCCGCCGTCGCGATGTCCGCCATGCTCCGCCGCATGGCCGTCCATGGTGCCACGGGCCGGTGTGCCGCCCGGTGTTCAGCCCCCGGCCGCGCCCCGCGCGGCCACCGTGCGGGCCCAGCGGTAGTCGGCCTTGCCGCTGGGCGAGCGCTGGATCAGGGGGGTGAGGACGAGGCTGCGCGGCACCTTGTAGCCCGCGAGGCGGGCCCGGCAGTGGGTCTGCAGGTCCTCCAGGGAGAGCGCGGGGGCGCCCTCGCGGAGCTGGACGACGGCCGAGACGTGGTGCCCCCACTTCGCGTCGGGCACGCCGGCGACCAGGGCGTCGTACACGTCGGGGTGGGCCTTCAGCGCTTCCTCGACCTCCTCCGGGTAGACCTTCTCGCCACCGGTGTTGATGCACTGCGAGCCGCGTCCGAGCACGGTGACGATGCCCTCGTCGTCGACGGTGGCCATGTCGCCCAGCAGCACCCACCGTTCCCCGTCGCGTTCGAAGAAGGTCCGGGCGGTCTTGCCGGGGTCGTTGTAGTAGCCCAGCGGCACGTGGCCGCGCAGCGCGATGCGGCCCGGTTCACCCGGGGCGGCCGGCTTGAGGGAGCCGGGGTCGACGACCGCGATGTGCGTGCTGACGCGCAGCCGGAAGCCCCTGCGCGGGCCGGAGTCCTCCGTGGCGGTGCCGTTGAAACCGGACTCGGACGAGCCGAAGTTGTTGAGGATCATGCAGTTCGGGGCCAGTGCCTGGAACTGCGCGCGCACGGTCTCGGAGAGGATCGCGCCGGAGCTGGAGAGGCTGAACAGCGAGGAGACGTCGGTGTCCGCCAGCGGCCCGCCCAAGGCGTCCGCGAGCGGCCGCAGCATGGCGTCGCCCACCAGGGAGACGCTGGTGACCCTCTCGCGCTCGATGGTGCGCAGCACCTCCTCGGGGACGTACTTGCTGTGGACGACGACCTTCTGGCCGTAGTGGAAGCCGATGAAGGCGGTCAGCGTGGAGGTGCCGTGCATCAGCGGCGCGGTGGGGAAGAAGACCAGTCCCTCCCCGCCGGCCGCGACCCGTTCGGCGAGCTCTTCGGGGCGTGAGACGGGGACCCCGGTGGGGGCGCCGCCGCCCATGCCGGAGAAGAACAGGTCCTCGTGGCGCCACATGACGCCCTTGGGCATCCCCGTCGTGCCGCCGGTGTAGATGACGAAGCGGTCGCCCGCGGAGCGGGCCGGGAAGTCGCGTTCGGGGGAGCCGGAGGCCTCGGCCTCGGCGAAGCCGACGGGTGCGACGGCGGGTTCGGGCGCGTCCGGGGGCGCGGCGCCCACCCGTATCAGGTGGCGCAGCCGTTCGGTGCGGGGGAGGGCGGCCGCGACGCGGCCGGTGAACCCGGCGTCGAAGACGAGCGCGGTGAGGTCGGCGTCGCGGTAGAGGTAGGCCAGCTCGTCCGCGACGTAGCGGTAGTTGACGTTGACCGGGACGGCGCGGATCTTCATGCAGGCCAGCGCGGTCTGCAGGTACTCGACACCGTTGAGGAGGTGCAGGCCCACGTGCTCGCCGGGGGCGATGCCCTGGGCCGCCAGGTGGTGCGCGAGGCGGTTGGCCGCGGCGTCGAGCTGCGCGTACGTCAGCCGCCGCTCGGCCCCCGTGCCGGGGTGGTCGAGGTGGACCAGCGCCTCGCGGCCGGGCACGGTGTCGGCGACCGATTCGAAGAGGTCGGCAAGGTTGTACTCCACGGCGCTCCTCCTGACCGGGGGCCGGGGGACCGGCTGCACGACCGGCTCCCAGCCGGTCATCAGAGCACCCCGCGACGGGGCTGTGAAGGGGTCCCGCGGCAAGAATCTGACTGACAGTCAGAAAAGTATTGAACTCGACCTGCGCCTACTGCAACCTGTTCTAGGTCCGGTACGCGACGCGGGAGGACGGCGATGGGCGGCACCGAACACCTCACGGTGGAGCGCGTCGGCGCGACACTCGTACTGACCCTGGACCGGCCGGAGGCGCGCAACGCGCTCTCCCTGCCCATGCTCGTGGGCCTCCACGACGGCTGGGTGGAGGCCGACCGGGACGACGCGATCCGCTCCGTGGTGCTGACCGGCGCCGGCGGGGCCTTCTGCTCGGGCATGGACCTCAAGGCCCTCGCCGCCGACGGCGGGACGGCCGGCCGGCCGTACCGGGAACGGCTCACCGCCGACCCCGACCTGCACTGGAAGGCCATGCTGCGCCACCACCGCCCCCGCAAGCCGGTGATCGCCGCCGTCGAGGGGGCCTGCGTCGCGGGCGGCACCGAGATCCTCCAGGGCACCGACATCCGCGTCGCCGCGGAGAGCGCGGTCTTCGGCCTGTTCGAGGTACGCCGCGGCCTCTTCCCCATCGGTGGCTCCACCGTCCGCCTCGCCCGCCAGATCCCGCGCACGCACGCCCTGGAGATGCTGCTCACCGGCCGCCCCTACACCGCGGCCGAGGCCGAGCGGATCGGGCTGGTCGGCCACGTGGTCCCCGACGGCACCGCCCTGGACAAGGCCCTGGAGATCGCCGCACTGGTCAACGCCAACGGCCCGCTGGCCGTCGAGGCCGTCAAGGCCTCCGTCTACGAGACCGCGGAGATGACCGAGGCCGAGGGACTGAGGTCCGAACTGGAGCGCGGCTGGCCCGTCTTCGCCACCGCCGACGCCAAGGAGGGCGCCAGGGCCTTCGGGGAGAAGCGCCCGCCCGTCTACCGCCGCGCCTGACACGAGAGGTCACCACGCCATGCCCGAACCGCTCACCGCACCCCTCGTCGTCGAGTTCCCCTTCACCCGCTCCCTCGGCCCGGTGCAGAGCGCCTTCCTCACCGGCCTGCGCGAGCGAACCGTCCTCGGCGTGCGCACCGGCGACGGCCGCGTCCTCGTCCCGCCCCTCGAGTACGACCCGGTCACCGCCGAGGAGTTGCGCGACCTCGTCGAGGTCGGCACCACCGGCACCGTGACCACTTGGGCCTGGAACCCGTCCCCGCGGCCGCAGCAGCCGCTGGCCACCCCCTTCGCCTGGGTCCTGGTCCGCCTCGACGGCGCCGACACCGCGCTGCTGCACGTCCTGGACGCGTCCGGCCCGGAGGCGGTGCGCACCGGCATGCGCGTCCGCGTCCGCTGGGCCGGCCTGCGCACCGGCGCCGTCACCGACATCGCGTGCTTCGAACCCGCCGGGGACGACGCCGGCGGCGAGACCTTCGCGACGGCGCACACCGGCGCCTTCGCCGAACCCGTCACCGGCATCACCGTGCCCGCCCGCCTGGAGTACACCTACGCCCCCGGCCGGGCCCAGAGCCGATACCTGGCGGGCCTGGCCGAGCGCCGCACCCTCGGCGAGCGCTGCCCCTCCTGCCGCAAGGTCTACGTCCCGCCCCGGGGCGCCTGCCCCACCTGCGGCGTCGCCACGGACGAGCAGGTCGAGGTCGGCCCGCGCGGCACCGTCACCACCTACTGCATCGTCAACATCAAGGCCAGGGGCCTCGACATCGAGGTGCCGTACGTCTACGCCCACATCGCCCTCGACGGCGCCGGACTCGCCCTGCACGGCCGCATCGGCGGCATCCCGTACGACCGGGTGCGCATGGGCCTGCGCGTCGAACCCGTCTGGAGCGACGACGGGGGCTACCCCGACCACTACCGGCCGACCGGAGAGCCCGACGCCGACTACGACACCTACAAGGAGCTGCTGTGACCACGCGGACGAGGCGGGAGGCGCGCCGGGAGGTGGCCGTCGTGGCCTTCGCCCAGACCCGGCACGTGCGCGACAGCGCCGCGCTCTCCGAGGTCGAGATGCTGATGCCGGTGCTGCACGAGGTGCTGGACCGGGTGGGCCTCACCGCGGGCGAGATCGGCTTCACCTGCTCGGGCTCCTGCGACTACCTGGCGGGCCGGGCCTTCTCCTTCACCATGGCGCTCGACGGGGTCGGGGCCTGGCCGCCGATCTCCGAGTCCCACGTGGAGACCGACGGTGCCTGGGCGCTGTACGAGGCCTGGGTCAAGCTGCTCACCGGTGAGGCCGACACCGCACTGGTCTACTCCTACGGCAAGTCCTCACCGGGGCGGCTGCGGGACGTGCTGACCCGCCAGCTCGACCCCTACTACCTGGCGCCGCTGTGGCCCGACTCCGTCGCCCTGGCCGCGCTCCAGGCCCAGGCGCTGATCGACGCCGGCGACACCGACGAGGCCGCGCTCGGCGCCGTCGCCGGCCGCAACCGGACGGCGGCCGTCGCCAACCCGTACGCGCAGGAGTCCGGCGACCGGCCGCAGGGGGAGTACGTGGTGCGGCCGCTGCGCCGGGGCGACTGCCCGCCGGTCGGCGACGGCGCGGCCGCGGTCGTGCTGGCCGCCGGGGACACCGCGCGGCGGCTGTGCGCGCGCCCCGCCTGGATCCGCGGCATGGACCACCGCATCGAGGCCCATTCGCTCGGGGTCCGGGACCTCACCGACTCGCCCTCCACCCGGCTGGCCGCGGAACGCGCGGGGGCCTTCGACGCGCCCGTGGACACCGCCGAGCTCCACGCCCCCTTCACCTCCCAGGAGGTCGTGCTCCGCAAGGCACTCCGCCTGGGGGACGACGTCGTGGTCAACCCCTCGGGCGGACCGCTCGCCGCGAACCCCGTGATGGCCGCCGGCCTGGTCCGGCTCGGCGAGGCCGCCGCCCGCATCCACCGCGGCGCGTCCCGCCGGGCGCTCGCCCACGCCACGTCCGGGCCCTGCCTGCAGCAGAACCTGGTCGCCGTCCTGGAAGGAGAGGACCGATGAGCACGGTGACCGGCAGGGAGCCCGTCGCGGTCGTCGGCGTCGGCCAGACCCACCACACCTCGGCGCGGCGCGACGTCTCCATCGCGGGACTGGTCCGCGAGGCCGCCCACCGCGCCCTGGTGGACGCGTCGATGACCTGGGCGGACGTCGACGCGGTCGTCATCGGCAAGGCCCCGGACTTCTTCGAGGGCGTGATGATGCCCGAGCTGTACCTCGCCGACGCCCTCGGCGCGGTGGGCAAGCCGATGATGCGGGTGCACACCGCGGGTTCGGTCGGGGGCTCCACCGCGCTGGTCGCCACGAGCCTGGTCGCGGCACGTGTCCACCGCACGGTCCTCACCCTCGCCTTCGAGAAGCAGTCCGAGTCCAACGCGATGTGGGGGCTGTCCCTGCCCGTCCCCTTCCAGCAGCCCCTGCTGGCCGGTGCGGGCGGCTTCTTCGCGCCGCACGTGCGCGCCTACATGCGCCGCACGGGTGCTCCCGACACCGTCGGCGTGCTCGTCGCGTACAAGGACCGGCGCAACGCGCTGCGGAACCCGTACGCCCATCTGCACGAGGAGGACATCACGCTGGAGAAGGTGCGCTCCTCGCCCATGCTCTGGGACCCGATCCGCTACTCCGAGACCTGCCCGTCCTCCGACGGGGCCTGCGCGATGGTGCTCACCGACGAGGCGGGCGGGCGCCGCGCCCCGGGACCGGTGGCCTGGGTGCACGGCGGGGCGATGCGCAGCGAGCCCACGATGTTCGCGGGCAAGGACTTCGTCAGCCCGCGGGCCGGGCGCGACTGCGCGGCGGACGTCTACCGGCAGGCGGGCGTCACCGATCCGCGGCGGCAGATCGACGTCGTCGAGATGTACGTGCCGTTCTCCTGGTACGAGCCGATGTGGCTGGAGAACCTCGGCTTCGCGGAGGAGGGCGAGGGGTGGAAGCTCACCGAGGCGGGGGTGACGGAGCCCGACGGCGACCTGCCCGTCAACCCTTCGGGTGGTGTGCTGTCCACCAACCCGATCGGCGCCTCGGGGATGATCCGCTTCGCCGAGGCCGCCCTCCAGGTGCGCGGCACCGCGGGCGGGCACCAAGTGGACGGCGCACGCCGGGCGCTCGGGCACGCATATGGCGGCGGTTCGCAGTTCTTCGCCATGTGGATGGTCGGATCCGGGCACCCCGGAGAGTGAAGCGGGCATGAACCGGTACCCGGTCCGGGCAGGTTCTCCCATGACCTGTCCGGGCCCCGGCACGGTCGCTAGGCTGGCCCGGACGACGGAGTCGGGAGGAGAACGGACGTGGCCGAGAGCACGATCGGATCGCCGTTGGCCAACGGGAAGAAGCCGCAGCTTGATCTGGCCAACGCAACATGGCAGTCGAGCAGCCAGGGCACAGGAGACGTCCAGATCGCCTTCGTCGAGGGCTACATCGCCATGAGGGACGGCCGGAGCCCCGAGGGGCCCTCGCTGATCTTCACCCCGGCGGAATGGCGGGCCTTCGTCCTCGGGGCCCGCGACGGCGAGTTCGACCTCACCTGACGGACCCCCACGGGTGCGTCCGGCGGCCCGCCCTCGCCCGCGGAGGCGAGCCGCCGGCGCACCCCCGGCGCGCGGGGCGCCACCCGTGCGCCCGCCCCCGTCGCCTCCCGGCACACGCACCCGACGGCCCGTCATGACGCCGTCGCCCGGGCATGTGCCGGAGGCATCGCGGGGGTGCGTTCCCGCATGTGGGCGTACCTGATCGAGCAGGGTCGATCATTCCCCGGACGGTTGTGAACAGTCGTCACCAGTTCGCATTTATCCACTCACGCTCGGTCCCTGGTGGCGTACGCTGAGGAGCCACCGGGCAGGCGTCCGGGCATCACCGGTGCGCCCCCGGCGCGCGCCGGATCAGGGGCAGGGGGTGCACTATGGCGCGGCGCACACCGAAGTCCCGGCGACCGCTCCTCGAACGCGAGGCCGAACTCGTGGCCGTCGACGAGGCGCTGGCGGAACTCACGGGCATACGGACCCACGGGGACCACCCCCGCAGCGGCACCCGGCGCGGTGGCGTCCTCGCCTTCGCGGCCCCCGCGGGCCTCGGCAAGACCACCCTGCTCGCGGAGACCCGGCGCCGGGCCTCCGCCCTCGGCTGCACCGTCCTGTACGCCCGCGGCGGCGACCAGGAGCAGGGCGTCGCCTTCCACGTGGCCCGCCAGCTGCTCCAGCCCCAGCTCGCCGGAGCCGGCGACGAGGTGCTCCGCTCCACCCTCGGCAGCTGGTACGGCATCGTCGGCCCCGCCCTGGGGCTGTGCACCGACGGCGAGGGCGCGCCCCCCGACCCGCAGGGCCTCGCGGACGGACTCGACTGGGTCCTGACCCACATCGCCGTCCGCCGCGCCCCCGTGGTCCTCGTGCTCGACGACGCCCACTGGGCCGACCCCGAGTCCCTGGGCTGGCTGGCCGCCTTCGCGCCCCGCGCCGAGGAACTCCCGATGCTGGTCGTCGTGGCCTACCGCCCCGACGAACTCCCCGCCCACGCCGAGGCGTTCCGCGGGCTGCCGGACCGCTCCGGGACCCGCCCGCTCGGCCTGGAACCGCTCAGCGCCGCCGCCATCGGCCGGCTCGTCCGCGACGCCGTGGGCGAGCACGCCGACGAGGCCTTCTGCCGCGAGGCCTGGGCCGTCACCGCCGGCAACCCCTTCGAGGCCGTGGAGCTCACCGCCAAGGTGCTCGACCGCGCGCTGCGGCCCGACGAGACCAGCGCGCACCTCCTGCGCGACCTCGCCGCCGCCGCCAAGGGCAGCGGACTCATCGCCCGCCTGGAGCGCCTGGGCACCTCCACCGTCCGCATGGCGTGGGCCTCCGCCGTCCTCGGCACGTCCATCTCACCGGCCATCGCGGCGAGCGTGGCGGGCCTGGGCGGCGAGGAGGCCGCCGACGCCGCGGACCGGCTGCGCAAGGCCCGCATCCTCACCGGCAGCGACGTCCTGGAGTTCGTCCACCCCCTCATCGCCACCGCCGTGTACCGGGCGATCCCCGACGCCGTCCGGGTCGCCCTGCACGGCCAGGCCGCCTGGTCCGTCGTGGACGCGGGGCTCGGCCCCTCCGCCGCCGCACGCCACCTGCTGGAGACCCACCCCGAGGGCGACCCCTGGGTCGTCGCCCAGCTGCGCCAGGCCGCCCGGGACACCGCCCGGGCCGGCGCCCCCGACGCGGCCCGCCGCTACCTCGCCCGCGCGCTGCGCGAGCCGCCGCCGTTCGAGGACCGGGCGTCCGTCCTCTTCGAGCTGGGCTGCTCCTCCCTGCTCACCGAGCCGGCCACCACCGTCAACCACCTGCGCGCCGCGCTCGAGGAACCGATCGTCGACCCGGCGCTGCGCGACGCGATCACCTACCGGCTCTCCCAGGCACTGGCCCACTCCGACCGGCTCGGCGAGGCCGCGGACACCGTGGGCCAGGCCGCCCGTACCGCCACCAACGCGCGGGCCCGGCTGCGGATGCAGGAAGAGCAGTTCATGTGGGACGCCTTCCGCTCCGACGAACCCGACTCCCCGGCCCGCTCCCGCCGGCTGGCCCGCCTCGCCGACCGGCTGTCCGGACGCGACCTGACCGAGCGCTACATCATCGGCCTGCGCGCCTGGGACGCCACCCTCCGCGGCGAGACCGCCGAGACCGCGTTGCGGCACTCCGACCGCGCCCTCGTCGGCGGCCTGCCCTGGGCCAGCGAGGACTTCGGCTTCGAGGTCCCGGTGCTGGTCGCGATGACGTACATGTACGCCGACCGGCCCGGCCGCGCCGAGGAGCTCTTCGCCGCCGGCATCGGCGACTACGAGCGCCAGGGATGGCGCGGCGCCCACCTCGCCTTCGGCTACTCCCTGCTCGGCTACGTCCGTTACCGCCGCGGCCGGCTCGCCGAAGCCGAGGACTTCGCCCGCGACGGCCTGCGCCTCGCCGACCGCGTCGGCCGCGGCACCCCCGTCGTCTGGTACACGGTGGCGATCCTCGTCGAGATCCTGCTCGCCCGCGGCCGGGTCCGCGAGGCCGCGGCCCTCGCCGAGGAGTACGACTTCTGCGAGCCGTTCCCGGCGGCCGTCACCTTCCCGGACGCCCAGACGGTCTACGGCGAGCTGCTGCTCGCCCGGGGCCTGGTCAACGAGGCCATCGCCCAGCTCGAGGCGTGCGGCCGGCGGCTCGACCCCCGGGGCATGCGCAACCCCGCATGGTCCCCGTGGCAGCTCCACCTCGCCCTCGCCGAGGTCCGGGAGACCCCGCAGCGGGCCCGTGCCACCGCGGCCGACGCCGTCGAGCGCGCCCGCCAGTACGGCACGGCGTCCGCGATCGGCCAGGCGCTGCGGGTCTCCGCCGAGGTGGCCGCGGAGCCCGACCGGCTCAAGCTGCTGAACGAGGCCGTCGCGCACCTGGAGCGCTCGCCCGCCGGATATGAGCTGGCCCGGGCCCTGGTCGACCACGGCGCCGCCCTGCGCCGCGAGGCCCGGCTCCAGGAGGCGGCCGAGCAGCTCTACCGGGGCCTGGAGACCGCCGTCCACTGCGGCGCCGACACACTCGCCGAACGCGCCCGCGACGAACTCGCCGCCGCCGGACTGCGCCCCCGAAGGCTCCGCACGACCGAGACCGACGCCCTCACCGCCCAGGAACGGGCGGCCGCCTCACGGGCCGCGCGCGGCGAGGACGACGAGCAGATCGCCGCGGGTCTGGACACCGACGTGGAGGGCGTCACCCGGTTGCTCTCCGCCGTCTATCGCAAGATCGGCACCGACCGGGCGGGCCTGGCCAGGGCCCTGGCGCCCTGAGGCCCTCCCGTCCGAGCGGCTCACCCGCCACCGCCGGGAGGCGCCCAGGCGTGCTCCTGCCAGGCCACTCGACCGCTCCGGCGGCGCGGCGAGCGCCGCGGGGCGGGCGAGACTTCGGAGACGGGGCCGGGCGGCCGACCCCGGGTACGCGGGCCGTCCGGGGACCGTACGATGGGCGCATGTCGTTCCTCCGCCGCCGCAACGCCGCAACGCCCACAGGGCCGGAATTCGACGTCCTGGCCATGGACCCGGGCGACTGGCCGGGCGAACTCGGCGCCGGGCTGCTGCCCGGTGAGGACGGCAGCTGCCAGGGCATCTTCCTGCGCTACGACCTCTTCGGCGGCCGCGGTCCCGCCATGCTGATCGGCAACCTCCCCGAGGGCTCGCCCGCCCGCGACCTCGAGGAGGGCCAGGTCCCCTTCGAGGTCGCGCAGCTGCTGCTGTCCCTCGGTAACGACGAGCCGGTGGAGGTCGTCGGCAGCGAGGACACCCCGGTCATGCACGGTGACAACCTGCTGATCGTGCGCAAGGTGAAGCTGTCCGAGGGGCGCATCGCCTGCACGCAGTTCGACCGCAGCGACGGCGTCCTGGTCACCATCGCGACCTGGGACCGCCCGATCACCGACGACCTCTACCAGTTGCTCAAGCCCCTCCCCGCGGAGATGTTCCAGCAGGGCTGACCGGGGCCCAGGAGGGCCCCAGGTCGACGTCCGCGGCCTTGACCCAGGCCACCCGGTGGCCGAACTGGATCTCGTAGTAGAGCTGCTCGCCCCGCACCACCACGTGCTGCGACGCGTCGAAGGTGACCGCCCGGTAGTACTCGCCGCGCGTGGCCTGGCCCACGGCGTAGCTCTGCCCCGCGAGCAGCCGGTACGGCAGCGGGGACTCCGGCTGCACCGGGACGCCCGCCGGGTAGGCCGACGCCTCCGGATAGGCGCGCCCGTAGACCGGGACCTCCGCGCGGCCGTCCTTGGGCGTGACCAGCAGGCCCGTGGCGGGCAGGGCGGTCCGGTGCCCCCGGGGGTCGTGGAACCAGGCCTTCGCGCCGAGGTACCAGATCGCCGTCCAGTCCCCCCGCCGTCCGGCCACGGCGAACTGCTGGCCGGTCGAGGCGCGGGCCCCGGTGTCGTTCACCCCGGTCGTCGAGGGGGCCTCCCCGTGCAGGCCGGCGTCCCTGACGAGCGGGGCGTCCTCGCGCGGCTCGGTGTACAGCCGTACGGCCGTGGAACCGCGGGAGGGGCAGGGGTCGCCGGCGGTCGTGCACCCCGTGTAGACGGGCCGGTTGGAGACGTAGTCCGGGGCGATCGTCAGCAGCGCGCTGCCCGGCCCGGCGGTCTGCCGGAAGGGCGCCCCCAGCAGCTGGAAGTAGTGCGCCCAGTCCCAGTACGGGCCCGGGTCGGTGTGCATCCCCGGGATGTTCGCGGGAGTCGGCCCCGGGACGTCGTCGTGGCCCAGGACGTGCTGCCGGTCCAGCGGGATGCCGTAGCGCAGCGCCAGGTAGCGGACCAGCCGGGCCGACGCCCGGTACATCGCCTCCGTGTACCAGGTGCCCGGATCGGTGAGGAAACCCTCGTGCTCGATGCCGACCGACTTGGCGTTGACGTACCAGTTGCCCGCGTGCCAGCCGACGTCCTTGGTCCGCACGTGCTGCGCGACGTGGCCGTCGGAGGAGCGGATCGAGTAGTGCCACGCCAGGTAGTCCGGCTTCCGCACCAGTTGGAGGGTGGTGTCCCAGGTGGCCTCGGTGTCGTGCACCACGATGTAGTCGATCTTCTGGTCGTGCGGACGGTCGGCGAGGTCGTGGTTTCCGTAGTCGCCCGTGCCGTACTCCTCGTACGGGGCCGGGACCCACTCGCAGGCGATCGTGCGCGGGCACTCCGTCCGGTCCGCGGCGACGGTGCGCAGGCCCAGGGAGCGGAGCCGGCCGGTGTCCGGCGTGAGAGCGGGGTGCGCGGCCAGGACGAGGGTCTCCCCGTCCTCCGTGGTGCGCGTGGCGCCGTCCCGGATCACCTGGAAGACGTCGTCGGCGAAGACCGCGGCCGTGGCGGCGTCGTCGGCGCCCGAGTAGCGGGCGACCGCGCCGTACCAGCGCGCGGGGTCGGAACTCAGCGGCGCGCCCAGCGACTTCTGGGCCTGGACCAGCAGCGCCGCGCCGCCCTCGACGTTGGCCGCCGGGTCCTCCCGCAGCGCCTCGGCGCTCAGCCCGGTCAGCCCGGCGGCGCGGTCCAGCGTGCTGAGCGACGGGGGCAGCGCACGGGTGTCCGCGGCGGGTAGTCCGACGTCGGTGAGGGGACGTCCTACGTCGCCGCGCGGGTCGTCACCACCATCACCCCTTCGAGGGAAGTCGCTGAGCGCGGTCCGGGCGTCCGTGAGGTGCATGGGGCCGTATCCGCCGGTGACGCTGGGCAGCCCGCGGTGGGTGTCCCAGCGCGACTCCAGATAGGCCACGCCCATCAGCACGCTCTCCGGCACGTGTTGGCGCTCGGCGGCGTCCTCGAAGGCCTGCCGGAGCGTCGTGTCCCGCTCCTCCGGGGCCGCGCCGGCCGCGGGGAGCGGCGACAGCGCGGAGAGCAGGGCGCCGACGGCCACGCTGACCGTCGCGGCGGTGACGACCTTGCGCGGGCGTCTCGCGTTGTGGGGGGATCCTCGCACTGCAGCCTCCTGTGGTGACGCACGGGGCCGTTCGGCACCACAGAGGTATCCCTTGTCCGACGTCCCGTCAACTGTGCGTTCGGAGCGCCGTTTACGCATGTCAGCGCCCGTGCGGGAACTTTCCCCGCACGGGCGCCGTGGCCTGCGGTGCGTCAGAGGACCGGACCACCGGCGGTGCCGCCCCGGCCCTGCGGCCGTCCGGGCGGCACCGCGACGGCACCGGAGGACTCTCCCCTGGCCCCCGGGTCCGCGACCGCGGTGCTCCGTCGTCCACCACGCACCGGTTCCTCCTCCTGCCTTTGGGAACCGGCCGGAGGATCACCTCGTTCCGACGGCGGCCCTGACGGCCCGCCGGGCGAGGCCCGCGTCGTCGTGCAGCCTGCGCAGCAGCAGCCGCTGCTCCTCGCCGGCCTCGGCCGCGCCCGGACCCGCCGGGACGGTGCTGCGCATCGTGCGCTGCACGGCCGTCTCGTAGGTGCGGATCTCACGGGTGACCACCAGCATGAGGTTGACCAGGAAGGCGTCCCGCGCGATCGGGCCCGCGGCCTGTGCCATCTGGCTGATCTGCCGCCGGGTGACCGGGTCGTCGCCCAGGATCATCCAGAGCACCGCCAGGTCGTAACCGGGCAGGTACCAGCCGGCGTGCTCCCAGTCGACCAGCACCGGGCCGGCCGGGGAGAGCAGGATGTTGGAGAGCAGGGCGTCGCCGTGGTTGAACTGGCCCTGCGCGTGCGCCAGTCCGTGCAGCAGCTTCTGCAGGTCGCCCATGTCGCGGTCGGTGAGCAGGCCCAGCTCGTGGTAACGGGACAGCCGTGCCGCGTAGTCGACCGGCGCGTCGAAGACCCCGGCCGGCGGACGCCACATGTTGACCCGGGAGATCGCGCTGAGCGCCATCCGCACGTCCGCCCGCGGCGGGGCCTCCGACGGGTGCCGCTGCAGGGCCGCGACCCGTCCGGGCATCCGCTCCAGGACGAGTGTGCAGCTCTCGGGGTCGGCGGCGATCAGCCGCGGCGCCCTGACCGGCGGCCGGTGCCGTACGAACGCCCGGTACGCGGCGATCTCGTGCCGGTACCGCTCCACCCAGGCGGGGGAGTGGTCCAGCAGGCACTTGGCGACCGCGGGGGCACGGCCCGAGGTGCCGACCAGCAGCACCGAGCGGCCGCTGCGGCGCAGCATCTGGACGGGCGTGAACTCGGGACAGATGCGCTGCACCGAGGCGATGGCCGAACGCAGCTGCGCGCCTTGCGGACCGGTCAAGTCGAGCCTCCCGCTGAGCGGGTGGGAGGTCCCCGGCGCGCCCCTGCGCGGAGCGGGCAGCACCGGGCGAGGACGTATGGCGGTCCCGGTCCCGGAGAACCCCGGGATCCGGGTCGGCCGGGGCGGTGCGGACACGGAGGACGATGCTGAATACATATGGGGAGACAGATCCCTTCGTGTGCCAACGAGCTCTTGACGAGGTGGCGGGGCCGGCGCGTGGACGGATCCGGAGCCGGAGTCGGCGTCCGGTCCCGCACCCTGGGGAATGCGGGTCCGGGCCGGCGGTCCGAACTGTCCACGCGCCGTACGCCCCTCGCGTACCAGTACGCACATGTCTCTCGAGTTGTTCAACGCTGATCGGCGTTTTTCGAAAGTTGCTCATATGCGACCGTTCACGAGCCGGCGAGTGCCGGGCCGGGTGGCGCGTTCTTACTTGACCACCGCGTGCGGGTGGCAGACCATCTGGCGCACCCTGGCGAACCATGGCGAATGCTCGCGGCGGCGCTGACCGGCCGTTAGTGTCAACAGTGCCGAGGAACCTGGGGGCTTGGATGGACAAGGAAGCCAACACACGGCTAGCGGACCTGTTCGCACTCACCGGATGGTCCAAGGGAGAGCTCGCGCGACTCGTCAACCGGCAGGCGGCGGCCATGGGCCACCCGCAGCTGGCGACGGACACCTCGCGCGTGCGCCGCTGGATCGACACCGGTGAATCTCCCCGCGAACCCGTGCCCACCGTGCTGGCGGCCCTGTTCACCGAGCGTCTCGGCCGTGTCGTAACCATCGAGGATCTCGGGTTCGGCCGGCATCGGCGTACGGGAAGGAAGCAGTCCGTCAGCGCCGACGGACTGCCCTGGCCACCGGAGCGAACAGCCGCGGTCCTCACCGAATTCACGGGAATGGACCTCATGCTCAACCGACGCGGTCTGGTGGGCGCGGGAGCCGCGCTTGCCGCGGGTTCCGCAATCAGCAGCGCCATGTACGACTGGCTGCACACCGATCCGGCGCTCGCGGCCGACGCCCCCACCACCCACGACCCCTTCGCCGTCGACGCCGCCTCCTACGACCGCTACGAGGCGGCCCCGGTCGGCTCCCAGGAGATCGAGGCGCTCGAGCGCTCGGTCGAGGTGTTCCGCGCCTGGGACGCGTCCCGCGGCGGCGGGCTGCAGCGCAAGGCGGTCGTCGGGCAGCTCAACGAGGTGGGCGGCATGCTCGCCTACCACCACCCCCCGCACCTCAAGCGCAGGCTCTGGGGCGTGGCGGCCAACCTCGCCGTCCTGGCGGGGTGGATGTCCCACGACGTGGGCCTGGAGCCCACCGCGCAGAAGTACTTCGTCATCGCGGCGCACGCGGCCCGCGAGGGCGGCGACCGGCCCAGGGCCGGCGAGGCGCTCTCCCGCGCCGCCCGGCAGATGGTCCACCTGGGCCGGCCGGACGACGCCCTGGACCTCATGAAGCTGGCGCAGTCCGGCTCCGGGCAGGAGACCCTGCCGCGCACCCGTGCCATGCTCTGCACCATCGAGGCCTGGGCGCAGGCCTCCATGGGGTACGGCCAGGCGATGCGCCGTACCCTGGGCAAGGCCGAGGACCTCTTCGCCACCGACCGCGGGGACGTCCCCCCGCCGAGCTGGATGCAGATGTTCGACGAGGCCGACCTGCACGGCATGCAGGCGCTCGCGTACCGCACCCTCGCCGAGTACGAGCCGCTGGCCGCGCGGACGGCCCAGCAGCACGCCAAGCAGGCGCTGGAACTGCGCGGCAAGGGCCGGGACCGGTCCAACATCTTCGACTACATCTCACTGGCCTCGGCCTGCTTCATCGCCGACGACCCGGAGCAGGCGGACCGCTACGCACGACTGGCGCTGCTGACCATAAGGCAGAACTCGTCGCTGCGTACCTGGGACCGGCTGCGCGAGATGTACCGGCTGACGGCCCGCTACTCCGACTTCACCAGGATCCAGGACCTGCGTGAGGAGATCGAGACCGCGCTGCCCAGCGGCCCGAAGCGCAGGGGACCCGCGATCTGAGCGGGGCCCCGTACGGGGCACGTGGAGGGTGCGCACGTCGCGGAAGGGCGCATGACGCGGACGTCGCGGACGCACACACGAAGCGGACATCGCCGAGCGGGAGCCGAGCGGGACCAGCCGACTCGACGCCGAACGAGCCGGCTCTCCCGGATGTCCTCCTCATGTCGACACATCGACATGCCGATACGTCGACCACCGGCGCCGCACCCCGGTGCGGTGCGGTCGTCGCGCGGCGGCCGACGGGGTCAGGCGCTCAGTGGAACCTGGCGACGAGCACGCAGGCGTCGTCCTCGCGCTCGGGGGCGCCGAGTTCCTCCACCACGATGCGCACGCACTCCTGAGGGGTACGGGCCCGGGCGAACCTCGGGCCGAGCTCCAGCAGGTGCCGGACCGCGGCGGCCGTGTCCGAGGCCGTCGCGGAACCGGTGCGGCGCGGCAGCAGGCCGTCGGTGTGCAGCACCAGCAGGTCGCCGGGGTGCAACACCTCGGCGACCTGGCCGTACCGGGCGCCGGAGGTGGCTCCCAGCAGGACCCCCTCGGGCGCCTCGAGCAGCCGCCCCGTCCCGTCGCGGAACAGCAGCGGGGCGGGGTGCCCGGCCTGCGCCCACACCAGGGAGCGGTCCTCCGGGCGGTAGCGGCAGCACAGGGCGCTGCCCAGCGCCGGCTGGGCCGAGCTGTCCAGCAACCGGTTGAGCCCGCCGAGCAGCGGTGCCGGGTCCAGCCCCGTCATCGCCATCCCGCGCAGCGCGCCGAGCAGCATGGCCATGCCGGAGGTGGCGGAGACCCCGTGCCCCGTCAGGTCGCCCACGGTGAGCAGGGTCGAGCCGTCGGGCAGTTGCAGGGCGTCGTACCAGTCGCCGCCGACCAGGGCGCCGGTCGAGGAGGGGAGGTAGTGGGCGGCGAGGTCGACCGTGGTGGGGCCGCCGTCCTGCGGGAACCGCAGCGAACCGCGCCACGGCGGCAGCACGGCTTCCTGCAGCTCGACCGCCAGCCGTCGCTCGGTCTGCGCGATCTGCCGCTCGCGTTGCAGCGAGTCACGGGTCTCGCGCAGCGTCCGCTGGCTGCGGCGCAGTTCGCTGACGTCGCGGAGGACCGCCCACATCGAGGAGGTGGCGCCCGCGGCGTCCAGCACCGGCTCGCCCACCATGTGCACGGTACGCACGGCACCGTCCGGGCGGACGATGCGGAACTCGCAGTCGATCGGCCGGGCGTCCACCAGGCAGCCGGTGACGGCCGCGGTGAGGGTCTGCTGGTCCTCGGCGAAGAGCCAGGAGGGCAGTTCGTCCAGGGTCAGCGGCCCGTCCTCGCGGGTGCGCCCGAAGATGCGGTAGAGCTCCTCCGACCACTGGACACCGTCCGTGACCAGGTTCCACTCCGCGCTGCCGGCCCGCCCCAGGGCCTGCACGGCGGCGGGGACCGGCGCGGGGACGGGGGCCTCCGGGGCCCGGGGTGCCGTCCAGGCGGCGGCCGCGGGCCCGGCGTCCGCCTCGCGGTCGCCGAGGACGGGGAGCCCGTCCCGCAGCTGCCCGAGGTGCGCGCCCAGGTCGTCGAGCTGGTGGACGGCCAGGTCGCACAGCGCGCGCTGCCAGCGCAGCTGCGGGTCCTCCTCGTCCTCGGCCGCGGCGTCGCGGCGGACGGCGTCGACCTTGCCGCGCAGCTGGCGGGTCTGGGAGATGAGCGCGTCCACGGTGCCGGGCTCAGGCTTCGCGGTGGCGCGATCCTCATGCAAATGGGGCGGCATGACGCTCTCCGAACATGTCTCCGAACCGGGCGCCGGCCTCAACGGGGCCGTACGGATGGGCCAGTCACGACTCTTGCACAAGGAGTGATGGCCCGTAAGGGTTTCTGCAATACCCGATCCGGTGGTGCTGACGGCATATGCCAGAAGCCTGCGGTGCCCGCACGCTCGGGGGACTCGGCGGAATGCCTCGGTCCGGGTAAGCTGCGGGACTCCGCCCGTGAGCGCGCTCGCGGGCCGCCCGGGTGCTGTGCAAAGGGTTTGAACCCGGGACGATCTGCGAAGATACCTCGCAGCCGGTAACGGGAAATCCCGTTGCCAACCAACCCCCCGCACCGGATGCTGACCTCATGTTCGACCCCGACATAGCGCCCAGCGGTACCCTTCTCGGCCTCCTCCAGAGAGGACGCGGAGACGGGACCCTGCACGCCCTCGCGGCGCAGCGAGCCGACGCGCTCGCCGCGCTGGAGCAGTGCGTCCTGCGCGACCCCCGTCACGACTGGCGCGTGGAGTCCCGCTCCCTTTATTACGCGCGCCTCTACTCGGAGCTCGAGGGCCCGCTCGACGGGATCGAACAGCACCTCTTCCACCCCGACGACATCGTCAGCCCCGACGAGCACCGCTGCGGCCTGGCCCTGTCCGTCCTCGGCCACCTCGCCGGCTACGGCCGCCGGGACGCCGTCCTGCTGCTGCGCCGCTACGCCGCCACCGGCGGCAACTGGGAGTGGGCCCTGGACGAGCTCGCCGTGCGTGACGACGACGACGCGCTGCGTGCGCTCGGCCCGGCCGTGCTCGCCCGCTTCCCGCTGACCACGGAGGGTGACGCCCAGCTCGCCGCCGCCCTTCGTGAGGCGTACGAGCCACGGCCCTGGCGGTTGTGGGCGGAGGATCCCGACCCCGCCGTCTCCGAACGCGTGCGCAAGGCGTCGGAACAGACCGCCTTCGACCGGTGGCAGCGGCAGATGCGGCCTGCCGGGCCCACCCCGGGCTGGAGCGTGCGCGCCGTGCTCGAATGGGCCCAGGAGGGCCTGGCCGCCCTCCCGGCGCAATACCGTGACGCCCCGGCCGCCCGCTGTCTGGCCGCCGTCGCCGGTCCCGAGGACCGCGAGGAGCTCGTCCAGGCGGCCCGCGGCGGTCCCGAGGCCGCCCGCGCGGCCGCCCTGCGCCACCTCTCCGACCGCCAGGACCGCGAGGCCCTCGACCTCATCGAGGCCGCCGCCCTCAGCGCGTCGGAGCTCGTCTCCCGTGCCGCCGTCGAGTCCTTCGAACGGATGCGCAGCGTCGCCGCCCTCACCCGGGCCCGCGCCTGGACGCACCGCGACGACGTGCTCGGCGCGGCCGCCGCCCGCATGCTCGCCTGTCGCGGCGGCGAACAGGACGCGGACCGCGTCCTCGGCGCGCTGCGCCGCCTCGTCCAGCGCGAGGGCGCCGACGCGGAGGGCCTGGCCACCCTCGTCGAGGGGGCAGGACGGCTCTCCATCGAGTGCGCCGCCCCCGTGCTGCGCCACGTCTACCGCGAGACCAGTTCCTCACAGGTGCGCGGCGTCGCCGCCCACGCCCTCGGCCGTACCGATCCCTGCTTCGGCGCCGGACTCGCCGTCGAGTGCCTGTGGGACTGCGAGGAGACCACCCGCGAACTCGCCGCCCGCACCGCCACGACCTCGGACGTCCGGGTCCTGGCGAGGCTGCGCAGCCTCGCCGCGGATCCCGCCGAGGAGGCCGAGGTCCAGACCGCCGTCCGCGGCCGCCTCAGCTCCGGAGACCCCGCGCGGTAGGCCCGGGTCACAGCCCCTGCCCCCGGCTGTCGGCGCCCGCGCGCACCGTCTCCCCGTGGCCGCAACAGGGAGCGGGAGGACGGCACATACCGGGACCGGACCGGATGGACGGTGCGACCTGCCGCCGCTGAGCCCGAGCCCGACCTCCGCCGGGTTCCGCCACGCCGACGACGGGCAGACCGCGCCACCCGGCGGTTCACCCCCCGCACCGCGCGCCCCGGGGGCGGTACCCGAGGGCGAGGACCACGGCGCCCCCTCGGTCCGCGCGGCCTGTTCCACCGCCTCGCCGAGGGACTCGCCGGCGGCCTCCCGCGCGCCGACCCGACCGCCGGCCCCGTGCCCGCCGCCGAACTCCCGCCCGGACCGGCGAGCGCCGCCTGACGCCGCCGGACGCGGCGTCCGGGAGGAGGCCCAGGGGCGCCGCGGCGGCCGGAAGGCCCGATCCGGGGCCAACGCTCACGGCACGTTCCCCAAGGTGAAAGATCCACGTGACCCGGACAACGCCCGGGGAGCCGACAACGTCCGTATGCGAGTAGCCATCGTCACAGAATCCTTCCCACCCGACGTCAACGGAGTGGCCCACTGCGCGCTGCGCACGGCCGAGCACCTGGTCCGCAGGGGCCACGAGCCGCTGGTGATCGCGCCCGCCGGCCCGCACGAGTCCACGCCGGGCGACGAGCCGTGCCCCGTCGTGCGCGTGCCGTCGGTGCCCCTGCCCGGCTACCCGCAGGTCCGGGTGGCGCTGCCCGGCCGCAGGACCGCGGCGGCGATCGCCGCGCACCGCGCCGAACTCGTCCACCTGGCCAGCCCGTTCATCCTCGGGGTGCGCGGCATGGCCGCGGCCACCCGGCAGCACATCCCCGCCGTCGCGGTCTACCAGACCGACCTGGCGGGCTACGCCCGCACCTACCTGAGCCGCGGCGAGAGCACCGCGTGGCGCCGTATCCGCGCCGTGCACACGGCCGCCGACCGCACGCTCGCGCCCTCCAGCGCGTCCCAGCGCGACCTGGAGGAGCACGGCGTCCCGCGGGTGCACCTGTGGCCGCGCGGCGTGGACTCCTCGCGCTTCGACCCTGCGCACCGCGACGAGGCGCTGCGCCGTGAACTCGCCCCGAACGGCGAGGTCCTGGTCGGCTACATCGGACGTCTGGCCCCGGAGAAGCACGTGGAGCTGCTGGCCGGCGTCTGCCGCCTGCAAGGGGTCAAGGTGGTCGTCGTCGGCGACGGCCCGAGCGCCCCGGGGCTGCACGAGGCGTTGCCGGGCGCGGTGTTCCTGGGCCGCCGCACCGGGCACGACCTGGCGCGGATCTACGCCTCCCTGGACGTGTTCGTCCACACCGGGCCGTTCGAGACCTTCTGCCAGACCGTCCAGGAGGCGATGGCCAGCGGGCTGCCCGTGGTCGCCCCCGCCGCCGGCGGTCCGCTCGACCTCGTCGACCACGGCCGCACCGGGCTGCTCGTGCCGCCCGGCGACCTGGACGCCGTCACCGGCGCCGTACGCCTGCTGGCGAGCGCTCCCGCCATGCGCGACCAATTCGGCGCCGAGGGGCGCGCCGACGTGGCCGCACGTACCTGGGAGGCCGTCGGCGACCTGCTCCTGGAGCACTACGCGCAGGTGATCGAGGCCCGTACGGCGGTGGCGGCATGACCGGACGGCTGCGCATCGTCAGGCTGGCGAACTTCGTCACGCCCACCTCCGGGGGCCTGCGCACCGCGCTGCGCCACCTCGGCGAGGGCTACCTCGCGGCCGGCCACGACCCGGTCCTGGTCGTCCCGGGTCCCGCCGCCAAGGACGAGACCACCTCCCAGGGCCGTGTCATCACCCTCCCCGGCCCCCTGGTCGCGGGCACCGGCGGCTACCGCGTGCTGACCGGCAGGGCCCGGCTGGAGACGGTGCTGGACGGCCTCCGCCCGGACCGGCTGGAGGTCTCCGACCGTACGACGCTGCGCTGGACCGGGGAGTGGGCGCGCCGCCGCAGGGTGCCGTCCGTCATGGTGTCCCACGAGAGCGTCGACGGGGTGCTGCGTACCTGGGGCCTGCCCAGCGGCCTCGCCCAGAATGCCGCCGACCGGCTCAACCGCCGCAGCGCGCACGTGTACTCGCGCATCGTCTGCACCACCGCCTGGGCGGCCGCGGAGTTCGAGCGGATCGGGGCCCGCAACGTCGTGCGGGCGCCGCTCGGCGTCGACCTCGAGGCGTGCCACCCGGCGCACCACGATCCGGAGTTGCGCGCCCGGTACGCCGGCAACGCCGAGGTGCTGCTGGTGATGTGCTCCCGCCTGTCGCCCGAGAAGCGGCCGGGCCGCGCCCTGGAGGCGCTCGCCCACATGCGTCATCAGGGTGTCGACGCCGTCCTCGTCGTCGCCGGGGACGGGCCGATGCGCGCCCGTCTGGAGGCGCGGGCCCGGGAGTCCCGGCTGCCGGTCACCTTCCTCGGGCACGTTCCCACCCGCCGCGCCCTGTCCGCGCTCCAGGCCACCGCCGACGTGGTCCTGGCCCCGGGCCCGGTCGAGACGTTCGGCCTGTCCGCCCTCGAGGCTCTCGCCTGCGGCACCCCGGTCGTCGCCAGCGCGCTGTCGGCGCTGCCCGACATCCTGGGCCCCGCCGGTGCCGCCGCCACCGACGACGGTCCCGCCTTCGCCGACGCCGTCGGCCACCTGCTGTCCCGTCCCGAGTCCATGCGCCGGGCCATCGCCCGCGCCCAGGCCGAGCGCTACGGCTGGCCGACCGCGGTCAGCGCCTTCCTCGCCGCCCACGACGCCGCGCCCCGGCTCACCGCCCCGGAGGTCACGCCATGACGACGGGCACGGAGACGCCCACCGTCCCCGGACGTCCCAGACCCGCGCCCCTTCCGCCCACCGGGACCGAGGTCGCGGCCACCGTGCCCCCCACGGTCGCCGCCCAGGCCCAGGTCACCGTCCCGCCCCAGGCCGGCGCCCGGACGCCTGCCTCCACCGAGGCGGGCGGGGTGTTCGCCGGCATCAAGGAGATACGTTTCGCCGCCCTCGGCGACTCGCTCACCGAGGGCCTCGGCGACCCCGTCGCCGGCGGATGGCGCGGCTGGGTGCCGCTCCTGGCGCAGGGGCTGTCCGCCGAACCCTCGGCGGTGCGCCTGCTCAACTGCTCCCGCAGCGGCGCCCTCACCAAGGACGTCGTCGAGGAGCAGCTGCCCCGCGCCCTGGACCACCGGCCGCACCTGGCCTCCGTGGTGATCGGTGCCAACGACACGCTCCGCGGCAGCTTCGACATCGAGACCGTCGCCCACCGCCTGGACACCGTGCTGGCCCAACTGCGCGCCCACGGCGCCGAGGTGCTCACCGCCTGCCTGCCGGACCCCGGCCGCATGCTGGGCCTGCCGTGGCCGCTCGCCCGCCCGCTGGGCCGCCGGATGGCCGCGCTGAACCAGGTCGTGCACGTCCTGTCCGAACGCCACGGAGCCGTGCACCTGCACGCCGCCCGCCACCCGTGGGTGGCCGACCGCGCCGCCTGGAGTGCGGACCGGCTGCACCCCAGTGAACTCGGCCACCGGCTGCTGGCCCGGGAGTTCCACGACCTCCTGGCGGCGCGCGGCCTGTCGGACGGCGAACCGGCGTCCACGACCCCCGGCGGCCCCGGACCCGGCGCCGCGGCGAGCGTCTGGTGGATGGCCACCAAGGGCACCCGCTGGGTCGCCGACCGCTGCACCGATCTGCTGCCCGACCTGCTGCGGCTCGCCGGGCGGGAGACCCGCCACCGGCTGGCCGGCACCGACGGCCTGCTGGACCTGCGCTCCCGCGACGCCACGGCCGGTGCGCTGGCCCGCCTGGGAGGGACGTCCCTGGGACAATGAGGGCGTGACCGGACGCTGGGAGTTCTGGATCGACCGGGGCGGCACCTTCACCGACGTCGTCGCCAGACGGCCCGACGGCGGCCTGCAGACGTGCAAGCTGCTCTCCCACGACCCGGGCCGCTACCGGGACGCCCCCGTCGAGGGCATCCGGCGCATGCTGGGCCTCGAGCCCGGCGAACCCGTGCCCGCCGACCGGATCTCCGCCGTCAAGATGGGCACCACGGTCGCCACCAACGCCCTCCTGGAGCGCAGGGGCGAGCCGACCGTCCTGCTCGTCACCGAGGGCTTCCGGGACGCGCTGCGCATCGCGTACCAGAACCGGCCGCGGCTCTTCGACCGCGAGATCGTGCTTCCCGAGGCGCTCTACGAGCGAGTCGTCGAGGTGCCCGAACGCATCGACGCGCACGGTGACGTCGTCCGTCCGCTCGACGCCGCCGCCACCGGCGCGGCCCTGCGCGGGGCTCGCCGGGACGGCCTCAAGAGCGTCGCCGTGGTGCTGCTGCACGGCTACCGCCATCCCGCTCACGAGCAGGCCGTCGCGCGGGCGGCCCGCGAGGCCGGATTCGACCAGGTCAGCTGCTCCCACGAGGTCAGCCCGCTGATCAAGCTGGTCCCGCGCGGCGACACCACCGTGGTCGACGCCTACCTGTCGCCGATCCTGCGCCGCTACGTGGACGAGGTGGCCGCCGAACTGCGGGGCGTCCGCCTGATGTTCATGCAGTCCAACGGCGGGCTCCGCGAGGCCGGCCACTTCCGCGGCAAGGACGCCGTGCTCTCCGGTCCCGCCGGAGGAGTGGTCGGCATGGTCCGCACCTCGCGGCAGGCCGGGTTCGACCGCGTCGTCGGCTTCGACATGGGCGGCACGTCCACCGACGTCTCCCACTGGGCGGGCGAGCTGGAACGCGTCCTCGGCACCCAGGTGGCGGGCGTACGGATGCGCGCGCCCATGATGAACATCCACACGGTCGCGGCGGGCGGCGGCTCCGTCCTCCACTTCGACGGGCAGCGCTACCGCGTCGGCCCCGACTCCGCCGGCGCCGACCCCGGACCCGCCTGCTACCGCCGCGGCGGCCCGCTGACCGTCACCGACGCCAACGTGATGCTCGGCCGCGTCCAGGCGGCGCACTTCCCGGCCGTCTTCGGCCCGGACGGCGACCTGCCACTGGACACCGAGGCCGTACGCGACGGCTTCGCGCGGCTCGCCGAGGAGGCCACCGCCGCGACCGGCGATCGCCGCACCCCGGAGGAGGTCGCCGCGGGCTTCCTGGAGATCGCCGTCCTGAACATGGCCAACGCCGTCAAGAAGATCTCCGTGCAGCGCGGCCACGACATCACCCGCTACGCCCTCACCAGCTTCGGCGGAGCCGGCGGCCAGCACGCCTGCGCGGTCGCCGACGCCCTGTCCGTCGACACTGTCGTCGTGCCGCCGCTGGCCGGTGTGCTCTCCGCGTACGGGATCGGCCTGGCCGACGCCACCGCCATGCGGGAACAGTCCGTGGAGAGCGACCTCACCGAGGAGGGGCTGCCCGCCCTGGAGGAGGTCCGCGACCGGCTCGACGGCCTCGCCCGCGCCCAGTTGCGCGAGGACGGGGTCCCCGACGCCACCGTGGAGACCGTCACGCGCGTCCACGTCCGCTACGCGGGCACCGATGCGGCGCTGCCCGTCCCCATGGGGACGGTCGACGCCATGCGCGAGGCGTTCACCGCCGAGCACCGCGCCCGTTACGCCTTCACCATGGACAAGCCGCTGGTCGTCGAGGCGGTCTCGGTGGAGGCGGTCGGCTCCGCCGGCCCGCCGGGCCGGCACTTCGTGGAGCAACCGGACCGCGAGGGCCCGCTGCGGCCGGCCGCCGAGGTGTCGCTGTACGCGGAGGGCCGGCGGCAGGACTGCCCCCTGTTCCGCAGGGACGGGATGCGCCCGGGCGACACCGTGGACGGGCCCGCGGTGATCGCCGAGGCCGACGCGACGACGGTTCTCGACCCCGGCTGGCGGGCCGCGGTGGGCGAGCACGGCCATCTCCTGCTCACCCGGGTGCGGTCACGGCCCCGCAGGACGGCCGTCGGCACCGAGGTCGACCCCGTGATGCTGGAGGTCTTCAACAACCTCTTCATGGCGATCGCCGAGCAGATGGGGGTCCGCCTGGAGAACACCGCCCACTCCGTCAACATCAAGGAACGCCTGGACTTCTCCTGCGCCCTGTTCGACCCCGAGGGCAACCTCATCGCCAACGCGCCCCACATCCCCGTCCACCTCGGCTCCATGGGCGAGTCCATCAAGGAGGTGCTGCGACGCAACCGGGGCACCATGCGCCCCGGCGACGCCTACGCCGTCAACGACCCGTACCACGGCGGCACCCATCTGCCGGACGTCACCGTGATCACCCCCGTCTTCGACGAGGAGGGGCGCTCGCTGCTCTTCCTGGTCGCCTCGCGCGGCCACCACGCCGAGATCGGCGGGCTCACCCCCGGTTCGATGCCCGCCTTCAGCCGCACCGTGCACGAGGAGGGCGTCCTCTTCGACAACTGGCTCCTGGTGCGCGACGGCCGGCTGCGCGAGGAGGAGACCCGCGCCCTGCTCGCGGACGCCCCGTACCCCTCGCGCGACCCGGACACCAACATCGCCGACCTGCGCGCGCAGATCGCCGCCAACGAGAAGGGCATCTCCGAGCTGCGGCGCACGACCGGTGAGTTCGGCCTCGACGTCGTGCACGCCTACATGCGGCACGTGCAGGACAACGCCGAGGAGTCCGTGCGGCGCATCGTCGCCGGCCTCCACGACGGCGACCGCGCGTACGAGACGGACAACGGCGCGGTCATCCGCGTCGCCGTCCGCGTCGACCGCGGGGCACGCTCCGCCGTCCTGGACTTCACCGGCACCTCGCCGCAGCAGGAAGGCAACCTCAACGCCCCGCGCTCCGTGGTCATGGCCGCCGTGCTCTACGTCTTCCGCACCCTCGTCGCCGACGACATCCCGCTCAACAGCGGCTGCCTCAAGCCCCTGGACGTCCGCGTCCCCGAGGGGTCGATGCTCGCCCCGGAGTACCCGGCGGCCACCGTCGCCGGCAACGTGGAGACGTCCCAGGCCGTCACGGGAGCCCTGTACGCGGCGCTCGGCGTGCAGGCCGAGGGCTCCGGCACGATGAACAACGTCACCTTCGGCAACGACCGGGTGCAGTACTACGAGACGGTGGCTTCCGGCGCCGGGGCGGGCGAGGGCTTCGACGGCGCCGACGCCGTCCAGACCCACATGACCAACTCCCGGCTCACCGACCCCGAGATCCTGGAATGGCGCTACCCCGTCCGTGTCGAGGGCTTCGCCCTGCGCGACGGCAGCGGGGGAGAGGGCCGCTGGCACGGGGGCCGCGGCGCGGTGCGCCGCATCCGCTTCCTGGAGCCCATGACGGTCGCCCTGCTGTCCGGCCACCGGCGGGTCGCCCCGTACGGCATGGCGGGCGGCGGGCCCGGCGCGCTCGGCGAGAACCGGATCGAGCGCGCCGACGGCACCGTCACCCCGCTCGGCGGGGTCGACTCGGCCGAGGTGGGGCCCGATGACGTCCTGGTCGTCGCCACGCCCGGCGGGGGCGGCTACGGGGCCGCCGGCGCCTGAAAGGTCCCGGACGCGGCGGTGCCCGGACCGCGCCGTTTGGGCCGTTGTCGGTCGGAGCGCCTAGTCTGTGCGTCGTGACCACGACCGTTCCGCACCAGCTCAGCGGCGGTGTCCGGCCCGCGCCGGGCCCGGCCGCCGACGAGGGCCTGGCCCGCCGCCTCAAGGCCCTGGCCTGCACGGCGCCGCTGCACGACCTCGACGTGCGCAAGGCCAACCTCGCGGGCGAGTATTCGGTGTACGCGATGGCGGAGGTCGCCCTGGCCGCCATCGACCTGGTCACGCTCAACATGGACTTCGACACCGGCGCCGACCACGACCAGATAATCTCCCGGCTGCTGCCCCGCATCGCCGCCCAGGCCCCCGGCCGTCCCGCCCCCGAGCACGAACGGGTGGGCCGCTGGGTCCTGGAGAACCTGATCAACGTCGGCAGCGTCGACCGCGGCTTCCGCGCCGTCTACGGCACCTTCGGCGCCGACGGCGTGTACGTCCGCCGCGACTACGACTTCAAGCTGATCGAGGAGGTCGCGGGCCGCGACGGCACCGTCTACCTGCGCACCACCGACGAGGCCGTCAACGTGCTCGTCGGCGCCCTCGACACCGACGTCACCAGCGCCCAGATCGCCGCCGAGGTCAAGCTCGAGGTGCTGATCAACCGGGGCCGCCTCGCCGACGCCCAGCTCGCCGCCGAGCAGGCCCGCTACCGCACGGTGCAGTACGCCGAGACGCTGCGCCGCGCCCTGGACGCCACCCGCCGCAACGTGCGGGCCGTCGACTGGGTCGCGGCCGTCCCCGACATGATCGCCGAGGCGCTCGACCACGTCGCCGACCGCTACCGGCACGAGAACGCCATCCTGACCAACATCCGCAAGGCCAGGGACGAGTCGGAGGACCCGGAGCACAAGCGCCGCGCCGCCGAACTCGTCGACATCGTCAAGGACTGCATCCGCCGCCACACCCAGCTGCAGTCCCGGCTGCTGGAGGCCGGCCCGATCTTCCGCGCCGAGCAGGACCGGCAGGCCTTCGCCGCACCCCGCGGCGGCGCCCTCGTCGGCATGCTCGACCTGTACGGGCAGCTGGTCGCGCCCGTGCTGCCGCTCCCGGTGGAGCAGGCCACCCGCGTCACCGACGCCTGGTTCGCCCGCGGCACGGGCTACCGCACCCCCG
The DNA here is from genome assembly GCF_055635295.1 of Streptomyces sp. NPDC111520. Classification (NCBI taxonomy): domain Bacteria; kingdom Bacillati; phylum Actinomycetota; class Actinomycetes; order Kitasatosporales; family Streptomycetaceae; genus Streptomyces; species Streptomyces sp. NPDC111520. The sequence continues at coordinate 32,817 of NZ_JBVKBW010000018.1, read as the reverse complement.
CCTCGGTGCGCGTCACGGACCTCGTGGAGGCGCTGCTCACCCCGCCGCTGGAGCGCGAGCACCTCGGCGCCGAGATGCCCGAGCCCGACCTCGTCGCCACGCCCGACGACAGCCGGTTCAGCGAGGAGCAGCTCGAGACCGCCCTGGAGCTCCTCGACCTGCCCCACGACGCCCCCCGCCGGCTCTCCGGGCTGCTCGCCGAGGCCCGTCGTCTCGACCCCGAACTGCCCTACCTGGTGGCCCTGCTGGCGGTGCACGCCGCCAGCCCGCCGGTCGGCACCGCCTACCGCCAGGGCGAGGAGCGGCTGCTGTTCGCCGTGGACGACGGCACTCGGCTGGACGACCCCGAGTTCGGCGGCGCCGACCTGGTCGTGGGCACGGCCCGGCTGGACGCCGCCGGAATGGCCGCCGAGCGGTCCGAGGTGGCGTGACGATGAGCGAACCGACCATCCGTACCGAGGAGACGACCCCGTGAGCGACCACCGCGACGGCGAGAGCACGCAGCCGCCCGCAGCGGCCCCCGCGGCGGCGGCCGTCACCCCCGGGGACGCCGCGGACGCCGCCCGCCTCGTCGCCTTCGGCCTGCAGCCGAAGCTGCTGCCCGCGCGCGACGCCGAGTACGCCGAACTGATCCGCCGCTACCGCGAGGAGCCCCTGTTCTCCCGGCTGGCCGACGCCGTGGCCGCCGGCCTCGGCCTGGTCGTGCTGGAGGTCTCGCCGCGGGCCGGCATGGCACTGGCCGCCGGTGAGGACTCCGTCTTCGCCGTCCGCATGGGCGACTACTCGCGCCGCGCCGCCTCCGACGCCGGCGACCGCTTCCTGCACGGCCTCTCCCACCTCGCCACCGCCGCCATGGCCTTCCCGCGCCCGGAGGACCTCGCCGACGACGCGTACATCGGCCGCGTCACCGTCAACGGCATCGACGGCTTCCTGCGCCAGGCCTGCCGCCGGCTGGAGGAACGGGCCGAGGAGCAGGGCGAGAACACCGACCCGGCCACCGACGCCCCGGGCCTCGAGTCCGCCTGGCGGGTCTACGTGCGCCGCAGCTCCACCGGGGCCACCAAGGACGCGCGCCGCCTGGCGGGCTCCACCACCGGCATCGTGGGCAAGGCGGTCTCCTTCCTCGTCGACTCGGGGTTCCTGCAGCGCACGGGTGACGAGTCGGGCGGCACCTACCGCACCACCGCCCGCTACCAGCTCCAGGTGCGCGACATGGCGGGCAGCGCCGCCATGGCCGAGCTCCTCGACCTCGGCATCGTGCCCCGGGCCGGGGAGGCGGCGGCCCTGATGCCGGCCGAGGAGGGCGACGACCTCGGCCTCGCGGCCGGAGCCGGCCTGCCCTTCCACTCCTGACAAGAGGCCCGCGCCGCCACCGGGATCCAGCCGATCCACCCGAAACCGCCGACCACAGACCACCACGACGAGAGCCCCCCATGTACGAGCTGTCCCGGGTCCGCCTCTACTCCATCGGGCCCGCCGGTGCGCGCTACGCCGACACCGTGCTGGACCTGCGCGGAGTCGGCGAGCCCGTGCCGCAACCCGCACCCGCCCAGGCGGAGTTCTTCGAGGACGAGCCGACCGGGCCGCCGCGCCGTCCGGCCCCGGCCGGGGTGCTGTTCCTGGAGAACGGCGGCGGCAAGTCCGTCCTGCTCAAGCTGATCTTCTCGGTCATGCTGCCCGGTCACCGCAACACCCTGGGCGGCGCCAGCTCCGGCGTGCTCCGCAAGTTCCTGCTGGCCGACGACTGCGGCCACGTCGCCCTGGAGTGGCAGCACACGGTCACCGGCGAACTGGTCGTCGTGGGCAAGGTCAGCGAGTGGCGCGGACGCCAGGTCTCCTCGGACCCGCGCAAGTTCGCCGAGGCCTGGTACTCCTTCCGGCCCGGTCCCGGGCTCGGCCTGGACTCGCTGCCCGTCGCCGAGTCCACCGCGGTCCGCCCGTCCGCCGAGGGCGCCTCGGGTGCCCGTGGCCGCCGCCGCACCATGAAGGGCTTCCGCGACGCGCTGACCGACGCCGGACGCTACTACCCGCACCTGGAGGTGGTGTGGGAGGAGATCCACGACCGGTGGAACGAGCACCTCGGCGAGCTCGGCCTCGACCCCGAACTCTTCCGCTACCAGCGGGAGATGAACGCCGACGAGGGCGAGGCGGCCGGCCTCTTCGCGGTGAAGAAGGACTCCGACTTCACCGACCTGCTGCTGCGCGCCGTCACCGACACCCGGGACACCGACGGCCTCGCCGACCTCGTGCACGGCTTCGCCGGCAAGCTGGGCCGCCGGGCCGAGCTCACCGCGGAACGCGACTTCACGGCCGGCTCCCTCGAACTGCTCGGCCGCATCGTCGAGACCACCGCAGCCCGCGACCAGGCGCGCGGTGTGCACGCACAGTCCGAGCGCCGGACCCGCGCCCTGGCCCGCCGGCTGTCCGCGCGCGCCCGCGAGGAGCGGGGCCGTGCCGCGGAACTGGCCGAGGAGACGGCCCGGGCCGCGCACACCGTCACCGACGCCGAGGCCGCCCGCGGCCGCGGCGCCCTCGTCGCGGCCGAACTCGCCTACCGGCACGCCTCGCTGGCCCTGGCCGCCGGTGAGAAGAGCGCCACCGCGCTGCGCCGCGAGCTCAACGACGCCAGAACGCTGCAGTCCGCCTGGCAGGCCGCGGAGACCGTGCTGCGGCACCGCGCCGCCGCCGACCGCCTGGCCCGGGTCACCGCCGCCATCCGCGAGGCGGAACGGGACGCCGCTCCCGCGCTCGCCGCCCGTACGAAGGCCGCCGCCGACCTCGTCCGCGCCCTGCGCGCCGCCGCGGACGCCGCCGACGAGCGGGCGGACGCGGAGGAGGAACGCTCCGCGGGACTCCAGGCGCAGTCCGAGGCGGCGCATCGCGACGCCACCGCCGCCGCGACGGAGGGGCAGCGCGCCCGCAGCGAGGCCGGGCACCTGGTGCAGCGGCTCGCGGAGGTCGAGCAGGAGACCGCCGAGGCGGTCCGGGCCGGCTGGCTGGACGACTCCGCCCCGGACGCCGACCCGGCCCGTGCGGCACTGGAGGCCTCGGACGCCGAGAAGGCGGCCTCGACCGTGGCCGAGGCGGCCCGAGACGCCGCCCGCCGGGCCGGGGAGCGGGCCCGGGGGGCCGCCGCCGCCGACGCGCGCGCCGAGCTGTCCGCCGCCCGCGCGGCCGACGCCCTCGCCGCGGCCGAGGCCGCGCACGCCGCCGAGTCGCGCGTGGCCGACGCCCTCGCGGCCGAACCCCGGCTGGCCGCACTGCTCGGCCTCCCGCCCGCGGAGGTCCCGGGGACCGTCCCGGCGGCCGGCTCGGAGGACGACACCGCCGCGGACCGGGCCCCCGCCATCCCCGCGCAGGCCTCCACCGCCCGTCGCGGCGTCCCCGCGTCCGGTCGGCGTCCGGCCGAGCAGGGCCCGCTGACCGCGGCCGAACTCGACACCTTCGCGGAGCCGCTGCGGGAGATGCTGGACGGCGCGGTGGCCTCCGCCGAGCGGCAGTTGTTCGACCTGCGCACCGCCGCCGCCGACGACGCCCGCATCCTGGCCGCGCTCGGTGACGGCGGGCTGCTGCCGCCGGGCCCCGACGTGCTCGCCACCGTCGAGTACCTGGGTGAGCACGGCATCCCCGCGCTCCCCGGCTGGCGTTACCTCGCCCAGGCCGTCGACCCGGCCGACCACGCCGCCGTGCTCGCCGCACGCCCGGAGCTCGTGGACGGCGTGGTCGTCACCGACCCGCAGAGCTACGCCAGGGCCCGTGAGGTGCTCGCGCAGGCGGCCCTGCTGCCGCGGTCGACCGTCACGGTCGGCACGGCGGCGGCCCTGCTCGCCCCGCCGCCCCCGGTGGGCGCCGAGCCCGAGCTCTTCCTCGTCCCGCCCAACCCGGCCATGCACGACGAACTGGCCGCCGACGGCGAGCGGCAGGCGCTGCGCGCCCGCGCGACCGCCCGCGAGGAGGACATCCGCCACCTCGCCGCCCGGCTGGCCGAGGACCGCACGCTGGCCGCCCGGCTCTCCTCGTGGCGCTCCGGCTGCCCGAGCGGCCGGCTCGCCGAGCTGGCCGCGGCCGTCGGGACCGCCCGGGAGACCGCGGGCACCGCCCGCGAGGAACTGGCCGAGGCACGCTCCGTACGGAGGGAGGCCGACGAGGCCGCCGCCGAGGCGACCGCCCTGCGCGACGAGCGCCAGGAGACGGCACAGCAGGCCCGCCGGGCCGCCGACGCGCTCGCCGGACTCGCCTTCCGGCTGCGGGAGCGGGCCAACTGGCAGCGCAGGACCCGGGAGCTGGCCGAGGACGCGGCCGAGGCCGAGACCCGGGCCGAGACGTGCCTGACCCTGGCGCGCGCCGCCGACGAGGACCGCCGCGCCGCCCAGCGCGCCGCGGACGACGCCCGCCGCACCGCGCGGGTGCTCCGCGCCGAGCGCTCGGAGATCACCGGCGCCCCCGACGAGGCCCTCGACGACGAGGACGGCGCGGCAGAGCAGTCCGGCTCGCTGCCCGCCCTGCGCGAGGCCTACCGGGCCGCGTCCCAGGTGTACGAGAAGGTGGGCGTCGGCGCCGACCTGCGGGCCGAGCAGGCCCGCGCCGAGAGCACCGAGCAGTCCGCCCTCACCGAACTGGAGCGCCTCACCAACAAGGTGCGCACCCGCGCCGCCCAGCTGCTGGAAGGCACGGACGGCGCCGACGGCCCCGCCCGGCAGGCCGCGGCCGCGCGCGCCGAACAGCTCGTGGCGACCTTGGACTCCCGCGCCTCCACGGCCAGCGAGCAGCTGGGCCGGCTGCGAGGCGAGGCCGAGCGGCACGCCCCGGCGGACGGCGAGGCGCACACCGAGCTCCCCGAGGAGCTGCTGCCTCGCGACGCCGGGCACGCCCAGGAGCTGCTGCGCGGCGCCAACGGCGAACTGGCCGCCCGCACCGAGGCGCTGGCCCACGCCCGGGACGGCCACGGGGACCTGGTGCGCGCCCACCGCGCCGCCGAGGACGCCGCGACCGGCTTCGACGAACTCGCCGCCCTGCTGCGGGACCTGCTCCGCGACGGCGACCGCCAGCCCGAGGAGGCGGAGGAGGAGCCCGAGCCGTACTCCGGCTCCCTGGAGGAGGCCAGGGCCGCGGTCGCCGAGACCCGCCGCAGCCTGCGCGGCTGCGCCGCCGACCTGTCGGCGGCCGAATCGCAGCTGCGCGAGGCCTGCGACGTCCTCGTGCGGCACGCCAACGCGGCCCGCTACGAGCAGGTGCGCACCCCGGCCCGCCAGCAGATCCGCGAACTGCCCGGCTCCGCGCTGCCCGATCACGCGGCGGGCTGGCACGCCGCCTTCGCGCCGCGGCTGCGCGTCCTGACCGACGAGCTGGAGCAGCTGGAGCGCAACCGCGACAGCATCGTGGACCGGCTGCGCGGCATGGTGGAGTCCTCGCTGGCGACCCTGCGGTCCGCGCAGCGGCTGTCCCGCCTGCCGGAGGGGCTGGGGGAGTGGTCGGGCCAGGAGTTCCTGCGGATCCGCTTCGACGACCCGGACCACGCGGAGCTCAACGAGCGGCTCGGCGCCGTCATCGACGAGGCGACCCGGGCTGCCGTCCGCAAGAACTCCGATCTGCGCCGGGACGGCATGTCGCTCCTGCTGCGCGGGGTCGCGGCGGCCCTCGAGCCCAAGGGCGTGGCCGTCGAGATCCTCAAGCCGGACGCGGTGCTGCGGGCCGAGCGCGTGCCCGTCGGGCAGATGGGCGACGTCTTCTCCGGCGGCCAGCTGCTCACCGCCGCCATCGCGCTGTACTGCACGATGGCCGCGCTGCGCAGCAACGACCGCGGCAGGGACCGGCACCGGCACGCGGGCACGCTGTTCCTCGACAACCCCATCGGCCGCGCCAACGCCACCTACCTGCTGGAGCTGCAGCGTGCGGTCGCCGACGCGCTGGGCGTCCAGCTGATCTACACCACGGGGCTGTTCGACACCACGGCGCTCGCCGAGTTCCCGCTGGTCGTACGGCTGCGCAATGACGCGGACCTGCGCGCGGGCCTGAAGTACATCAGCGTCGAGGAGCACCTGCGGCCCGGACTGCCCGTCCGGGACCCGGAGTCCGAGCCGGTGCACGGCGAGATCACGGCGACGCGGATGTTCCGCCGCCCGGCCGAGCAGCCGGCCCCGCAGGGCGGCTGACCCCTCGGCCGGGCGCCGTCGCGCCCCTGGGCCGCCCAGGTCGCCCCGAGTCCCCGCGGCTCGCTCAGGCGGTACGGGCGCCGGTGCCGGACACGTGCCGGCGCCGTTCCGCGTCGCGGGCCTCGGACCGGGCCCGCCGCCGTTCCCGCCGGCGCTCGCGGCGCAGCCTGCGGGCCGCGCTGCTGGGGCTGGACACCACGCCGTTGCGCTGGTTCCAGACCTGGCGGGTGATCCACACGTCCAGCACCGCCCAGGTGGCGAGGACGGTGAAGGCTATGGCGGTGAGCATCGCGGGCGCCGCGAGCCAGGACTCACCGGCCGTCCCCAGTGCGGCGATCACCGCGGCGATCAAGGTCAGCGACACGACGAGCCAGGCCCGCACGGCCGCCCGGCGCACCGGGTCGGGCAGGCGCGGTCGCCCGACGGGCTCCTCCACCCACAACTGCCGCCGGGCCTTCCGCGGCGGAATGTCGCGATCCAGTGCGTCCTCGACGAGGTCGTCCATGAAATCTGCTCCCCTGCGGAATACCGGTGCTGCGGTGCCGGATCCCCGATGTCCGACTCCAGAGTGGCTGCCCGGTTTCCGCCGATGAATGCCCTCCGCATTCCGGAGCACCCCCTCCCCACCTCTCATACGCCGGAAGGGCCCCCCGGGTTCCCTGTGCGGTGCATTTCGGCCAGGCGTGCCGGCTGTTCATCCGTACGAATCGGGTCGTCCCGGGGCAAGGGCGGAAGCAGGGCTTTCGGTTTGGTCATCCGGCAGTAGTAGGCTCGCGCCGTTTGCAGTCGGAACACGACAGCCCTTGACCGGGTTTGACGTTGGGGAGGCCATGCGCTTTCGCGGTACGACGATCCGGCGGAAGATCGTGGCACTGCTGCTCATTCCGCTGGTGTCCCTCACGGCCATCTGGGCCTTCGCCGCGACCCTGACCGGACGTCAGGTCTGGGGCCTCTTCGGCGTCGAGCAGACCGTCAACACGCTCGGCTACCCGGTCGAGGACGGCATCCAGGCACTCCAGCAGGAACGCCGTTCCGCCATGCTCTACTTGGCCGATCCTCGACGGTCCGACGCCCGCGGCACACTTCTGGCGCGGGAACGCGCGACGGACACGGTGATCGCCCGGCTGCGCGACAACGCGCGCGACGCCGGCAACCGGGAACGGCTGACCCCCGACTCGCGGCGCCGCCTCGACCTCGTCGTCCGCGGGTTCGGCGGCCTGGAGACGCTGCGCGGCAAGGTCGCCAAGGGCCGCATCAGCCGCAACGACGCCTTCCGTGCCTACAGCGGCCTCTTCGACCCGGCCTACGCCTTCCTGGACTCGCTGAACCCGATCAACAACGTCACCATCGACAAGCAGGGCCGCGCCCTCATCCAGGTCACCCGGGCCCGCGAGGCGATCAGCCAGGAGGACGCCCTCATGGTGGCGGCCATCGCGGCCGGCCGCATGAGCGCGGCGGAGATGCGCTCCTTCACCTTCGCCGTCGCCGAGCAGCGCGCCTACTACGCCGACAACCTCCACCTGCTGACCGGCGAAGAGCGCGCCCTTTACGACGCCTACTGGGCCGGGCCCTCCGGCCGTGCCCTGCGCGCCGCCGAGGACACCGTCATCTCCGCGGGCGCTTCCGGCGCGCCCCGGGCCGCGGACCGCGTGTCCTGGCAGAGCACGGCCTCCACCGCGCTGAGCGACCTGGACCGGATGGGCGTCGAGGCCGGGGACCTGCACAAGAAGCGCGCCGAACCGATCGGCATGCGGCTGGTCGCGACCGCCGCGATAGCCGGCGGCCTCGGCCTGATCGCCGTCGTCGCCTCCGTCATCGTCTCCATACGCATCGGCCGCAGCCTCATCCGCGACCTGTCCCGGCTCCGCAAGGAGGCCCAGGAGGTCTCCGGCACCCGGCTGCCACGCGTCATGCGCCGGCTCGCCGCGGGCGAGGAGGTCGACGTCGAGACCGAGGCGCCGCGCCTGGACTACCCCGACGACGAGGTCGGCCAGGTCGGCAAGGCCGTCAACACGCTGCAGCGCGCGGCCGTCGAGGCCGCCGTGCGCCAGTCCGAGTTGCGCCGCGGCGTCTCCGAGGTCTTCGTCAACCTCGCCCGCCGCAGCCAGGTGCTGCTGCACCGCCAGCTCACCCTGCTGGACGCCATGGAGCGGCGCACCGAGGACCCGCAGGAACTCGCGGACCTCTTCCGCCTCGACCACATGACCACCCGCATGCGCCGCCACGCCGAGGGCCTGGTGATCCTCTCGGGCGCCGTGCCGTCCCGGCAGTGGCGCAAGCCGGTGCAGCTGATGGACGTGGTGCGGGCGGCCGTCGCCGAGGTCGAGGACTACGAGCGGGTCGACGTGCGCCGGCTGCCGCGGCTCGCCGTCACCGGCCACGCCGTCGCCGACCTCACCCACCTCGTCGCCGAACTCATCGAGAACGCCACCGTCTTCTCGCCGCCGCACACCAGCGTCCAGGTGCACGGCGAGTCCGTCGCCAACGGCTTCGTCCTTGAGATCGACGACCGCGGCCTCGGCCTCACCCCCGACGCCATGCTGGAGGCGAACCTCCGTCTCGCCGAGACGCCCGAGTTCGAGCTCTCCGACACCGACCGGCTCGGCCTCTTCGTCGTCAGCCGGCTGGCCCAGCGCCAGGGCGTCCGGGTGTCGCTGCGCCCGTCCCCCTACGGCGGCACCACGGCCGTGGTGCTGGTGCCGGCGACGCTGCTGACCGAGCCCGGCGAGGAACAGCAGCCGGAGCCCCTGGCCGACGAGGCCGCGCAGCAGGACGCGCCGGACGTGACGGTGGTCCCGGACGCGCCGGACGAGCCGCGGGTCCGGCCCATGTCGGCCGCCACCGAGCACAGCTTCCGCCAGTGGGGTCTGGTCCCCGAGCCGGACGACGAGCCCCGCGAGCACCGGCCGCACCTCACCGGGACCGAGGGGGCCCCGGCCGGCGCGGGCGACGCGGCCCCGGGGGCGAAGCCCTCCCTGGCGCCGGGCGACGGGCTCACCGTGCTGCCGCGCCGCCGCCGCACGCCGGTCCTGGTCGCCGAGAACGGCCGCCCCGTGGGCGAAGCGCCCCCGACCGCCGACCCCGCGCCGCAGGAGGAGCCCGCCGTGCCCGAGCCGCAGGAGGAGCCCGTGGGCGCCGGACTGCCCCGCCGGGTGCGCCAGGCCAGCCTCGCCCCGCAGTTGCGCGGGGAATCCACCACCGGGACCCGTACCGCCGCCGCCGCGGACGGGGACGACGGGCCCGAGCGCTCGCCCGAAGAGGTGCGCGACCGCATGGCCTCGCTGCAGCGAGGATGGCTGCGCGGCCGCGCGGTCGCCGACGACCTCGGCACCGACGGCACCGACGACGTCCGCCCCGCCGACCGTCCGGGAACCACCCCGGCCGCGGAGCGCGGCGGCGACAGCACAACCAGAACCACCACGGAGGGGAACGGTCCATGACGGCACCATCGAGCGCGTCCCGCGAGCTCAGCTGGCTTCTCGACGAACTGGTCGGTCGCGTGGCCAGCATCCGCAAGGCGCTGGTGCTCTCCAGCGACGGCCTGGCCACCGGCGCGTCCGAGGGCCTCACCCGTGAGGACGCGGAGCACCTCGCAGCCGTCGCCTCCGGCTTCCACAGCCTCGCCAAGGGCGTCGGACGGCACTTCGAGGCCGGCAAGGTCCGGCAGACCCTCGTGGAGCTGGACGAGGCCTTCCTGTTCGTCACCGCCGCGGGCGACGGCAGCTGCCTCGCCGTGCTCGCCGACTCCGACTCCGACGTCGGGCAGGTCGCCTATGAGATGGCGCTGCTGGTGAAGCGGGTCGGCGTGCACCTCGCCACCGCCCCGCGCACCGACGACGACGCGGCGCGGGCGGTGTGACGAGGACGCCATGAGCCCCGAAGCGGACCGCTGGTACGACGACGACGCCGGGCCCGTGGTGCGGCCCTACGCCATGACGCGCGGCCGTACCAGCCACGCCGCCGAAGCCCGGCTCGACCTGATCGCCCTGGTGATCGCCGAGTCCCGCAGCGAGGACGACGACGCCGACGTCGACCGCACCCTGTCGCCCGAGCACCTCGACATCGTCGGGCTCTGCCGGGAGCAGCCGATGTCGGTCGCCGAGCTGGCGGCCGACCTCGACCTGCCCGTGGGCGTCGTGCGGGTGCTCATCGGCGACGTCCTGGAGGCCGGCCTGGTCCACATCAGCCGGCCCGTCCCGCCGGCGGAGCTGCCCGACGCCGGGCTGCTCCGTGACGTCATCGACGGCCTGCGCGCGCTCTGAGCCACCCCGGGGGCACCGTGGGCCCGCCGTGGCCCCTGGTGCCCCCTCATGCGTGCCCGAGGGGCCGTCAGGGCCGTTCCCGGCCGGACGGGTGGGGCGTCGGACCGGTAACGGCCCAAGGACCGCTGGTAGTTGTCCGGTCGTACCGTAGTAATGTTCCACTGCCACAGCTGATCGCCCGACGCAGTCCCTAGGACCCAGGATGCCTCTGACCTGTGTAAACGGCACGACCGGAGGAGTGAGCCATGGCCTTCGGACGCTCTGAGAGCCGTCTTTCCCCCGTCGAGCCCGTCACGCTGAAGATCCTGGTGGCCGGCGGCTTCGGCGTCGGCAAGACCACGCTCGTCGGCGCGGTCAGCGAGATCCGCCCGCTGCGCACCGAGGAGACGCTCAGCGAGGCCGGGCGGCCCGTCGACGACACCGCGGGCGTCGAGGCCAAGCGCACCACCACCGTGGCCATGGACTTCGGCCGGATCACCCTCCGCGACGACCTGGTGCTCTACCTCTTCGGCACGCCGGGCCAGGACCGCTTCTGGTTCCTGTGGGACGAGCTGGCGCAGGGCGCCCTCGGCGCGGTCGTCCTCGCCGACACCCGGCGCCTGGAGGACTGCTTCTCCGCGGTCGACTACTTCGAGCGCCGCGGCATCCCCTTCGCCGTGGCCGTCAACGTCTTCGACGACGCCGAGCGGCACCCCGCCGACACCGTGCGCGACGCGCTCGACCTCGACCCCGAGGTGCCGCTGGTGATGTGCGACGCCCGGGACCGCGCCTCCGCGAAGAAGGTGCTGATCACGGTGGTCGAGCACGCGGCCCAGGTGGCCGGCGACCGCAGGGCCGCCGCCGCCAACTGAGCCGCGCGGCGCGTACGGCGCGAGCCGGTCAGCCCCCGGCGGACGGCGCGGGGCCCTCGTCCTCGTCGTCGTCCTGCCAGCCGAAGCTGCGCTCGACCGCCTTCTTCCAGCGGCGGTACTCCTTCTCACGGGTCTTCGCGTCCATCCGGGGCTGCCACTCGGCGTCCTTCTGCCAGTGCGCCTTGAGCGTGTCGAGGCCGTCCCACACCCCGGTGGCGAGGCCGGCGGCGTAGGCCGCCCCCAGCGCCGTGGTCTCCGAGATCCGCGGCCGCACCACCGGGACGCCCAGCACGTCCGCCTGGTGCTGCATCAGCAGGCCGTTCGCCGTCATGCCGCCGTCGACCTTGAGCCCGGTGATGTGCACCCCGGAGTCCTGGTACATCGCGTCGACGACCTCGCGGGTCTGCCAGCTGGTCGCCTCCAGCACCGCCCGCGCCAGGTGCGCCTTGGTGACGTACCGGGTGAGGCCGGTGATCACCCCGCGCGCGTCGGAGCGCCAGTACGGGGCGAAGAGCCCGGAGAAGGCGGGGACGATGTAGGCGCCGCCGTTGTCCGGGACGCTCGCCGCGAGGGCCTCGATCTCGTCCGCGGCGGTGATGATGCCGAGGCTGTCGCGGAACCACTGCACCAGGGCGCCGGTGATGGCGATCGACCCCTCCAGGCAGTAGACCGGGGCCTGCCCGCCCAGCCGGTAGCCCATGGTGGTGAGCAGGCCGTTCTTCGACGGCACCGGCCGGTTCCCGGTGTTGAGCAGCAGGAAGCTGCCCGTCCCGTAGGTGTTCTTGGCGTCTCCCGTCCCGTAGCAGGCCTGGCCGAAGATCGCGGCCTGCTGGTCGCCGAGGGCCGAGGCCACGGGCACCCCGCCGAGCTGGCCGACCGCCGTGCCGTACACCTCGGATGAGGAGCGGATCTCCGGGAGCAGCGCCTCGGGGACGTTCATCGCGGCGAGGATCGCCGGGTCCCACTCCAGCGACTCCAGGTTCATCAGCATCGTGCGGCTCGCATTGGTGACGTCCGTGACGTGGACGCCGCCCTCCGTACCGCCCGTCAGGTTCCAGATCAGCCAGGAGTCGATGGTGCCGAAGGCGATCTCGCCGTTCTCCGCGCGGCGGCGCAGACCCGGCACGTTGTCCAGCAGCCAGGCCACCTTGGGGCCGGAGAAGTAGCTGGCGAGCGGCAGTCCCGTGGACTCGCGGAAGCGGTCCTGGCCGTCCTGGCCGCCGAGCCGGTCGCACAGCGCGGCGGTACGGGTGTCCTGCCACACGATCGCGTTGTGCACCGGGCGGCCGGTGGTGCGGTCCCACAGCACGGTGGTCTCGCGCTGGTTGGTGATGCCGAGCGCACTGAGCTGGTCCGGGTGGAGCCGGGCCTTGGCGAGCGCGCCCGCCACCACGGCCTGCACCTTGGACCAGATCTCGGTGGCGTCGTGCTCCACCCAGCCCGGCTTGGGGAAGATCTGGCGGTGCTCGCGCTGGTCGAGCGCCACGATCGACCCGTCGGAGTCGAAGACGATGCAGCGGCTGGAGGTCGTTCCCTGGTCGATGGCGGCCACGTAGCGGGTCGCCGCACCGGACGTTTCGGTCATGACCGCCTCACTTGAACGCGACGTTGTAGATGAGACCGGACAGGGCGCCGCCGATCAGCGGACCGGCCACCGGGATCCAGGCGTACGCCCAGTCGGAGGTGCCCTTGAAGGGGATCGGCAGCACGGAGTGGACGATGCGCGGCCCGAGGTCGCGCGCCGGGTTGATGGCGTAGCCGGTGGGGCCGCCCAGGGAGAGCCCGATGCCGGTCACGAGCAGCGCCACGATCAGGGTGCCGGTGCCGGTCTCGCCGAGGCCCTTGCTGAGGCCGAAGGCCAGGATCGGCAGGACCAGGCCCATGGTGGCGATCGCCTCGGTGATCAGGTTCTGCCACCAGACGCGGATCTCGGGGACGGTGGAGAAGACGGCGAGCGTGGGCTGGCGGGTCTCCTCGGCGCGGTTCGCCGCGAACTGGCCGTAGTACACCAGCCAGCACAGGACGGCGCCCAGCATCGCGCCGATCATCTGCCCGGCGAGGTAGACCGGCACCTGGCCCCACTTGCCCGAGCTGATGGCGACGCCGAAGGTGACGGCCGGGTTGATCTGCCCTCCGGACAGCGGGCCCGCGGTGTACGCGCCGGCCAGGACCGCGAGGCCCCACCCGAAGGAGATCACGATCCACCCGGATGCCCGCGCCTTCGAGTGGTGCAGGAGGACCCCGGCCACCACGCCGGCGCCGAACAGGATCAGGATCGCCGTTCCGATGATCTCGCCGACAAAGACGTCTCCGTTGGAATACATGACGGCTCCTTCGTGCGGGCGCACGTGTCGGGCATGCGCCGCCAGAGAATGGCGCACGCGGACGCGGGTACGGAGGTCCCGCCTCCCGCCCGGCCTCCGCGCCACCCGGAAGTGTTGTCCCGGGGTGATGGAGCGTCAAGGTATCGGACAGATCACCTGATTACGACCACCGACGAGCCGTGCCCGAACAGGCCCTGGTTCGCCGTCACCCCGACGCGGGCCCCCGCGGTCTGCCGCTGCCCCGACCGGCCGCGCAACTGCCAGGTCAGTTCGCACACCTGGGCGAGCGCCTGAGCGGGCACGGCCTCGCCGAAGGAGGCGAGGCCGCCGCTCGGATTGACCGGGATCCGCCCCCCTATCGCCGTGGCCCCGTCGCGCAGCAGCTTCACCGCCCCGCCCGGCGGGCACAGGCCCAGGTCCTCGTACCAGTCCAGTTCCAGCGCCGTCGACAGGTCGTAGACCTCCGCCAGGTCCAGGTCCTCGGGGCCGATGCCCGCCTCCTCGTAGGCCGCGCGGACGACGGCCGCCCGGAAGCCCGCGGCCGGCTCCCCGGGCGCGGCGGCGAGGGCGGAGTCGGTGGCGATGTCCGGGAGGTCCGGCACCGTGCGCGGGTAGACCGGCGTGACGGTGGAGACCGCGCGGATCCGCACCGGGTCCGCCGTCGCGCGGCGCCGGGCGAAGTCCAGGCTGGACAGGACGACGGCGGCGCCCCCGTCCGAGGTGGCGCAGACGTCGAGCAGCCGCAGGGGGTCGGCGACGACGGGGGAGGCCGCCACCTCGGCGGCCGTGACCGGTGCCCGGTAGCGGGCGAGCGGGTTGGCGGCCCCGGCGGCGGCGTTCTTCACCTTCACCCGGGCGAAGTCCTCCGGCGTGTCGCCGTGCAGCGCCATCCGGCGGCGCGCGTACAGCCCGAAGTACGCCGGGTTGGTGGCGCCCAGTACGCGGAAGCGCAGCCAGTCCGGGTCGTCGGGCCGGTCGCCTCCGGCAGGCGCGAAGAAGCCCTTGGGGGCCGCGTCCGCGCCGACGACCAGCGCGGTGTCCACCAGGCCGGCCAGGATCCGCGCCCGGGCGGTGTCCAGGGCCTGCGCCCCGGAGGCGCAGGCGGCGTACACGCTGGCCACCCGGGCGCCCTGCCAGCCCAGCGCCTGCGCGAAGGCGGCGCCCGCGACGTAGCCGGGGTAGCCGCCGCGTACGGTGTCCGCGCCGACGACCAGACCGACGTCGCGCCAGTCCAGTCCGGCGTCGGCGAGCGCGGCGCGCGCCGCCGCGACCCCGTACCGCGTGAAGGGGCGGCCCCACTTGCCCCACGGGTGCATGCCGACGCCGAGGACGGCCACGTCACGGTTCATCGTCCGCCTCCACGGGGCGCCAGTGCCAGGTGGTCCAGAGGTGCTCCGCGTCCTCGTGCAGCACGCCGGGGACCAGCTCGACCTCCATGCCGACGGCCAGGTCGGCCACGCCCGTCCCGGGCGCGGCCTGCCCGAGCACGATCATCCGTTCCGCCGTCAGCTCCACCGCCACCAGGGCGTACGGCTCCCAGGGGCGCGCGGGGTCGGAGACGTACGGGGCGGGCGGGCGGTAGCGGGCGTCGGTGTACGACCAGACCCTGCCCCGCCGGGACAGCGGCACCTCCTCCAGCTCCGCCGCGCCGCCGTCGCAGGCCGGGTTCCGGCAGGCGTCGTCCTCGCGCGGGAAGAACACCGCGCCGCAGCCGCGGCAACGGGTGCCGAGCAGCCGGAAGCCGGCGCCGTCCGCCGTGTCCTGCGTGAACCAGCCCGCCACCACGGGCTTCCGTGAGCGCCCCACGTCCGGCCCCTCCCCATCGACCCTGTCGTGATCTGACGATTCGTCAGAAGTCTGTCACGGGTGGGCGGTGCCGCGGAACGGGGTGGACGGTGTCGGTGTCGGCTGCTAAGTTCTTCTCGAAACGAGAAATACTCGAAGTGAGAACAACTGGCGAGGGGTGGCGCACGATGGCAGACCGGCAGGGTGAGGACGCGTTCCTCGCCGCCTATGACCCGCGCGCCTTCGAACCCATCGCCGTGACCGTCGACGTCGTCGCCCTGACGCTGCGTCAAGGTGGGCTGCACGTGCTCCTGGTGCGCCGCGGCGGACCGCCGTACGAGGGAGCGTGGGCACTGCCCGGCGGCTTCGTACGAGCCGGCCGTGAGTCCCTGGACGAGGCGGCGGCCCGCGAACTGGCCGAGGAGACCGGGCTCGACGCGGCGCACGGCCTCGACCGCGTCCACCTCGAACAGCTCGGCACCTACGGCCGTCCCGACCGCGACCCGCGCATGCACGTCGTCTCCGTCGCCTACCTCGCCTTCGCCCCGGACCTGCCCGAGGCGCAGGCGGGCAGCGACGCCGCGGCGGCCGAGTGGGTGCCCGTCGAGGCGGTCGCGCCACGGGGGAACCCTGACGCCGCCCCTGTGCGTCCCAAGGAGCAGGACCGGCCGGCCGGGATCCACGGGGGTGGTTCCGGCCGCCGGTCCGACCTGTCCGACCAGTCTGGCCCGCCCGGCCTGAGGTCCGGTCAGGCGTCCGGCCCCGGCGCCGGTCTCGCCTTCGACCACGGCACGATCCTCGCCGGAGGCCTCGACCGGGCCCGCGCCAAGATCGAGTACACCCCGCTGGCCACCGCCTTCCTCGGCGAGGAGTTCACCGTCACCGAGCTCCGCTCGGTCTACGAGGCGGTCTGGGGCCGCACCCTGCACGCCGGGAACTTCCACCGCAAGGTCCTGTCGGTGCCGGGCTTCGTCGAGTCCACCGGCACCACCGCGGGCCGCGGCGGCTCCAGGGGCGGCCCCCGGGCACGCCTCTACCGCGCCGGCGACGCCCGCCTCCTGCACCCCGCACTGCTCCGTCCCGACCGTGAGGACAGTGTCCGATGACCGCCACGACGCCCTCCGCCTCCGCCCACCGGGTCCGTACCTTCGACGACGCCCTGGCCGCCCTCGGCCGGCCCTTCCCGGCCGGCACCACCGAAGCCGCCCGTCACTACCGCCGGCTCGCCCGCCTCCTGCACCCCGACACCGCACCGCCCGGCCGCGCGGACGAGGCCGAGGCCGCCTTCGTCCGCCTCACCGCCCTGTGGCGGCGGCACACAGGCGACGGCCCGGCGCTCACCACCGCGCGCGGCACGTACCCGCTTGGGCCCGTCCTCGCGGAGGGCGACCTCGCCGTGCGCGCCGCGGGGCCCGGCACCGTACTGAAGATCCCGCGCCGCCCCGCGGACAACGACCTGATGGAGCGTGAGGCCGGCGCCCTCACCCGGCTGCACACCGTGGCCGACGCCCGGCACCGCGCCTACGCGCCGCGCCTCGTCGAGTCCTTCCGCCACCGCGGCCCCGACGGCACCGAGCGCCGCGTCAACGCCCTCCAGCGGCTGCGCGGATTCCACACCCTCGCCGGGGTCCGGGCACTCCATCCCGGCGGCCTCGACCCGCGGGACGCCGCCTGGATGTGGCGCCGTCTGCTGGTGGCCCTCGGCTGGGCGCACCGGGCCGGGGTCGTCCACGGAGCCGTGCTGCCCGAGCACGTCCTGATCCATCCCGCCGAGCACGGTCTCGTCCTGGTCGGCTGGTGCCACTCCACCGAACGCGGCGCGACCGTCCCCGCCCTGGTGGAGCGGCACCGCGCCCTCTACCCGCCCGAGGTCCCCGGCCGGCGTCCCGCCACCGAGGCCACCGACATCCACCTCGCCTCGCGCTGCGT
Source organism: Streptomyces sp. NPDC111520 (assembly GCF_055635295.1). Classification (NCBI taxonomy): domain Bacteria; kingdom Bacillati; phylum Actinomycetota; class Actinomycetes; order Kitasatosporales; family Streptomycetaceae; genus Streptomyces; species Streptomyces sp. NPDC111520. The sequence goes on along the minus strand of NZ_JBVKBW010000018.1, from coordinate 15,514 downwards.
CGAGCAGCTGATGGGGGACCGCGCGCCGCGCCCGCTGAGCGCCTTCCTGCGCGGCTGCACGCTCCCCTCCGAGGCCCGCCGTCCGCACGACGCCTGGCGGCTGCTCGCGGAGCTCGACGACGTCCTGGAACGCCTCTACGGCCCGCGCGCCTTCCGCCCGTTCACCATGCCGGGCACCGGCACCTGACACCCGGCACAACCGACGTACCTGACACACCTGACACACCAAGGGGGAACCACCATGGGCAGCGGAAGCTGGTCCACCAACGTCTACGACGCCGCCTCGCGGTACCGCGCAGCCAGCGGCACCGGCGCCTTCGCCTACAGCGACCGCGTCACCTCGTCCGCCCCGCGCGGTTCCTGGACCGCGCACCCCTCGCTCGACCCCAAGGACATCGCCGTCCGCGAGAGCCGGGACTCCGACGAGCACCCCACCTCGCTCGCCATCTCCGTCCTGTTCGACGTCACCGGCTCCATGCGCACCGTCCCGCAGGTCCTGCAGACCAAGCTCCCCGAGCTCTTCGGCCTCCTCCTGCGCAAGGGCTACACCGAGCACCCGCAGATCCTGTTCGGCGCGGTCGGCGACGCCACCTGCGACCGGGTCCCGCTGCAGCTCGGGCAGTTCGAGTCGGACAACCGGATGGACGACGACCTCGGCAACATCCTGCTCGAGGGCGGTGGCGGCGGCCAGATGACCGAGTCCTACGAGCTCGCCCTGTACGCGATGGCCCGGCACACCTCGATCGACTGCCACGAGAAGCGCGGCCGCCGCGGCTACCTCTTCCTGATCGGCGACGAGCTGCCCTACGGCAAGGTCAAGGCCCGTGAGGTGCGCGAGGTCATCGGGGACGACCTCGCCGAGGACATCCCGGTCACCCGGATCGTCGCCGAGCTCAAGCAGAAGTTCGACGTCTACTACATCCTCCCGGCGGGCTCGTCCTACGTCGGCAACACCGAGGTCCTCGGCGCCTGGCGGGGGCTCCTCGGCCAGAACGTCATCGAGCTCGACGACCTCGACGCCGTCTGCGAGACCATCGCCCTCACCATCGGACTCGGCGAGGAGGCCATCGACCTCGCCGAGGGCCTCGACGACCTCGCGGACCTCGGCTCCACCGCCGCGGGCACCGTGGGCAGGGCACTCGCCGCCCTCGACCGCGACCGCGCGGCCGTCGCGGTGACCGACACGCCCCTGATCGACGGCGACGGCGGCGCCACCGGCGCAGGCCCCGGCGACGGTCCCGCCACCGGCACCACCCGCCTGTAGGCACCTCCCGGAGGACCCCGTGCACACCATCGTCGTCGACCTCGGCTACGGCGACGCCGGCAAGGGCACCGTCGTGGACCGGCTCTGCGCGAGCGGGCCGGTCCGCGCGGTCGTCCGCTTCAACGGCGGAGCCCAAGCGGCGCACAACGTCGTCACCACCGACGGACGCCACCACACCTTCGCCCAGTTCGGCTCCGGCACCCTCCAGGGCGTCCCCACCCACCTGTCCCGCTCCATGCTGGTGGACCCGCTCGCGCTGGCCGCCGAGGCCGACCACCTCGCCGCCCTCGGGGTCCCCGCGCCGTACGCGCTGCTCAGCGTCGACCGCGAGGCGCGCCTGACGACGCCGTACCACGCCGCCGCCAACCGGCTGCGGGAGCAGGCCCGGGGCGCGGCCCGCCACGGTTCGTGCGGCATGGGCATCGGCGAGACCGCCGCCTACGCCCTCGCCCACCCCGGGGACGCCCCCACCGCGGGGGACTGCGCCTCACGACCCCGGCTGCTGCGCAAGCTCCGCCTGCTGCGCGACCGCCTGGCGGACGAGTTCGGGCGACGGCTGCCCGCACCCCCGCCCGAGGACTGCGCCGACGCCTTCACGGCCTTCGCCCGTGCCGTCACCCTCACCGCGGACGGCCACCTCGCCCGCGTCCTGCGCGAGGGCGCCGTCGTCCTGGAGGGCGCCCAGGGCGTGCTCCTGGACGAGTGGCACGGCTTCCACCCGTACACCACCTGGTCAACGACCACGTTCGAGGGCGCCGAGGCCCTGCTGGCGGAGGCCGGGCAGGAAGCCCGCAGGCTCGGCGTCGTACGGACGTACACCACCCGGCACGGCCCCGGACCGCACGCCACCGAGGACCGGGAGCTCGCCCCGCTGCTGCCCGAACCGCACAACGGCGACGGCCGCTGGCAGGGCGCCTTCCGCACCGGCCACTTCGACGCCGTCGCCCACCGCTACGCCGTCGACGTCTGCGGGGGCGTGGACGCTCTCGCCCTCACTCACCTGGACGCCCCGCGTCGCGTCCCGTGGCTGCGGCTGGTCCGCGCGTACGACACCGGCGAGACGCGGCTGCCCACCCGGCCGCCCGGGGACCTGGCCCGCCAGGCCGCCCTCACCGAACGCCTGCTGAAGGCCCGTCCGGCCCGCTGGGACGTGCCGGGCCCCGACCCGGCCGCCTGGACGGAGGCGGTCGGCGAGGCCCTGGGCGCTCCGGTCGTGCTGGAGTCCCACGGCCCGACGGCCGCCGACAAACGGGAGGTTCAGCGCAGGATCCCGGCCTGCCGCGCGGCCGTGATCCAGGAGGGGAACTCCGAGAGGAGCCGGTCGTAGAGTTCCGCGTCGGGCACGGTGGCGATGTCGTCCACGGCGAAGAACCCGACGTTGTCCACGCGCCGGCCCGGCAGGGTGTCGAAGCGCTCCAGCACCCCGTAGTTGGCCCGGCCCAGACCGACGAACTGCCAGAACACCGGTTCCTCCACCGCCTCCCGCAACTGCTGCTCGATCTGGGCGTTGCGGTAGACGCCCCCGTCGGAGAAGAACAGCACGAGCGTCGGCACCGCCGTCGGGTACGCCCGCACGAACCCCCGGACCTCCGCGATGACCTTCTGCTCCTCGTTCTGGATGCCGACGAACCGCATGTCGACCTGCCCCGGCGCGAGCCCGTGCCGGGGCTTCTTCGGGCGGCCGAACAGGCTCAGCTCCCCGACCCTGACGTGCAGCCGCAGCCACAGCGGGAGTTCCGCGATCCGCAGGTCCGGCAGGCGCGCCGGGTGCGAGGCGAAGGTCCATGCCTGCATGTCGCCGTCGTCGTCCAGTTGCGCCGCGACCGCCGCCATGCGTTCGACCACGTCGGCGACGACCCCGCGGGCGTACAGGCCGCTCATCGAGCCCGAGGCGTCCAGGACGAGGATCACGCGCGCCACGACGCCCGCCGCCCCGTGTTTGCGCAGGCTGACGGCGACCTGCTCCTTGCGCAGGCTCAGCCGCTCGCGCATGTCGGGAGGCAGTTGCTCCTCGCCCTTGGTGAGCCGTGGGGCCGGCTGGGGCTGCGGCTGCGGGTGGGGCTGGGGAGCCGCCGGGAACGGGAACGGCGGCGGGGGAGGGGGCGGGGGCACCGTCACGGGCAACGCGGGCCGCGGATATTGGGGTTGGGGCTGGACGGGCGGAGCCTGAGGTGCGACCGGTGCCGCGGGCGGCGGCTGCGGCACGTCGACGGTGATCCCGAAGTCCGTGGCCAGCCCGGCCAGTCCGGAGTTCCAGCCCTGCCCGACGGCACGGAACTTCCAGACGCCGTTGCGCCGGTACAGCTCGCCGCCCAGGAACGCCGTCTCCGTGGTCGCCTGCATGTCGAACCGCGCGATCTCGGCCCCGTTGCGGGCGTCCAGCAACCGCAGCCGCAACCCCGGAACCTGCCCGAAGGTGCCGCCGTCCGCCGAGGCGCACAGCACGATCCGCTCGACCGCCGGCTCGACCCGGGCCAGGTCGACGTCGAGCGCGTCCGAGGCCTGCCCGGGGCCCGCCGCCTGCTTGCCGGCGTGCCGCACGGCGCCGGAGGCGTGCGCGGGCTGGTTGTAGAAGACGAAGTCGGCGTCCGAACGCACCCGTCCGTCGCCGGTCAGCAGCAGCGCCGAGGCGTCGACGTCGGGCACGCCGGGACCCGCGGTCCAGTCGAGTACGGCCCGGACGGCGGGCACGGGAACCGGCAGATTGGCGCCTTTTCCGAGGGATTCGGGTGTCACGGACGCCAGTGTGCCCCCTCACCCGCCGCGACGGACAGGGCTCCGCACGACCCTCGTGCCCGCGCGGCCCGTGCCGGCCCGGCCGGCTTCCCGCACACCGTCCGCTACAGTCCGCGCGTGACCACTCGTCAGAAGGACAGCCACTGCTCCTACTGCGGTACGGAGTTCGCCCCCGGCGCGGGATGGCCGCGCACCTGCGCCGCCTGCGGTGGCGTCGCGTACCGCAACCCGCTCCCCGTCGCCATTGCGCTGCTCCCGGTCCGCACCGGTGACGGCACCGGCCTGGCCGTCATCCGCCGGTCCATCGAGCCGCGGCGCGGACTGCTCGCCCTTCCCGGCGGCTTCGTGGACTTCGGCGAGACATGGCAGGAGGCCGTGGTCCGCGAACTCGAGGAGGAGACCGGCATCAAGGCCGCCGCCGCCGACGTACGGCTCGCGGACGCCCTCAGCGGCGACACCGGGCACCTGCTGGCCTTCGGCCTCCTGCCGGAGCGCGCCGCCGAGGAACTCCCGCCCGCCGTCGTCACCGACGAGACCGACGGCCGGGAGATCCTCCTCGCCCCCGCGGAACTGGCGTTCCCGCTGCACACCGAGGCGGCCCGCAACTGGTTCGGCGGCCGCTACTGAACCGCCGCTGAAGAACCGCCGCCACTGAACCCGCCGCTACTGAGCCGCCGCCACTGAACGGGCCTACCGGACGGTGGCACCGCGCACCCGCACCCGGTACCCCACGTCGCCACCCTCCTCGCGCACGACGACCACCTCACCGTCCACCACCCGTGAGGTGAAGCGCTCCACGCGCGGGTCCGCCCAGCCGTCCCCGGCGTCCGTCACCAAGGTGCCGCCCCCGCCGCGCCCGGGCGGCGGCGCCCACACCTCCAGGGCCACCGTGCCGTTCCCCTCCGCCACCGGCACCACGGCGCCGGCCCTCGCCAGCACCGGGACGCGCTTCAAGGGCGCGGGCAACAGCACCTGCCCCGGCCCCTGGTACGCCTCCCCGGTCGCGGTGTCGTACCACAGGCCCCGGGGCAGCCGCACCGCCCGTTCCGTCGCCCCCCGCTCCATCACCGGCGCCACCAGCAACGAGTCGCCCAGCAGGAAGGCGTCCGAGCAGGCACGGAGCTTGCGGTCCTCGGGATCGCCCCACCACAGCGGCCGCACATAGGGCGCGCCCGAACTCCGCGCGACGTGCGCCAGCGTGTACAGGTACGGCATGAGCCGCTCGCGCTCGCGCATCGCCGCGCCGGCCGCCGCCAGCACCTGCGGCCCGAACTCCCACGGCTCGCGGTGCCCGGCGTCGATCGCCGAGTGCGTGCGGAAGAACGGGAAGTACGCGGCCATCTGGAACCAGCGCAGGTACAGCTCCGGCGACGGGCCCCCGGTGAAGCCGCCGACGTCCGGCCCCGAGTAGGGCACCCCGCACAGGCCCAGCCCCAGCACCAGAGCCAGCGAGGAGCGCAGCCCGGGCCAGCCGGTCGACACGTCGCCCGACCACGTGCCGCCGTACCGCTGCATGCCCGCCCAGCCGGAACGGGAGAACAGGAACGGCCGGGAGCCGGGGCGCAGTTCGCGCAGCCCCTCGTGGCCGGCCCGGGCCATGGCCAGCGCGTACACGTTGTGCGCCTCGCGGTGGTCGCCGCCGCGGCCCTCCAGGGCGTGCCGGGCGGAGCGTGGCAGGGTGGTGTCCCCGAACGCCGCGAAGGAGACCGGTTCGTTCATGTCGTGCCACACCCCGGCGAAGCCCTGCGTGAGGCGTTCGGCGTAGAGGCCGCCCCACCACTTGCGCACCCGCGGGTCGGTGAAGTCCGGGAAGACCGCGTCGCCCGGCCACACCACCCCGTGCACCGTGCGCCCCTGCGCGTCCCGTACGAAGGCGTCGGCGGCCGCCCCGCTGTCGTGGACGGGGTTGCCCGGTTCCAGCTTCACCGCCGGGTCGACGATCGACACCAGGCGCACCCCCTGCCCCCGCAGTTCCTCGGCGAGCGCGGGCAGGTCGGGGAAGCGTTCCCGGTCGACGGTGAAGACCCGGTGGCCGTCGTAGTGGTCGATGTCCAGGTGCAGCGCCGACAGCGGCAGTTCGCGCTCCCGGTAGCCCGCCGCGACCCGCCGCACCTCCGCCGCAGTGCCGAAGCCCCAGCGGGAGTGCTGGTACCCCAGCGCCCAGCGCGGCGGCAGGGCCGGCCGGCCGGTCAGCGCCGTCCAGGAGGACAGGATCCGTGCGGGAGTGCCGGGGATCACCCAGTAGCGCAGCGGGCCGCCGTCCATCCGCGTCTCGCAGCCGCCCGGGCGGTCGTGGCCGGAGCCCGCGCCCTCCTCGCCCTCGCGCAGGGTCACCCGGCCGTCCCAGGTGTTGTCGTGGAAGACCAGGTGGCTGCCCGCGTCGGCGACGACCAGCTGCAGCGGCATGGTGATGTAGAGGGGATCGGTCTCCGGCTCGAACGCGCCGCCGGGGTCGGTGTTCCACAGCCGGTAGGTGCCCTCGCCGAGCCGCGGCCCCGAGGCCCGTCCGCCGAGCCCGAACACGGCCGCGTCCGCCGCCGTCTCCGAGCGCTGCACCCAGCGCGGTTCCGCGCCCTGCGCCCGGTTCACCGGGTCCCACCAGCGCGGCGGCAGGTCGCGCCGCAGCAGCAGGCCCCCCGGGGTGCGGAACTCCACCGCGCCGTGCCGGGAGACCAGCACCGTGATCCGCTCCGACACCACCCGCCAGCCGTCCTTGTCGGGCTCGATGACGGCCCGTGTGTCGGCGTCGGGGCAGCCGCCGTCCAGCGCGTACGAGGGCTCGGGCTCGGCACCGTCCCAGCCGCAGAACACCGCGCCGCCCGCCGCGACCCGCACCCGCAGGGTCGAGCGGGCGAAGCGCACCAGCCCGCCGCCCGGCAGCGGGTCCGCGCCCTCGGCGGGACCCGGCACCCGCGCCCGCTCCGGTCCCCGCCGCGGGAGGTCCCGCGCGTCCGTGCGCTGCCGGCGCCATGCCGCGCGCACCGCCCTCAGCCCGTTCGCCGATCCGACCTGCCGTACCTGTCGCACCAGGTCCCGAGCATCCATAAGCCCCACCCTTTCACCGTTCCCGCCCGCCCCGCCGCCGGCCGGCCACCTTCCACCTGGCGGCCGGGCACATGCTCGCACCCCCGAATGTGTGGGGGGTGCCCTGGCGCCGGAGACGATCACGTGGCATCGTCCTGCCCAGCCGCGACCGGGGACATTCCGCCCGGCCGGGGTCCAGCCGCACATCACGCAGCGTCGCGTACCGTCCGGGAGCCGCCCCATGAGCACCACACCTGAGCCCACCGCCGCCCCGGTGACCGAGCAGCCCCTCTGGCAGCCCGGCCCGGACCGGGTATCCGGTGCCCAGGTGACCCGCTTCCAGGCCTGGGCGGCCGAGCACCACGGGGCGCCCGCGCCCGACCCCGCCGACCCCGTCGCCGGCTACCAGGCGCTGCACGCGTGGTCGGCGCGCGAGAGCGAGACCTTCTGGCGGTCCGTCGTCGAGTGGTTCGACGTGCGCTTCTCCACGCCGTACGAGACCGTCCTCGCCGACGCCTCCATGCCCGGCGCGCAGTGGTTCCCCGGGGCCACCCTCAACTACGCCGAACACGCCCTGCGTCCCGCCGGCGACGCGGCGAGGGCCGGTGAGCCCGCCCTCCTCCACCTCGACGAACGCCACGAGATCGGCGCCATCGGCTGGGGCGAACTGCGCCGCCAGGTCGCCTCCCTCGCCCACGAGCTGCGCGTCCTCGGCGTCCGCCCCGGCGACCGGGTCAGCGGCTACCTGCCCAACGTCCCCCAGGCCGTGGTCGCCCTGCTGGCCACCGCCGCCGTCGGCGGCGTGTGGACGTCCTGCGCCCCGGACTTCGGCGCGCGCAGCGTGCTGGACCGCTTCCAGCAGGTCGAGCCCGTCGTCCTGTTCACCGTCGACGGCTACCGCTACGGCGGCAAGGAGCACGACCGCACCGGCGTCGTCGCCGAGCTGCGCGCCGAACTGCCGTCGCTGCGGGCCGTCGTGCACATCCCGCTGCTGGGCACGCCCGCCCCCGAGGGCGCCCTGGAGTGGGAGTCCCTGGTCTCCGGCGACCCCGAGCCGGTGTACGAGCAGGTCCCCTTCGACCACCCGCTGTGGGTGCTCTACTCCTCCGGTACGACGGGCCTGCCCAAGGCCATCGTCCAGTCCCAGGGCGGCATCCTGCTGGAGCACCTGAAGCAGACCGGCCTGCACCTCGACCTCGGGCCCGGGGACCGTTTCTTCTGGTACACCTCCACCGGCTGGATGATGTGGAACTTCCTCGTCGGCGGCCTGCTTGCGGGCTCCACGATCGTCCTCTACGACGGCAGCCCCGGCTTCCCCGACACCGGCGCCCAGTGGGGCGTGGCCGAGCGCACCGGCACCACCGTCTTCGGTACCTCCGCCGCGTACGTCATCGCCTGCCGCAAGGCCGGCGTCCAGCCCGGCCGCGACCACGACCTGTCGGCGGTCACCTGCGTGGCCACCACCGGCTCCCCCCTCCCGCCGGACGGCTTCCGCTGGATCCACGACGAGGTCAAGGAGGACCTGTGGATCGCCTCCGTCAGCGGCGGCACCGACGTGTGCAGCTGCTTCGCGGGCGGCGTCCCGACCCTCCCGGTGTACATCGGCGAGCTCCAGGCCCCCTGCCTCGGCACCGACCTGCAGGCCTGGGACCCGTACGGCAAGCCGGTCATCGACGAGGTCGGCGAACTGGTCGTCACCAACCCCATGCCGTCGATGCCGATCCACTTCTGGAACGACCCCGACGGCAGCCGCTACCGCGACAGCTACTTCGAGATGTTCCCCGGCGTCTGGCGGCACGGCGACTGGATCACCCTGACCTCGCGCGGCACCGTCGTCATCCACGGCCGTTCCGACTCCACCCTCAACCGGCAGGGCGTCCGCATGGGCTCCGCCGACATCTACGAGGCCGTCGAACGGCTCCCGGAGATCCGCGAGTCGCTGGTCATCGGTGTCGAGCAGGCCGACGGCGGCTACTGGATGCCGCTGTTCGTGCAGCTCGCCGAGGGCGCGGTCCTCGACGACGCCCTGCGCGACAAGGTCAAGCGCACGATCCGCGAACAGCTCTCGCCGCGCCACGTCCCGGACGAGATCATCCCGGTCCCCGGCATCCCGCACACCCTCACCGGCAAGCGCATCGAGGTCCCGGTGAAGAAGCTGCTGCAGGGCACGCCGATGGACAAGGCCGTCAACCCCGGCTCCGTCGACGACGTGCGGCTGCTGCGGTTCTACGAGGACCTGGCCCGCACCCGAGGCTGACCGCCCGCGGGGGGTGGCGCGGCCCTGCCTCACCCCCCGTACGTGGCGCCGAACTCGCCGAGGACGCCCGCGAAGTCGGCGGCCAGGACTCCCGCCTCGGCGGGCCGCAGCCCGGCGGTCGTGATCCGCACCCCGGGCCCCGCCGCGAGCCGGAACCTGGCCCCCGCCGCCACCCACCACCCGCGCGAGCGCAGGCCGTTCACCACCGCCGCCTCGTCCCGCACCGGTACCCACACGTTCAGCCCGCTCGCCCCGTGCGCTGCGATGCCGTGCTCACCGAGCTCCGCGACGAGCGCGTCCCGCCGCTCCGTGTACGCGTCCCGCGCGGCGTCCACCAGCAGCCGCGCGGCCGCGTCCGTCATGAGCCGCGCGGCCATCCCCTGCAGCACGTGACTGACCCACCCCGAGGTGAGCAGCAGCCGCCCGTCGTGCCGCGCCAGCGTCGTCGGGTCGCAGGCCAGGGCCGCCCACCGCAGGTCCGTGCCCAGGTACTTGGTGACGGTGCGCACCTGCGCCCAGCGCGGCAGCGCACCCCCCGACGTCAGGCTGTTCAGCGGCACACCGGCGATCTCCGCGGCGTGGTCGTTCTCCACGACGAGCACGTCGGGCGCCTCCCGCAGCACCTCGACCAGCGCGTCCCGTCGCTCGGGCGAGAAGCACCCGCCGTACGGGTTCTGGGAGCGCGGACTGCACACCACCGCACGGGCCCCGGCCCGCAGCGCGTCGCGCAGCGCGTCGGGCCGCATGCCCTCGTCGTCCACCGCGACGGGCACCATCCGCAACCCCAGCGCGGGGACCAGGTCGAGCAGGTGGTGGTAGCCCGGGTCCTCCATCGCCACGGCGTCTCCCGGCCGCAGTTCGACGGAGAGCAGCCGCCCCACGCAGTCGAGGGCGCCGTGCGCGAAGGTCACGTCCCGCGCCGGCACCCCGTCGCGGTCGAACCACGCCCGGGTCAGCGCCTCCAGCTCGGGAAGGCGCGGCGCCGACCGGTGCGAGCGCGCCCCGGGCGTCACGCGCACCGACCGCGGCAGCTCCGGGAGGAACGCCGGGTCCGGATGGCCGCCCGCCAGGTCCCGCAGTCCCGCGGGCACCTTCGGCGGCCTCCTGGACGCCACCGCCGGCGCCTCCGCGACGACGGTGCCGCCCCGCCCGCGGGTGACGACGATCCCGCGCCGCCGCAGCTCCTTGTAGGCGGTCGCCACCGTGCCGGGGCTGATCCCCAGACGCTCGGCCAGCGCCCGCACCGGCGGGAGCGCGGCCCCGGGGGACAACGCCCCTTCGGCCACGCCCCGTTCGACGGACGCGGCGATGCCCTTGGCGGTCGTACCACTGATCGCATATTGTGCTGCCACATTCGTAAGTATGTATCAATACAAACTTCGGGTCAAGGGGGCAGTACATGCGGATCCCTCGCAGCCGCAGAGACATCGAGGACCTCGTACCGGGCGGCCCCGACGGCCGCCGCATGCTCTGGGTCAGCCTCACCGACAAGGCCGGATCCGGCCTCTGGTACGGCACTTCGGCGCTCTACTACACCTACGTCGCCGGACTCGCCCCGCACGAGATCGGCCTCCTGCTCGGCGTCGCCGGAGCCGTCGGGGTCGCGGGCACCCCCGTCGCGGGCCGCGTCGCCGACCACGTCCCGCTCACCCGGCTGCTCCCCGCCGTCCACGCCCTGCGCGCCGCGGCCGCCGTCGGCATCCTGCTCACCGGCGCCTTCTGGCTGCTGCTCCCCATCGCCGCGCTCGGCAGCCTCGGCGACCGCGCCGCCTCCGTCCTCACCAAGCTCTACGCCGCCCGCGTCGCCGGCCCTGACCGCGTCCGCTACCAGGCCCTCCAGCGCACCGTCGTGAACATCGGCTTCGGCATCGGCGGCCTCGCCGCCGCCGTCGCCCTGGCCGTCGGCACCGACACTGCCTACCGCGCCATGCTCATCGGGGACGCCCTGTCCTTCGCCGGCGCCGCCCTGCTCGTCCTGCGCTGCGCCGAACCCCCGTCCGCCGTACGCGTGGTGGCCGGCGCGGGCACCGCCGGCGACGGCGGACCGGCCCTGAGCAAGGCCCCGGCCACCAGCCCCTGGCGCGACCGCGGCTACCTCGCGTACACCGCCACCGAGACCCTGCTGTTCCTCGACGACACGGCGCTCAACGTCGGCCTGCCGCTGTGGATCGCCACCGCGACCGCCGCGCCGCACAGCCTCGTCGCCCTGCTCTTCGTGCTCAACAACGTGCTCGTCGTGCTCTTCCAGGTCCGCCTCAGCCGGCTCGGCGAACAGCCGCGCAGGGCGGCCGCCTCGCTGCCGCTGCTCGGCGTCGCCTTCCTCGTCGCGGGAGGCGCCATGGCCGTCTCGGCCACGGACTCGGCGGGCATCGCCGTCGTCGCCCTCGTGGTCGCCGCCACGGCGTTCACCGCCGCCGAGATCGTCCACGCCGCGATCTCCTGGGAACTGTCCCTGTCACTCGCCCCAGGCCGCTCCCAGGGCGCGTACCTCGGCGTCCACGGACTCGCGCAGTCGGCCCAGCGTGCGGCAGGACCGGTCCTGCTCACCTCCGCCGTCATGGCCGCGGGGCCGCTCGGCTGGCTGGGCCTCGGGGCCGGGCTCGCCGCCGTGTCCGTCGGCCAGCGCACCCTCGTACGCCGCCGCCTGGACCGGCTGGACGCCCTGGAACGTCCCGCGCCCGCGGCCCCGCGGACCCCCGCCGCCCCGGACGGCGCGGTCACTGTCAGTGGCGGCGATTACGGTGGGTGACAGTTGACCGCCGTACCGAGGGGGAGCCGTCATGGCACACACCAAGCACCGCAAGCAGAGCACCCGCCCCGCCCGCCGCGCCGCGAGGAGCGGCCGCCGCACCCTGCGCCGCGAGTCCCCGACCACCGTCGCCGTCCTCACCGACCCCGCCGACTTCGCCGCCATGCGCGGCTACCGCAGCTTCACCTTCGACGACCACCCGGGCTACCTGCGGCAGGTCGAGGGCCTGCTGCGCTCGCTCTCCTCCCGCGGCATCCACGTGCGCGTCGGCCCCTTCGACCCGGCCGAGTACGCCGAGTACTGCGCCGACACCGGCCACGAACCCGACAGTTCGCGCTCCCGCACCCGCTACGCGGCCGACGTCACCACGTCCGGACCCACCGTCCCCTACACCGGGCAACCCCTGGAACTCCTCGTCACCGAGCTCGAGTACGAGGCCGGACGCCAGGCCACCTGGGAACGGGCCTCCGGCATCCTGGCCGGCGCCGGGGACTGCGCGGGCTGCGGCGACGACCTCGCCCGCACCTCCTTCGAACGCGCCTCCCAGGCACTGATGCGCCTGCTGGAGGCCGCCGGGCCGGGCCACCACCACCTCGTGTGCAGCGTCCCCGCCGACGGCACCACGCTCCTCGCCGCCCTGCACGCCCGCTGCGACGAGCAGGGCATGGTCCACCTCGTCGAGGCCGAGGCCCTGGTCTGCTGCACCGTCCTCGCCGCCGGGATCGCCGAGGACAGCCCCGGCGGCGTCGTCCTGCGCAGCGGCGCGGGCACCGGACAGCCCCCACCGGAGCGTCCGGACGAGGTCCGCGGCTGGACCCTGCGCGACGGCTGGCTGCAGCCCCTCACCGAGGCACAGGTCTTCAACGCCTACTGCACCGACGCCGAGTCCGGCGACCCCGTACCCCCGGAGCCCGGCGTCGTCCACCGCCCGGGATTCGTCCTCCCACCACCGGATGACGACGACTGAGCACGGCGCGCGGTACTGCCGTGCACGACCCGGCCCGGAACGCCGAGGGGCGCCCCACCACCGGTGGTGGGGCGCCCCTCGGGAGACGGGAAGTGCTCACTCCCCGGACAGCACCGCCTGCGCCGCGCGCCGCGCCTCGTCGGCCGTGTCGGTCGCCCGCGCGGCCGCCGCCGCACGCTCGCACTGCGCCAGCGTGTACTTCGCCAGCGTCGCCCGCACGTAGGGGATCGACGCCGAGCCCATCGACAGGCTGGTCACGCCCAGGCCCGTCAGCACGCACGCCAGCAGCGGATCGGAGGCCGCCTCACCGCACACACCGCAGCTCTTGCCCTCGGCCCGCGCTGCGTCGGCCGCCGCGGCCACCAGGTCCAGCAGCGCCGGCTGCCACGGGTCCTGCAGCCGCGACACCGAACCCACCTGGCGGTCCGCCGCGAAGGTGTACTGCGCCAGGTCGTTCGTCCCCAGCGACAGGAACTCGACCTCCTGCAGGATCGAACGCGCCCGCAGCGCCGCCGACGGGATCTCCACCATCGCGCCGAACTTCGCGTGCAGCCCCGCCTCCCGGCACGCGTCCGCGAACGCCTTGGCGTCGACGCGGTCCGCCACCATGGGCGCCATGACCTCGAGGTACACCGGCAGGCCCTCGGCGGCCAGGGCGAGCGCCCGCAGCTGCGTGTGCAGCACATCGGGGTGTGCGAGCAGCGTCCGCAGACCCCGCACGCCCAGCGCAGGGTTCGGCTCGTCCGCCGGCGTCAGGAACTCCAGCGGCTTGTCGGCCCCCGCGTCCAGCACCCGGACCACGACGCGGCCCTCGGGGAACGCCTCCAGCACCCGCCGGTACGCCTCGACCTGCTTCTCCTGCGACGGCGCGTTCTTCGAGTCGTCCAGGAACAGGAACTCCGTGCGGAACAGGCCCACGCCCTCCGCGCCCGCCTTCACGGCGGCCTCGACGTCCGCGGGCCCGCCGACGTTGGCCAGCAGCGGCACCTTGTGCCCGTCCGAGGTCGCACCGGGGCCGGAGGTCGCGGCGAGCGCCGCCCTGCGCTCCTCCGCGGCCTTCGCCAGTTCGGCCCGCCGGTCCTTGCCCGGGTCGACGTAGATGTCGCCGGTGCTGCCGTCCACGGCGATGACCGTGCCCTCCGAGAGCTCCGTGGCACCCGGCAGCGCCACCACCGCGGGCACCCCCAGCGCACGCGCGAGGATCGCGCTGTGGCTGGTCGGGCCGCCCTCCTCGGTCACGAAACCGAGCACCAGCGAGGGGTCGAGCAGAGCGGTGTCCGCCGGCGCCAGGTCCCGCGCGATCAGCACATACGGCTCGTCGCTGTCCGGGACGCCCGGCATCGGCACCCCGAGCAGCCGCGCCACGATCCGGTTGCGGACGTCGTCCAGGTCGGCGACCCGCCCCGCCAGGTACTCGCCCGCGTTGGCGAGCAGCGCCCGGTAGGAGGCGAAGGCGTCGTACACCGCGCGCTCCGCCGAGCTGCCCACCGCGATGCGGCGCTCCACGTCGGCCATCAGCTCGGGGTCCTGCGCCATCAGCGCCTGGGCCTCCAGCACCGCCTGCGCCTCGCCACCTGCCAGGTTGCCGCGCGCGATGAGGTCGTTGGCCACCGCGTCGACCGCCTGTCGCGCCCGGGCCTGCTCGCGCGGCGCCTCGTCGGCCGGAATCTGCTTGGCCGGGGGCTCGAGAACCGCGGTTCCCATGTGCCGTACCTCGCCGATCGCCACGCCGTGGCTGACACCGACGCCTCGCAGCGTTGTCTCCATCTCACCCGTCTCCGGTTGTCGCGGACGCTCGCGACCGCGTTGCCTGTGTGTTTGCGTCAGGAGTGGCCTTGCCGAAAAGGCTACGTCCAGGAGAAGAGGGTGGCCCCGGTGGTCACCTCTCCGTCCTCGACGAGGCCGGTCAGCGCCTCGGCCGCCGCCTCCAGCGCCACCACCGGGCACACGGGCGACTTGCCGGCGGCCTCGACCGCCGCGGGGTCCCAGCGCACCATCTCCTGGCCGCGCGCCACGGTGTCGCCCTTGTTGACGAGGACCTCGAAGCCCTCGCCGTTGAGCTGCACGGTGTCGATGCCGAGGTGGGTCAGCACCCCGTGCCCGTCCGCGTCCACCACGACGAACGCGTGCGCGTGCAGGGACACGACCACGCCGTCCACCGGGGACACCGCCACCGACGGCTCGCGCACGGGATCGATCGCCGTGCCGGGCCCCACCATGGCGCCCGAGAACACGGGGTCCGGCACCGCGGCCAGACCGATGACGCGCCCGGTCAGGGGCGACGAGACAGTCGTCATGATGAAGCCTCCCAGCAAGTGGTCCAGACCACTCAGTCTGCCACCCCCTCGGACCGCGGCACACCGCGGCACCGCACGCCACCCCGGATTTGCTCCGACCGGGGCCCTCCAGTACCTTGGGTCAACCCCGCGACGAGAACGCCACGGAGACGTGCGTCCTCTCAGCGGCCGGTAAATCCGACGGAAAGCATCTGCTAAAGTCGGGGAGCGCGAAAGCCGA
>NZ_JBVKBW010000017.1:0-183584 GCF_055635295.1 Streptomyces sp. NPDC111520 | reverse complement strand
CACCCCCCAGGTCATCCCTTCGACAGGGGGCAACAGTCATACCGGGCCCGGAGGCCAGCGGCCCTCTTGCAGGACCGCGAAAAAGATAACGGGGGGAGAGCCCCGTGCCGCACCCCGTGGCCGCGACGGGGACCTGCGCGCTCGGCCGTCGTGTCGGAGGACGGCCCTAGGCTGGTGCCATGGCAGATCAGGACACGCTGGGGTACGAGCAGGCCCGCGACGAACTCGTCGACGTCGTTCGCCGTCTGGAGGCCGGCGGCTCCACGCTGGAGGAGTCCCTCGCCCTGTGGGAACGCGGGGAGCAGCTGGCCAAGGTGTGCCGCGACTGGCTGGAGGGCGCCCGCGCCCGGCTGGACGCGGCCCTGGCGCAGGAGTCCGGCGGCACCGCAGGCGAGGGGCCGGAGGCCGCGGAGGAGGAATGACCGGTCACCGGTCCCCGGACCGGTGACCTTCGCCTTCGTCGTCGCCGCGGCCGTGGCCGGTCAGCGCGTGACGCGGACGGTGAACTCGCCCCCCGCCACGCGGGCGCGCAGCTTCTCCTCCTCGGACACCTCGTCCGCGGCACGCACGACCTGACCGTCCTCGCGCTGCAGCACCGCGTACCCCCGCTGCAGCGTGGCGGCCGGGGAGAGCGCCAGGACCCGGGCCCGGGTGTGCGCCAGCTCGTCGTCCGCCCGCTCCAGGCGGTGCCGCAGATGCCGCCGGGACCGCTCCAGCAGGGCGGCGACCTGCTCCTCCCGCTCGTCCACCATCAGCTGGGGCCGCGCCATGCACGGCCGGCTCACCGCGGCGGCGAGCCCCCGCTCCTCCCGGTCCAGCAGCCCGCGCATCACCCGCAGCGACCGCTGCCGCAGCTGCTCGACCCGGGCCAGCTCCTCGCCCACGTCCGGCACGACCCGCTTGGCCGCGTCGGTCGGCGTCGAGGCCCGCAGATCGGCCACCAGGTC
This sequence comes from Streptomyces sp. NPDC111520, assembly GCF_055635295.1. Taxonomy (NCBI): domain Bacteria; kingdom Bacillati; phylum Actinomycetota; class Actinomycetes; order Kitasatosporales; family Streptomycetaceae; genus Streptomyces; species Streptomyces sp. NPDC111520. The sequence goes on along the minus strand of NZ_JBVKBW010000017.1, from coordinate 182,637 downwards.
CAGCAGCGGGGTGTCCGGCTCGTGCCCGATCGCCGACACCACCGGAGTACGGCACTCCGCGACCGTCCGCACCAGCCGCTCGTCCGAGAACGGCAGCAGGTCCTCCACGCTGCCGCCGCCCCGCGCCACGATGATCACGTCGACCTCGGGACGGGCGTCCAGGTCGCGCACCGCCTCGATCACCTGCGGCACCGCGTACGCCCCCTGGACGGGCACGTTGCGCACCTCGAAGCGGACCGCGGGCCAGCGCAGCCGCGCGTTCTCCAGCACGTCCCGCTCGGCGGCCGAGGCCCGGCCGCAGACCAGCCCGATCAGCTGGGGCAGGAACGGCAGCGGCCGCTTGCGCTCCGGCGCGAACAGGCCCTCGGCCGCCAGCCGCTTCTTCAGCTGCTCCAGCCGCAGCAGCAGGTCGCCGACGCCTATCGGACGGATCTCCGCCGCGCGCAGCGACAGCTGGCCGCGCGGCGCGTACCACTCCGGCTTGGCGTGCACCACGACCCGGGCGCCCTCGCCGACCGCGCCGTCGAAGGCGTCGAAGACCGCACGGCGGCACGTCACGCTGAGCGAGATGTCGTGCGACGGATCGCGCAGCGTCAGGAACACCACGCCGGCCCCCGGGCGCCGGGACAACTGGGTGATCTGCCCCTCGACCCACACCGGACCGAGCCGGTCGACCCAGCCGCCGATCAGCCGGGACACCTCGCCGACCGGGATCGGCGTCTCCGCGGACGTGTTCACAGCCATACGCCGAGACTAGCCCCCGCCACGGACAGTGACGCCCCCGCGGCCCGACCCGAATGGCACGCCCCGCTGTCCCCGCCCCGCGCCCCCGCGCACCCTGGGGGCAGCGGTGCCGCCGGCGGCACCGGCTCCACCGACAGGTCCTGGGAGGTCCCATGCGCCGACCCGGCCGGTACGGCTGGACCCCGTCCGAACGGCCGCCGCGGGTCCACGCCGGGTTCCGCGTCGGCCGCTACGGACCCGGCTGCGGCTGCTTCAGCTGCCTGCCCCTGGCGGGGGCCGCCCTGGCGACCGGCTGGGTGCTCGCCGCCCGCCGTGCCGCACGGGGCCGGCGCGGCTGCCGCTGAGCCCCCTCGCCGTGTGCCCGCCCCGCGCTCCCCGGCCGGCCGTCCCGCCGGGCACCGCGCGTGCGCCCCGGGACGCTCCGGGACCGCCCCCGCACCCCCGTCCGGAGCACCCGGGGCAGGGGTGGGGCCCCGTCCGGGGCCCGTACGATGGGCACATGACCGCTACGACTTCCCGCCGCGTCCTGCTCGCCGCCCCGCGAGGCTACTGCGCGGGTGTGGACCGTGCCGTGATCGCCGTCGAGAAGGCCCTGGAGCAGTACGGGGCCCCGATCTACGTCCGCCACGAGATCGTCCACAACAAGTACGTCGTGCAGACCCTGGAGCGGAAGGGCGCGATCTTCGTCGAGCAGACGGAGGAGGTGCCGCCGGGATCGATCGTGATGTTCTCCGCCCACGGCGTCGCCCCGGTCGTCCACGAGGAGGCCGCCAAGGGCCGGCTCGCCACGATCGACGCGACCTGCCCCCTGGTCACCAAGGTCCACAAGGAGGCCGTGCGGTTCGCGAACGAGGACTACGACATCCTCCTGATCGGCCACGAGGGCCACGAGGAGGTCATCGGCACCTCCGGCGAGGCCCCCGACCACATCACCCTGGTCGACGGCCCCGGCGACGTCGAGAAGGTCGAGGTCCGCGACCCGTCCAAGGTGGTCTGGCTCTCCCAGACCACGCTCTCCGTGGACGAGACCATGGAGACCGTCGACGCGCTCAAGGAGAAGTTCCCGCTGCTGATCTCGCCGCCGAGCGACGACATCTGCTACGCCACGCAGAACCGGCAGCTGGCCGTGAAGCAGATGGGCGCCGAGGCGGACCTGGTCATCGTCGTCGGCTCGCGCAACTCCTCCAACTCCGTGCGCCTGGTGGAGGTCGCCAAGCTGGCCGGCGCCCGCGCCGCCTACCTGGTCGACTTCGCCGACGAGATCGAGGAGGCGTGGCTGGACGGCGTCTCCACGGTCGGCGTCACCTCCGGCGCCTCCGTGCCCGAGGTGCTCGTCGAGCAGGTGCTGGAGTGGCTGTCCGCCCGCGGCTTCGAGGACGTGGAGATCGTCAAGGCCGCGGAGGAGTCGATCACCTTCTCGCTGCCCAAGGAACTCCGCCGCGACCTGCGCGCGGAGGCCGGCGAACTCATGCGGGGCGACACCTCCGAGGGGTGACCGACCGTGCCACGTCGTAGCGTTGGGGCATGAGCGTTTTCGGTGTGGACATCGGCGGATCGGGCATCAAGGGTGCCCCGGTCGACCTCGGGCGTGGCGACCTGGCGGAGGAGCGCTTCAAAGTGCTCACCCCCCATCCCGCGACCCCGGACGCCGTCGCGGAGTGCGTGAAGCAGGTCGTGGACCACTTCGGGTGGACGGGCCCGGTGGGGGCCACGTTCCCCGGAGTGGTGACGCACGGCATGACACGTACGGCGGCGAACGTCGACAAGGGCTGGATCGACATGGACGCCGCCGGGCTCCTGTCGCAGAAGGTCGGCTGCGCGGTGACGCTGCTCAACGACGCGGACGCCGCCGGCATGGCGGAGATGGAGTACGGGGCGGGCCGCGGCCGCAAGGGCACGGTCATCGTGCTCACCCTCGGCACCGGCATCGGCAGCGCCGTCTTCATCGACGGCGCCCTGCTGCCCAACACGGAGCTGGGCCACCTCGAACTGCACGGCCACGACGCCGAGACGAAGGCCTCCACCAAGGCGAAGGACGACGAGGGCCTCACCTGGGAGCACTGGGCCAAGCGCGTGCACAAGTACCTCGCCCACGTCGAGATGCTCTTCTCGCCCGAGCTGTTCATCCTCGGCGGCGGGGTCAGCCGCAAGGCCGACAAGTTCCTTCCGCTCCTGACCGGCATCAGGGCCGAGATCGTGCCGGCCGCGCTGCAGAACAACGCGGGCATCGTCGGCGCGGGCATGGCGGCGGCCGCGGTCCGCTCCTGACCGCGGCGGCCGGCGAGGTGGCCGGGGACCGGTGCCCGTGGGGCACCCCCCCGGCCACCCGGGGCCGCGGCGGCGGGCGCCGTCAGCGGCGCCGTTCGCGCATCACATAGGCCACCTTCCGCCCGGCCGCGATCATCGCGGCACCGACCGTGCCGCCGTACAGCCAGCCCGTCAGGGTGGCCAGTCCGGTCAGCAGGCCCATCACATGGCCCGTGAAGCCCCCGCCGTCGCCGTCGGCCGTCACGGCCAGCGCGATGGTGAAGGCGATGGGCGCGCTGACCGGCGCCGCCGACAGGTCGTACGGCCGTACGAAGGCGCCTGCGGCGAGGCAGGCCAGCAGGAAGACGACCCCGAAGAGGGTGCCGGGCTCGCCCGTGATCAGCGAGTCCGCGGCGCCGCCCGCGAGCGCGGTCAGCGTGAGGAAGACGCCCGTGCCCAGTCCGGTCAGCCGGGGCTCCGTCCGGCGCAGCCGTGCCACCCGCAGCAGCAACTGCCCCCGGGGCAGACCGCCCCGGACGGCTGTCGCGCCCTGCGGGCGACGCTGCGGGCGGACCGGCCGCGGCAGCGGGGAGGCGGCGGTGGGGGCACCGTTCTTGTGGGGTGTGCGCGCACTGTGTTGCTCCACGCACCCAACGTAGGCGCCGGGGAGGGGGGAAACGGGGGCAGGACACGACTTTTCACCGCCTCAGGGGGCTGCTCGGGGCGCGGCCCACCCGGGGGCCGCTGCGTTCCGTAGACTGGTGGATCGGTCCGCCGGTCGCCCCGCCCGGGCGCGGCGGCCCATTCCACCCACATCTCGCTACGGGAAGTCGTCACGTGTCGCTCACGATCGGAATCGTCGGCCTGCCGAACGTCGGCAAGTCGACCCTGTTCAACGCCCTGACCAAGAACGACGTGCTGGCGGCCAACTACCCGTTCGCCACGATCGAGCCCAACGTCGGCGTGGTCGGCGTCCCCGACCCGCGTCTGGACACGCTCGCCGGGATCTTCGAGTCGCAGCGCAAGCTTCCCGCGACCGTGGACTTCGTCGACATCGCCGGCATCGTGCGCGGCGCCAGCGAGGGCGCGGGCCTGGGCAACAAGTTCCTCGCGAACATCCGCGAGTCCGACGCGATCTGCCAGGTCATCCGGGCCTTCGTCGACCCGGACGTGGTCCACGTCGACGGCAAGGTGTCGCCCAAGGACGACATCGAGACGATCAACACCGAGCTGATCCTCGCCGACCTGCAGACCATCGAGAAGGTCGTGCCGCGGCTGACGAAGGAGGCCCGCCTCCAGAAGGAGAAGGCCTCGGTGCTCGCCGCCGTCCAGGAGGCCCAGCAGATCCTGGAGGACGGCCGCACGCTGTTCTCCGCCGGCATCACCGCCGGCACCGAGAAGGGCGCCCTGCTGCACGAGCTGCACCTGCTGACGACCAAGCCCTTCCTCTACGTCTTCAACGTCGACGAGGACGAGCTGGCCGACGAGGCCTTCAAGGCCGAGCAGCGGGCCCTGGTCGCCCCGGCCGAGGCGATCTTCCTGAACGCCAAGATCGAGTCCGAGCTCATCGAGCTGGAGGACGACGAGGCCCTGGAGCTGCTGCAGTCCATGGGCCAGGACGAGCCGGGCCTCGCCACCCTCGCCCGGGTCGGCTTCGACACCCTCGGCCTGCAGACGTACCTCACCGCGGGCCCCAAGGAGGCCCGGGCCTGGACGATCAAGAAGGGCGCCACCGCCCCCGAGGCCGCCGGTGTCATCCACACCGACTTCCAGAAGGGCTTCATCAAGGCGGAGATCGTCTCCTTCGACGACCTGGTGGAGATCGGCTCCATCCCCGAGGCCCGCGCCAAGGGCAAGGCCCGCATGGAGGGCAAGGACTACGTCATGCAGGACGGCGACGTGGTGGAGTTCCGCTTCAACGTGTAATCGATTCGTTACTGCACGTGAGATGATTTCGTCAAACGTGCAAGTCGGCAGGGGTCGGACTCCGGCGAGTCCGACCCCTGCTGCATTCCCGTGCTGACTTCGTGCCGACTTTTCAACTGCTTCGGGGTGGCGTGAGCTTGTCGAGGTCCAGGCTGACCGGGAAGGGCACCGGGCGCTGGAGGGTGCCTCGGAAGATCCCGGCGGGCGCGTAGGCGCCGGTGGGTTCGTCGAGCTCGTAGACGTGGACGACAGGTGCCCCGCTCTCGTCCTCGATGCACCAGTAGTGCGGGATGCCGGCCTCCGCGTACTTGCGGAGTTTGACTGTGCGATCGCGATGGGCGGACTCCGGGGAGACGACTTCGACGACGAGCCGGACATCCTCCGGTGCGAACCAGGTACGGTCGCCGTCGAAATCGGCCGTCGTCACCAGCAGGTCCGGTTCGGGACGGTTGCGCTGGTCGAGCTTGATGGTCATCTCGCGGCCGACTCTGGTGTCGGCGGGCACCTGCTCCATGAGTGCGACGGTGAGCATGGTGACGAGGTGGCCGTGCCACCACCTCTGGGGCGACATCAGGAAGACGAGGGCTCCATCGATCAGCTCGGTGTGGCGGGGTGCCTCGGGGAGGCGGTCGAGGTCCTCCGCGAACCAGCCTTCCGCGCGTGGCGGGCGCATCCAGTCGGGCAGTGCGGTCATGGCTTCACGTTAACGGCCCGCAGCTCAGGCTGGAGGGCCAACCATCCCGGCCCGGGGTTTTCCGCAACTTGCACCCCCGCAACCAGCCACCCGCCTGGCATCCGGCCATGAGCGACTCATCGGTCCAGAGGCCCCTGCGGGCGATCCATTCCTCACCAGCGTTCGCGAACGTCCGCTAGTACAGCTGAACCTTGACGTGGAGGCGCAATGACGCGCTGGAATCAAGGGCGGTCAACCGTTGACGCGCTCATCGCGCTCCCCGTTGTCGATCGTGTAGACGACTCGGTGGTCGCCGACCCTCAGGCGCCGGCGCTCGGGCTGCGATACGTCTGGTAGCGACCCGCGACGGCCGCGCACGGTGACGGGCAGCCGATCGTTGTCCCCGTAGGTCACAGCACGGCGACGGAAACCGCGCAGCGGCGGAGGCCGGGGGCGCCGGGCGCCACCATGGCGGGCATGATGCGTACACGCCTCAGTGCCGCGGCGCTGCTCGCCGCCGTACTCCTCGCTGTCCCCGCCTGCAGCTCCGGCAGTGACGACGCCGGCGAGCCCGGCGGCGGCGCCACGCCGTCCGCCGGGGCGCCCGGTTCGAAGGTGCCGGACATCAGCGAGGGCGTCCCGCAGGAGCCGACCGGGGCCGAACGCGCGGCGCTCGTCGCCGCGCTCAAGGCGGTCGACCCGGCCCTGGCCGCCGACGCCGACAAGGCCGTGGCCAACGCGCGCCAGCAGTGCGCCACCATCACCGGCGGCGGCAACGCGGCGGCCGCCGCCCAGTCGCGCTTCGGCAGCGCCGGCCACCAGGTCACGGAGGAAGAGGCCAAGGCCATCAACGCGGTGCTGGAGCAGACCCTCTGCCCGTCCTGAACCCGCCCCGCCCCGCATCGCCTACGGGGTACGGGGCCGGGTCGGCGGCCACCGGGTTGATGCTGCCGAAGCGGACCAGTCCCCGGGCCTGCGACAGGAAGAGGGAGCCGCAGCAGACGTCCACGGTGATCTCGGTGTCGAAGGCCTCGCCGTGCTCGGACGTGTGCGCCGGAACCCTGGCGGTGGCCACCGGATGCAGGGGGCCGGGGGAGGGATATATTCGCGCGGGCGTTCGTCGCTTCGCCCTTCCGTGAGGAGCCGTTCCGTGCAGCCTCCGTCGTTTCCCTCGTACCCCGACCGGCCGGTGCTCCCGCCCGTGGCGCGGCGGGCGCCGCTGAACGGGCTCGCCGTGGCCGCGCTGGTGACCGGGCTGCTGTGCCTGCCGCCGGTGGCCGGTGTCGTGCTGGGGAGCATCGCGCTGGTGCAGATCAGGCGGACGGGCGCGCGCGGCAGGGGCATGGCCGTCACCGGGCTGGTGCTGTCGGCCGTCGGCACGCTGCTGTGCGCGTTCGTGCTCGCCGGTGGCGCGGGCGCCTTCGTCAAGGGCTTCAAGGAGGGCGCCCGGGACGGGGCGCGGGACGGCGGCGCACTCTCGCTGCGCCGGGGCGAGTGCTTCGGCACCTCAGGCGCCGGCGTGGAGGACCCGGAAGCCGGCATGGACGCCGTGCCGTGCGCCCGGCGGCACGCGGCGGAGGTGGTCGGGGCGTTCCGGCTGCCCGGGTCCCAGGACTACCCGGGCGACGCGGCGCTCGAGGACCGTGTGGAGGAGCGCTGCCGGCGGCTGGCCGACGGCTACGCCATGGACAGCTGGGCGGTCCCGCCGGACGTCAAGGTGTACTACTACGCCCCGGACCGGGAGAGCTGGAAGCTCGGCGACCGTGCGGTGACCTGCGTGTTCGGCAAGGCGAAGGGGACGCTCGAGGGCTCGTTGCGGCAGGACGCGAGCACCCTCGACGCGCACCAACTCGCCTACCTCGAAGCCGCCGGCGCCCTCAACGAGGTCATGGCCAAGGGGCCCGAGGAGGAGTACGTCGAGGACGACCTCGACGGCTACCGGGAGTGGGCCGGCCGGGTCGCGGTGGCCCTCGCCGCGGAGGCCCGGGCGCTCGAGGCCCACGACTGGCCGGCCCGCGCCGCGGAACCGGTCGCGGCGCTCGCGGCGGAGGCCGGGAAGGCCCGCGTTCTGTGGGCCAGGGCCGCCGAGGCGGAGGACGCGGACGCCTACTACGAGCACTACGAGGCCGCCGACGCCCACAGCGGTCACGGCGAGGCCGTCAGGGCCCGGGAGGCCCTGGGGCTGGCCACGACGGTCGCGGCGGCGAACCCTTCGGTGTGATCAGCCCGGACTCGTAGGCGTAGACGACGAGTTGGGCGCGGTCGCGGGCACCCAGCTTGGTCATCGCGCGGCTCACATGGGTCTTGGCGGTCAGCGGGCTGATGACCATCCGCCCGGCGACCTCGTCGTTGCTGAGCCCGCGGGCGACGAGCGCGAGCACCTCGCGCTCCCGGTTGGTCAGCGCCTCCAGGCCCGCCACGTGCGTGGCGTCGGGCGGCCGTGAGACGAACTCGCCGATCAGCCTGCGGGTGATGGCGGGGGAGAGCAGGGCGTCGCCGCGCCGGGCGACGTGGATGGCCTGGACGAGGTCGGCGGGTTCGGTGTCCTTCAGCAGGAAGCCGCTGGCGCCGGCGCGCAGCGCGTCGAAGACGTACTCGTCCAGGCCGTAGTTGGTGAGGATGACCACGTGCACCCCGGCGAGCCGCGGGTCGGCGGCGATCAGCCGGGTCGCGCCGATCCCGTCGAGGACCGGCATCTGGACGTCCAGGAGCACCACGTCGGGCACGTGCCGCCGGGCGAGTTCGACGCCCTGCTGCCCGTCGCCCGCCTCGGCCACCACCTCGATGCCCTCCTCGGCGTCGAGCAGGGCGCGGAAACCGGCCCGCATCAGGGCCTGGTCGTCGACGATCAGCACACGGATCACGACACCTCCTCCAGCGGCGCCCCGCCCGGCTTCGCCGCGGCGGCCGCCGGCAGCGCGTCCAGGGGGAGTTCGGCCCGTACGGAGAAGCCGCCCTCGGGCCGCGGCCCCGCCCGCAGCCGTCCGCCGAGCGCGGCCACCCGCTCCCGCATCCCGGTCAGCCCGACCCCGGGCACCGTGCCGTCGGCGGGGGTCGCCGTGCCGTCGTCGTCGACCTGCACGACCAGTTCCCGGTCGCCGTACTCGATGCGGACGGTGGCCCGGGGCTCCGGCCCGGCGTGCCGGGTGACGTTGGTGAGGGCCTCCTGCACGATGCGGTACGCGGCCCGGTCGACCCCGTCGGCCAGCGGCCGTTCGCGTCCGCCGACCGTGACGCTGGTCGGCAGCCCGGCCGTGCGCGAGCGCTCCACCAGGTCCTCGATCCGGTCCAGCCCGTGGCTGCCGCCGGTGCCGCGCAGCACCTCCAGGGTGGCGCGCAGCTCCCGCATCGCCTCCCCGCTCGCCTCCTGGATCGCCAGCAGCGTGTCGGGCACCTCCTCGCCGCGCTTGCGGGCCAGGTGCACGGCGACCCCGGCCTGCAGCTTGATGATCGAGATGCTGTGGGTGAGCGAGTCGTGCAGCTCCCGGGCGATCCGCAGCCGCTCCTCGCCGGCCCGGCGCAACGCGGCCTCCTCGCGGGTGCGTTCGGCGTCCAGGGCCCGTCGCTCCAGCTGCTCCAGGTAGGCCCGGCGGTGCCGGCCCACCACGGCCATGGCGACCGAGGCCAGGAACCAGCCGAGCAGCAGCGCGGTGGACTGCGCGGAGGTGGGCGCGGGCTGCCCGGAGGCGAGGTAGCCGGCGAGGAACGTCAGGGCCGACACCTGCACCGGAAGCCGCTTGCCGCCCGCCCTGACGGTCATGTGGACGGCGACCAGCACGGGGAACGCCGCCGAGGGCCCGGGGTGCACCCGCAGCGCGTACGCCAGCATGCAGCCGGTGCACAGCAGCAGCGCCGCCGCGGGACGGCGGCGGCTCCCGCACACGGCCAGCGTGCCCACCAGGCCCAGTGCCAGGTCGAGGGCGTTCGCGGGGTGCGGCCCGCCGGGCAGCAGCAGGACTCCCGCGGCGAGGACGAGACCCGCCACGGCGTCGAAGGCGAGGCCCCGCCACCCCCGCAGCCCGGCCCATCCCTGACGCCCGATCAGCGTGCCACCCATGCCCGCACCCTACGCCGCCGCACCGGGCGGCACGTCCTCCCCGAAGACGGCTCCGCGGCTACTCCCGGCGGAGTAGTGCGGCCCGCGCCCGCGGCGCCCGGAGCAGCGGCAGGTCCCTTCCCGCGGACGACGACCGGACGGCCCCCGGACGGCCACGATCGACCCGTCGCGCACACCAGCGTCCACGAGCCCGTCAGCGAGGAGGCCCGGCCATGCCCACGCCCTTCCGTCTCACCACCCCCGCGCCGCCCGGCGGCGCCACGGGCCGGACCGCCGCGGTCTACGCCCAGCTCGCCGCCGACTTCGGCATCGGTCACGCGCCCACCTTCGTGGCGTTGTCGGCCGCCCCCGACCTGCTCGCGGCGGCCTGGGCCGTGCTGCGCGAGTCGCTGCTCGCCGGCCGCGTGCCGCGGGCCGACAAGGAACTGGTCGCCGTCGGGGTGTCGGCGGCGAACCGCTGCCCGTTCTGCGTGGACGCGCACACCGTCCTGCTGCACGCCACCGGCGACCACCGTCTCGCCGAGACCGTCGCCCGCGGCGGCACGCCGGGCGACCCCGGGCAGGCGGCGCTGGTCGCCTGGGGCAGGGCGACCGCGACCCCCGGCGCCCCGGCGGCCGCGGCGTACCCCTTCGCCCCGCGGGACGCGCCGGAGTTCGTCGGCACCGCCCTCGCCTTCCACTTCGTCAACCGGATGGTGTCCGCGCTGCTGACCGAGGACCTGCTCCCCGGCGGGCTGCAGCGGCTGCGGCTGGTGCGCAGCCTCGGCGGCCGGGCGCTGGCCCGCACCGTCCGCAGGCCGCTGCCGCCCGGGGCCAGCCTGCCCCTGCTGCGCGGCCCGGCCGGGCCCGCGCCGCGGTGGGCCGCCGACGCCCCGGTGGGCACCGCCTTCGCGGCGCTGCGGCGGGCCGCGGCCGCCGGCGGGGAACGGCTGGGCGACACGGCCCGGGAGGCGGTCGTGGCCGCCGTGGACGCCTGGGACGGCACGCCGCCGCCGCTCGGCGGCGATCCGGCCGCCGCGGCGCTCGCAGCCGTGCCCGCCGCCGAACGCCCCGGCGCCCGGTTGGCGTTGCTCGCCGCCCTCGCCCCGTACCGGATCACCGAGGCCGACGCGGAGGCCTGGCGGATCGCCGATCCCGACCCCTACGACGCCGATCTGGTGCGGCTGCTGGCCTTCGGCGCCATGACCGCCGTGAGCAGGATCGAAACCTCGCTCCACGAGTCTTTGCGTCGCCCCAGGTTGACAGCCCATTGACAGAACCACGACGATGCGTGGTGCCACTGGGGCCGATGAGCCCCGTGTGCACTTCGACCACTCGCCCGGTGACGCCTCGGCCTGCTCACGTACGGGGAGAGCTGCCGTCAGCCGCGCCCGCCGGGCCACGCAACGCCAAGATTGGGTTCTGCATGTCCATATCGCGACGTGTCACCGTCGGACGGCTGCTGGGCGTGAGCGCCGCGGCCGTCGCCCTCACCGCCGTGGGTGCCACCTCCGCCTGGGCCGGCGACTGCCCGGGCGGCAAGGGCTGGGACCGCGGTGGCCACCACGGCTACAAGCCCGGCCAGGGCGGTGGCACCAAGACCTCCACCGACCGCTGCGAGTTCTCGCTCGACGGTACGGCCTGGTACCCGTCGGTCAAGGTCGACGACGTCAACCTCAAGCCCGGCGAGGACGGCAAGGTCCACGTCAAGGTCCGGGTCGCGGACGGCTCCTCGTCCTGCACCGTGTCCCTCGCCTCCTACCGCACCCACGGCGCCACCTTCCAGACGTCGGGCAAGCAGGTGTTCCACGACTGGGACACCGTGAAGATCACCACCGGCACCGACACGCTCGACGTGGCCGTCCCGGACGTCACCTGCTTCGCGCAGGTCGACCTGTACTACGGCAACAAGAAGTACGACGGCGTCCTGGACGCCAACGACGGCTACGAGCACGGCGACCTGCCCGAGGGCCCGGACCACGCGGTCATCGGCGACAAGAAGATCGCCTGGTGGAACGGCGGCACGAAGGACTGCACCACGCAGACCGTCCCGTCCACCCCGGCCACCGACACCCCGACCACCCCCGCGGGCGACGAGACCACCCCCGCCGGTGACGAGACCACGCCGGCCGGCGGCGAGGAGACCTCCCCCGCCGCGACCGCGACCCCCTCGGACACCGCCCCCGCCTCCGAGGAGGCGTCGGCCTCGGCCTCCGCCTCCCCGTCCGGGTCCGTCGAGGCCGAGACCTCCGAGTCCCCCAACGGCGGCTCGGGCGACCTCGCCGAGACCGGCAGCGGCAACGTCGGCATGCTCTCGGCCGCCGCGGCCGTGCTGCTGGCCGCCGGTGGCGCCGTGGTCGTCGCGACCCGTCGCCGTCAGGCCGCCCGCCGGCACTGACCTTCGCAGGCACCCGCACCCGCCGTGCGGAGGAGGGGTACGGCTGCGTCAGCAGTCGTACCCCTCCGTCGTGCCGGGCCGGACAGCCGCCCTACGCGCTCTAGCCCCCGCTCCGTACGGATTGGAACAATCCGAACCTGACCGTAGGGACCGAGGCGGGGGGCCGCATGACATCTCCGGGGGACACCGCCGTCGGCGAGCGCTACCCGACCGTGGACGAGGTCGCCGCGGCGGCCAGGGCCCTGGCGCTGCGCAGGCCCGATGTCTGCCGGCTGCGGACGGTGGGCCTGTCCCGGGCCGGGGAGCCGCTGCTGCTCCTCTCGGTCGGGCACGGATCGCGCAACGTCCTGGTGGTGGCGGGCCCGCACGCCAACGAGATGGTCGGCGGCGCCACCGCGCTGCTGCTGGCCCGCCGGGTCACCGCCGACCCCACGCTGCGCGACGAGACCGACGCCGCCTGGCACTTCCTGCTGTGCGCGGACCCGGACGGCGCCCGGCTCAACGAGGCCGTCCCCGACGCCCGGTTCACGATGCTCGGCCACTACCGGCACTTCTTCCGCCCGCGCGCCGCGGAGCAACCCGAGTGGCTGCCGGACGACGGCACCCTGGACGGAGCCCTGCCCGAGACCCGGGCGCTGATCGGGGTCATCGACGAGTTGCGGCCGGTGCTGCAGTGCTCGCTGCACGGCATCGACGTGGGCGGCACCTTCATCCAGGTGACCCGGGACATCCCACGACTGGCGGAGCGGATCGCCAAGTCCGCCGCCGAGTTCGACATCCCCCTGGAGGCCGGCTCCTCCGACGCCTTCCACTGGCCGAGCCCCGGCCCCGGGGTGTACGTGCTGCCGCCGCCCGGCGGCCCGCCCGAGGACGCCTCCAACTCCACCTGGACGTACGCCCACCGGTACGGCGGGGTGACCGCGATAGCGGAGGTGCCCATGTGGGCGTGCGACCGCGCCGCGGACACCTCGCCGCACCCGGGTGCCGACGGGGCGCTGCGCACCGCGGGGGAGGCGCTGCGCCGCGCCAGCCTGCTGGTCGGCGGGCTCATCGGGGAGGTGCGGCCGCACCTGCCCGACGACGGCGGGCCGTTGCTGCGCGCCGCGCAGGAGATCGTGGCGGTCGGTCCGGCGCTCGCCGCCGACTGGGACCCGGCGCTGCGCACGGCGGCCGCGCCGCCGCTGCCCGCGATGACCCGGGCCCGGGTCAGCAGCGTCGAGATCTACGCGCAGCGACTGCCGTTGCGCGCCGCCGCGATGCTGCTGCGGGTGGTCCGTGCGGCGGAGCTGCCGCCCGTCCCGTCGGCGGCCGTGCGGGAACTGCTGGAGCGGCTGGTGGCGGACTGGTGCGAGGCGTACGCGACGGCGCACCGGGCCCGCTGGATCCCGGTGCGGCACCAGGCGGAGCAGCACGCCAGGGTGGTCCTGGCGGCCTTCGATCTGCTGCCCGGGTGACGCGACACGGGTAAAGCCTTGCGGAAGGCTTGCGGGTGGCAACCCTGAGTTGTCAAGCTGTTGCACACAGTCAACCCGAGGGAGGGGCACGTGCCTTTCGGTGAGCAGCCCGCGTACCTGCGCGTCGCCGAGGATCTCCGCCGGAAGATCCTCGACGGCAGCCTCCCTCCGCACACCCGCCTGCCCTCGCAGGCCCGCATCCGCGCCGAGTACGGGGTGTCGGACACCGTCGCCCTCGAGGCCCGCAAGGTGCTGATGGCCGAGGGCTTCGTCGAGGGCCGTTCCGGTTCCGGGACGTACGTGCGCGAGCGCCCCGACCCGCGGCTGGTCGTGCGCACGGGCTACCGTCCCGGCAGCGGCCAGGCGACGCCGTTCCGGCAGGAGCAGGCCGACGAGGGCTTCAAGGGCACCTGGGAGTCGAACAGCTTCCAGGACACGGCGAACGCGCGCATCGCCGAGCGGCTGGGCGTCAAGCCCGGCGACCGCGTGATGCGCACGCGCTACCTCTACCGGACGGAGGGCGAGCCGATGATGCTCGCCACGTCCTGGGAGCCGCTGTCGGTGACCGGCCGCTCGCCCGTCCTGCTGCCCGAGGAGGGCCCGCTGGCCGGCCAGGGGGTGGTGGAGCGCATGGCGGCGCTCGACGTCGTGGTCGACAACGTGGCCGAGGACGTCGGTGCCCGGCCCGGGCTCGCGGAGGAGACCGCGGTGCTGGGCGGGGTGCCCGGGCACGTCGTCATCGAGATCCGCCGTACGTACTACGCGTCGGGGCTGCCCGTCGAGACCGCGGACATCGTCATCCCGGCCGACCGCTACCGGGTGTCGTACCGGATGCCGGTGAAGTGACCCCCCTCGGGCGCCGGGCGGCGCCCGGGGAGCGGGCCGGGCCGCGCCGGCCCGGCGCCGCGGGCCGCGCCCGTTGTGCGCCGGCGCCGGCAAGGCCGCTGGTGGGCCGCGTGCCCGCGGGGCGCCGGGGGTGCGCGCGGGGCGGAGGGCGGCGCCGGGGCGCACACCGATGTACGAAGGGCGCGGGCAAGAGCCCCTTCTGAGTCAACTCCCCATCGAACATGGCCCGATCGAGTCGAATACTGCCCGAACGTGTCCGGCGCGTCACGTTCGGGCGTAGGCTCCGGCATATGCGCATCGCCGTTTCCTCGGACATGGACGAGCCGGTCGCGCGACTGGTCGTCGACGAACTGCGCCGTCGCGGGCACACCGTGGTCGCCTACGGCGCGCTGCGCGCCGGCGACCGCGAGGACTGGGCCTGGAGCGCGGAGACCGCCGCCCGCGAGGTCGCGGAGGGCCGCGCCGACCAGGCCGTCGTGTGCTGCTGGACGGGCACGGGCGCCTCCATCGCCGCCAACAAGGTGCCCGGCGTGCGCGCCGCCCTCTGCGCCGACGCGTACTCAGCTGACGGCGCCCGCAAGTGGAACGACGCCAATGCCCTCGCCCTGAGCCTGCGCCTGACCAGCGGGCCCCTGCTCCGGGAGATCCTCGACGCCTGGTTCGCCGGCGCCCCGAGCGACGAGGACGACGACCGGGCCAACGTGGCGCACCTGGAGGAGATCCGATGAGCGAGCTGGTCTGGGTCGTCATACGTCAGGACGACAACGGCAACCGCTACCGGGTCGGCCGCTACGCCACCCGGCAGGAGGCCGAACGCGTCGCCGACACCCTCGACGCCCGCGGCCACAAGCAGCTCTACCTCATCGAGCGGATAGACCGGCGCGCGTCGTAGCCGTCCGCCGCGGATAGGGTGCCGCCCATGACGACGCACGACGTGACGGTGGTGGTCGGCGCGGCCGTGCTCGACCGGGGCCGGCTGCTCGCGGCACGGCGCAGCGCGCCGCCGGAGCTGGCGGGGCGCTGGGAACTGCCTGGTGGGAAACTCGAACCCGGGGAGACGGCGCCGCAGGCACTGGTCCGTGAGCTCCGCGAGGAACTGGGCGTGGAGGCCGAGGCGCTGGAGCGGGTCCCCGGGGAATGGCCGCTGAAGCCCGGTTACGTCCTGCAGGTGTGGACCGCCCGCATCCTCTCCGGACAGCCCCGGCCCCTGGAGGACCACGACGAGCTGCGCTGGCTCACCCCCGACCGCCTCGACGAGGTCGACTGGCTCGACCAGGACCGCCCCGCCGCCACCTGGGCCGCCACCCGCGCCGCCCCCCAGGACTGATCCGGCCCCTCCCGTCCCTGGCGGCTCCCTCCGGACGCGGGCCCGCCCCGGCCGGACGCCCGGACCCCCCGGCCCGCTCGGGCTCCGGACCCGGACGGGCCCCGCGGGGCCGACGCCCGGCGATCCGGAGGGGAACTCCCGGGCCCCGCGCCGCCCGGACGCCCCGCGACCCCGGCCCCCGCCCCCGCCCCCGGCGCCCGGACGCCCCGCGACCCCCACATCGCCGACCCCGCAGGGCCCTTGGGCCGCCCCGACCTCCCACCACCCGGCGCCGAGGCCTCCCCGCCCCCTCCGCGGCGCGCCGGGACGGATATGCGGTGCGGAATATCGGGTATGGGGGGATTGATCCACCGACGGGGACCGGCCCCGAGCCGGTGGCCCTGCGATGGTCTGGGGTCCCCACACGTGAGCGGGAGCGAGGACGGCACGGCGAAGGGCGAGGCCCCGGGACGCCCCGGGTCCCCGGCCGGGCACGGGCGCGCCCACGCCGGGCTCCAGCCGGGGCCCGTGGGACGGGCGCCGGGCGGGCCGCCCACCGCCTCCGGGACGCTCCTCGACACCCTGCGGCTGGCCGTCGTCATGCTCGACACCTCCGGCCGGGTCCTGCTCTGGAGCCCCCTCGCGGAGGAGATGCTCGGCTGGGCGGGCGAGCACATCGTGGGCCGCCGGATCTCCGCCCTGCTCGACCCCGCCGAGGACGGCGGCCGGGCGGGGCGGCCCCCGGAAGCCGTGTCCGCCGCCCGGCGGACGCCCTCCGTGCCCCGGCCCGGTCCCGGCGAGCGGATCCTGGCCGAGCTGCTGCGCACCGGCCGCTGGGACGGCGTCCTCGCCGTCCGGCACCGCGACGGCCACCGGGTGCAGGTCGAGGCGCGGGCCTCGCTCCTCGTGGACGGCGACGGCCGGCCCTTCGTCCTGGTGTCGATCGCCGAGACGAGCCGGATCCGCGGCATGGAACACGACCTGGCCGCCCTGGACTCGCTCTTCGACTCCTCGCCGCTGGGCGTCGCCATCTTCGACACCGAGCTGCGCTACGTCCGTGTCAACGAGGCACTGACGCGGATGAACGAGGTCCGCGCCGAGGACACCCTCGGCCACCGCGTCGAGGAGATCGTGACCGCGGGGGCCGCCGACGAGCTGACCACCCTCCAGCGGCACGTGCTGGCCACCGGACGCCCCGTCATCGACGTCGTCGTGCCCGGCCCCTCCGGCGGCTGGCGCTCGGTGTCGTACCACCGGCTGGAGGACCGCGCGGGCCGGGTGCTGGGCATCAGCTGCAGCGTGATGGACGTGACGGAGCGCCAGCAGAGCGCGGAGAAGATCGAGCGCACCCGGCGCCGGCTGGCGCTGCTCAACGACGTCGGCTCGTGCCTGGCGGACCTGCTGGACGTGCGGCGGATCGCCGAGCAGCTGGCCAGGACCGTCGTGCCGCGGTTCAGCGACTACAGCGGGGTGATCCTGCACGCGGCCGTGCCGGACGGCGGCGAACTGCCCGGTGCCCCGTACGGGGAGCGCACCGAGATGCGCCAGCTCGGCATCGGGGCGGTCAAGGAGGGGCCCCTGGTCGACCGGATGCTCGGCATCGGCAAGGTCATCCAGGTCGACCGGGCGTCCGTCTTCGGCTCCGTGCTGCACAGCGCGCGGCCCGCCCTGGTGCGCAGCGCGGACGAACTGCGCGACGGCGTCGCCACCTTCCCGGGCGACCCCAAGGTGCAGGCCGCCGTGGACCTCGGCATCCACTCCCTGCTGGTCGCGCCGCTGCGGGCCCGCGGCATCGTCCTCGGGCTGCTGGTCGTCAGCCGCGCCGGCGGGCGCGAACCCTTCGACCGGGACGACGTCGACCTCGCCATGGAACTGTGCGACCGCTCCGCCGCCGCCCTGGACAACGCCCGCCTCTACATCCGCGAGCGCGAGGGCGCATTGATGCTGCAGCGCAGCCTGCTGCCGCGGAGCGTGCCCGAGCCGCCCGGCGTGGACCTCGCCTTCCGTTACGTCCCCGGCAGCACCGGGGCGGCGGCGGGGGGCGACTGGTTCGACGTCATCCCGCTCGCCGGCGGCCGGGTCGCCCTCGTCGTCGGCGACGTCGTCGGCCACGGGCTGCGCGCCGCCGCGACGATGGGCCGGCTGCGCACCGCCGTGCGGACCCTGGCGGCGTTGGAGATGGCGCCGGAGGAACTGCTGCGCCGGGTCGACGACCTCGGCGACGACCTCGCGGCGGGCACCGCCGAGGGCTGGACGGCGACCTGCGTCTACGCCGTCTACGACCCCTCCACCCGGCGGCTCGCCGTGGCCCGCGCCGGGCACCCGCCGCCCGTCCTGGTGGAGCCAGCGGCCCATGGGGGCGGCCGGGCCCGGCTGCTGGACTCCCCGGCCGGGGTGCCGCTGGGCGTCGGCGGCGTGGAGTTCGAGTCGGTCGAGCTCGACGTGCCCGACTCCTCCGTCCTCGTGCTCTACACCGACGGCCTGGTCGAGGCGCGCGGCGAGGACATCGGCGTCGGCATGGACCGGCTGCGGTCGGTGCTCGCCCGCCGTCCGCTGCGCTCCCTGGAGGAGGCCTGCGACGACCTGCTGGCCACCCTCGTCCAGGGCCGCGAACCCGACGACGTGGCCCTGCTCGTGGCCCGCCTCGGCGGCCTCCCGGAGGGCAGTACCGCCCACTGGACGTTCTCGGCCGAGCCGAGCGCCGTCCGCCGTGCCCGGCGGCACGTACGGGAGACCCTCGCGGAGTGGGGCCTGCGCGAGCTCACCGACGTCACCGTGCTGCTCGTCAGCGAACTCGTCACCAACTCCCTGCGGTACGCCCGCGGGCCGATCGGCGTGCGCATGGTGCGCGGTACGTCGTTGCTGGTCGAGGTCTCCGACCCGCTGCCCGACCCGCCCCGCCGGCGCGCCCCGGCCGAGGAGGACGAGGGCGGCCGCGGACTGCAACTGGTCGCCCACGCCTCCCGGCGCTGGGGGACGCGGCACGGCCCGCTGGGCAAGACGGTGTGGTTCGAGCTCGCCCTCCCCTGCGGCCCGGCGGCCGCCGCGTGCGGCTCCCGCGGATGACCGGTCACGCACGGTTCGGCGGGCCGGAGCAGGGTAGTTGAAGTGGGGCGTCGGCGGAATCCGTACGCCTCGAGATGATGCTGTGATCGACAAGTGCATGTGCGGAACGGGGGTAATGCTGGATACTCGGCACCAGCCGGTCCGTATGTGTGAGCTGGAGGGGTCGGGCGTGAGCGATGAGCCGTCGGGGGCTGTTGGGCCCCGGAACCCTGAGGCCGTGACACAGAGCGCCTGGCAGTCCAGTCCGCCCGGCTCCCTCTACGACTACATCCGGGTGGCCTCGTTCTCCCTCGGCCCCGACGGGCGGATCGAGCAGTGGAGCGAGCGCGCCGAGGAGTTCTTCGGCGTTCCCGCGTCCGAGGCGCTCGGCCAGGACCCGATCACCGCCTTCGTCCCCGAGGACCGGCGCACCCGGGCGCACGAGCGGATCGCGGAGATCCTCGACGGCCGCGAGTGGATCGGCACCGTGCCGTACCGCGACAAGGCCGGCCAGGAGGGCCTGGCCGAGGTCTACGTGATGCCCTCGCGCAGCGAGACCGGGGCGCGCGGGGCGCTGTGCATCGCCGTGGACGTCCGCGTGCTGCGCCAGATCGAGACCGACCTCGCGTCCTCGCAGGCGGTGTTCGGCCAGTCGCCGATGGGCTTCATCCTCTTCGACACCAACCTCAAGCTGCTCCGGGTCAACCAGCGCTTCGCCACCGTCTTCGGCCGGCACGCCGGCGACCACCGCGGCCGCACCCCGCACGACTTCCTGTCCCGCGTCGAGGCCGACCGGCTCACGGCCGCGCTCAAGCAGGTGCTGGACAGCGGTGATCCGGTCCTGGACATGACGATCGTGGGCACCGTCCCCTCCGGCTCGGGCACCAACAACCGCAGGCGCTGGTCGATCTCCCTGTACCGGCTGCACAGCGGCAGCGGGCGCCCCATCGGTGTCGCCGGCCTCGCCCAGGACGTCACCGGGCGCCAGCGGGCCGAGCGGGAGGCCGCGCACACCCGCCGCAACCTCGCCCTGCTCAACGAGGCCAGCCGGCGCATCGGCAGTTCCCTGGACCTGGAGACCACCGCCCGCGAACTGCTCGACGTCGCCGTGCCGCACTTCTGCGACCTGGCCTCCGTCGACCTGTACCAGGCGCTGCTGGTCGGCGAGGAGGGCCCGGTCGGCACCGCCGACGGCAGCGGCGAGGTGCGCAGGGTCGCCTTCGCCAGCGCCGTGTCCGACGCGCCCGTGGTCCCGCTCGACGGCGGCCACGCGGGCGGCCCGGTCTCGGTGGGCGCCGTGCACCGCTACCCCTTCAACTCGCCCTGGGCGGGCGCCCTGCGCACCGCCCAGACCCAGGTCATAGGCGCCGACGGCGGCGACCAGGAGGTGGAACTCGGCGAACTCGGCGGCGGCCTGGTGCAGTCCACCCTCGCGGTGCCCGTCGTCGCCCGCGACACCGTGCTGGGCCTGGTCCAGTTCGCCCGCGCCAAGGGCAGTGAGCCCTTCTCCGAGCGCGACCGGATGCTGGCCGAGGAACTCGCCGCCCGTGCCGCCGTGTTCATCGACAACGCCCGGCTGTACCGGCGCGAGCACGAACGCGCCCTCATCCTGCAGCGCAGCCTGCTCCCGCCGGGCAATCCCGAGGCCGCCGGACTCGACATCGCCTGCCGCTACCTGCCCGGCAACATGGAGACCGAGGTCGGCGGCGACTGGTTCGACGTCATCGAACTCCCCGGTCACCGCACGGCGCTCGTCGTCGGCGACGTCATGGGCCGCGGTCTGCGCGCCGCCGTCGCCATGGGCGAACTGCGCACCGCCGTACGCACCCTGGCGCTGCTGGACATCGAGCCGGCCGACGTGCTCACCGCCCTTGACGAGGTCGCCCGCGGCCTCGGCGGCAGCGGCGACGGCCGCAGCAGCCGGCGCGGCAAGGAGGCCGACGGCTCGGACCTGTCCGAGGTCTACCTCGCCACCTGCGTGTACGCCGTCTACGACGCCATCTCCCGCCGGGTCACCATCGCCAACGCCGGCCACCTGCCGCCGGTCCTGGTCGAGCCCGGCGAGCAGGCCATGATGCTGGAGGTGCCCACCGGGATGCCGCTGGGCGTCGGCGGGGAGCCCTTCGAGGAGGTCGAGGTCGACCTGCCGGACGGCGCCCTGCTCGCCCTCTACACCGACGGCCTCGTCGAGTCCCGCAACCACCCGCTCGACGAGGGCCTGCGCGCCTTCCGGGCCGCGCTCGACGAACCCCAGCGGCCGCTGGAGGACGTCTGCGACCACATACTCGCCCGGCTGGACACCGCCCACGGCGAGGACGACATCGCCCTGCTCATGGCCCGCGTCCACGGCCTGCCCGCCGACTCCGTCGGGGACTGGACGCTGGAGCCCAACCCCCGCTCCGTGGCCCGCGCCCGCGAACTGGCCCGCGACTGCCTGCTCTCCTGGGACCTGGCCGCGCTGGTCGACACCACGGAACTGCTCGTCAGCGAACTGGTCACCAACGCCCTGCGGCACGGCCAGGGCGACATCCGGCTGCGTCTGCTGCGCGACCGCACGCTGGTCTGCGAGGTGTGGGACGACGCCCTCGTCCAGCCGCGCCGGCGCCGCGCCCGCGCCACCGACGAGGGCGGCCGCGGACTGCAGCTGGTCTCCCTGCTGAGCACGCGCTGGGGGTCCCGCCGCACCCACCGCGGCAAGACGGTGTGGTTCGAGCTGGACCTGCCCTCCGAGGGCGAGGGCAGCACGGGCGAGGACACGATCGAGGCGCTGCTCAGCCTCTTCTGAGCAGCGCCCCGACGCCGGGTGGGACGGTCCCGGTCAGCTCCTGCGGCGGATCTTGTCGCCGAGCCAGACCAGCGGGTCGTACTTGCGGTCCACCGCGCGCTCCTTGAGCGGGATGAGCGCGTTGTCGGTGATCTTGATGTGCTCGGGGCAGACCTCGGTGCAGCACTTGGTGATGTTGCAGTAGCCCAGTCCGTGGTCTTCCTGGGCCGACCGCTTGCGGTCCAGGCCCTGCTCCTCCGCCGCGTCCAGCGGGTGCATGTCCAGCTCCGCCACCCGCATCAGGAAGCGCGGACCGGCGAACGCCTTCTTGTTCTCCTCGTGGTCACGGACGACGTGGCAGGTGTCCTGGCACAGGAAGCACTCGATGCACTTGCGGAACTCCTGCGAACGCTCGACGTCCTGCTGGTGCATCCGGTACTCGCCCGGCGCCACGCCCTCGGGCGGGACGAAGGACGGCACCTCCCGGGCCTTCTCGTAGTTGAAGGACACGTCCGTCACCAGGTCCCGCACCACGGGGAAGGTCCGCATCGGCGTGATCGTGACGGTCTCCTCCCGGTCGAACACCGACATGCGGGTCATGCACATCAGCCGCGGCCTGCCGTTGACCTCCGCGCTGCACGAGCCGCACTTGCCGGCCTTGCAGTTCCACCGCACCGCCAGGTCGCCCGCCTGGGTGGCCTGCAGGCGGTGGACGATGTCGAGGACCACCTCGCCGTCGTGGACCTCGACCTGGTAGTCCTGGAGCCCGCCGCCGTCCGCGTCACCGCGCCAGACCCTGAAGTGCGCCGTGTACGAACTCACCGGTCCAGCTCCTCGTCCGTCAGGTACTTCAGCAACTCGTCCTTGTCGAAGAGCGCGAGCAGGTCGGGCCGGATCGGTTCCGTCTCGCGCCGGCCGACCGTCACCTCGCCGAACGCGTCCGCCGGGTCGGGGAGTTCGCAGACCAGGTTGAGCTTGCGCCAGCGGCGGTCCATCTCCGGGTAGTCGTCCCGGGTGTGACCGCCCCGGGACTCGGTGCGCTCCAGCGCCGCCCGGGCCACGCACTCGCTCACCAGCAGCATGTTCCGCAGGTCGATGGCGAGGTGCCAGCCCGGGTTGAACTGCCGGTGCCCCTCGACGCCGGCCCGCCGGGCCCGGACCCGCAGGGCGTCCAGCCGGGTCAGCGCCTCCTCCATCTCGCCCTGCCGGCGGATGATGCCGACCAGGTCGTTCATCGTCTGCTGCAGCTCCTGGTGGAGCGTGTACGGGTTCTCCGGCGCCCCGTCCGGTACGGCCTCGGCCTCGGCGCTGAACGGCCGCAGCGCCTCCGCTGCCGCGGAGTCGACCTGCCACTCGGCGACCGCCGGCCGGGCGTCGCCGAGCCCTGCGGCGTACTCGGCCGCGTGCAGACCCGCCCGGCGCCCGAAGACCAGCAGGTCGGAGAGGGAGTTGCCGCCCAGCCGGTTGGAGCCGTGCATGCCGCCGGCCACCTCGCCGGCCGCGAACAGCCCGGGCACCCCGGCCGCCGCCGCGGTGTCCGGGTCGACGTCCACGCCGCCCATCACGTAGTGGCAGGTGGGGCCGACCTCCATGGCCTCCGTGGTGATGTCGACGTCCGCCAGCTCCTTGAACTGGTGGTGCATCGAGGGCAGTTTGCGCCGGATGACCTCGGCGGGCAGCCGGGTCGACACGTCCAGGAACACCCCGCCGTGCGGGGAGCCGCGGCCCGCCTTGACCTCGGAGTTGATGGCGCGGGCCACCTCGTCGCGGGGGAGCAGCTCCGGAGGCCGGCGGTTGTTGTCCGGGTCCTCGTACCAGCGGTCGCCCTCGTCCTCGCTCTGCGCGTACTTCTCCTTGAAGACGTCGGGGACGTAGTCGAACATGAACCGCTTGCCCTCGGAGTTGCGCAGCACCCCGCCGTCGCCGCGGACCGACTCGGTGACGAGGATGCCCTTCACCGACGGCGGCCAGACCATCCCGGTCGGGTGGAACTGCACGAACTCCATGTTGATC
Organism: Streptomyces sp. NPDC111520; assembly: GCF_055635295.1. Taxonomy (NCBI): domain Bacteria; kingdom Bacillati; phylum Actinomycetota; class Actinomycetes; order Kitasatosporales; family Streptomycetaceae; genus Streptomyces; species Streptomyces sp. NPDC111520. The sequence goes on along the minus strand of NZ_JBVKBW010000017.1, from coordinate 159,185 downwards.
AGCGGCGCCCCGGCGAGCAGCGCCAGCGCGTGCCCGTCGCCGGTGTACTCCCAGGAGTTCGACGTCACCTTGAAGGACTTGCCGATGCCGCCGGTCGCCAGCACCACGGCGGGCGCCTCGACGACGAAGAAGCGGCCCGACTCGCGGACGTAGCCGAAGACGCCGGACACCTTGCCCCCGGGCCTTCGGCCGGGGGGTACCCCCGTCTCGCTCCGCTCGTCCTCCTTGAGCACCCGGGTGACCGTGCACTCCTGGAAGACCTTCAGCCGGGCCTCGTAGTCGCCGTACTCGCGGTGGTCCTCCTGCTGCAGCGAGACGATCTTCTGCTGGAGGGTGCGGATCAGCTCCAGGCCCGTGCGGTCGCCGACGTGCGCCAGGCGCGGGTACTCGTGGCCGCCGAAGTTGCGCTGGGAGATCCGCCCGTCCTTGGTGCGGTCGAAGAGCGCGCCCCAGGTCTCCAGCTCCCAGACGCGGTCCGGTGCCTCCCGGGCGTGCAGCTCCGCCATCCGCCACTGGTTGAGGAACTTCCCGCCGCGCATCGTGTCGCGGAAGTGGACCTGCCAGTTGTCGTGCGGGTTGACGTTGGCCATGCTCGCGGCGATGCCGCCCTCGGCCATCACGGTGTGCGCCTTGCCGAAGAGCGACTTGCAGATCACGGCGGTACGCATGCCCTGCTCGCGCGCCTCGATGGCGGCGCGCAGCCCCGCCCCGCCCGCGCCGACCACGACGACGTCGTACGCGTGCCGTTCGACTTGTGCCATCAGAAGAACCTCGGATCGTCGAACGCCCCACTGGCGACCAGGTAGACGTACAGGTCGGCGAGCGCCACGCTCACCAGCGAAAGCCAGGCCAGCAGCATGTGGCGGGAGTTGAGCTTCCCCACCCAGGTCCACACGCGGTACCGCACCGGGTGCTTGGAGAAGTGCCGCAGACGGCCGCCGACGATGTGCCGGCAGGAGTGGCACGAGGCGGTGTACGCCCAGATCAGGGCGATGTTCACCAGCAGCACCAGGGTGCCCAGGCCCATGTGGCCCCACGCCCCGTGCTCGTCGCGGAAGGCGAGCACGACGTCGTAGGTCAGGATCCCGGCGACCGGGATGGCGAAGTAGAAGAAGTACCGGTGGATGTTCTGCAGGATCAGCGGGAACCGCGTCTCACCGGTGTACTTCTCGTGCGGTTCGGCCACCGCGCAGGCGGGCGGCGAGGCCCAGAAGCCGCGGTAGTACGCCTTGCGGTAGTAGTAGCACGTCAGGCGGAAGCCCAGCGGGAAGATCAGCACCAGCAGCGCGGGCGACAGCCCCCACCAGTCGCCGAACAGCGGCCAGCGGGCGCCGAGGGGCATGTCCGCGCAGTTCGCGCCCAGGCAGGGCGAGTAGAACGGCGAGACGTACGGCTCGGCGTAGTAGTGCGCGTTCGCGAAGGCCCGCCAGGTCGAGTAGACGACGAAGGCGCCCAGGCCGAGCGCGGTCAGCAGGGGCTGCACCCACCAGCGGTCGGTGCGCAGATGTCGTGCCGGAATGGCCGCGCGCCCGGCGGAAAGTACGCCGTGGCGCGCGGGTGGAGCGGGTGGAGTCGGTGGAGCGGGGGGTTGTGTGTCGGTGGCCAAGGACTACTCCCTAGGGCGCTCGGCGGCCCGGCGCCCCCAGCCCTTCGTCTTCCGCGCCGGACCAGAGACTGGGGTCGTACGGCGTATCCGGGATCGTCACCATGTCCTGCCGCGGCTTCTGCGCGGCCGGGGTGGTCCCGACGCTGTCGCGCAGCAGCGCGAGGTCGTCGCTGAGGTGCTTCGTGTCGGCACGCACACGCCTCATGTCCAGGCTGTCGCCGACGTGCTGCTCCAGCTTGGACACGGCCCGGCCCAGTTCGTCGAGCCGGCGCTGTACCGATGCAAGTTCGTCCTGCAGGGACATGGCTGTCCTCACCTCCGCCACGTTGCGGGTGCACGACGCTGGCGCCAAGCGAGTGTCGCGCGTCACAGTCGCGCTTGGGAAGGGATCTGCACGGATTCTCCCACCTACGGGTGGCGCGCGCCCGGTGCGGACGCGCCGTGGCGTGGGGATTCCCCCGAAGGCCGCGCACCCGTGCGGGGGCGGCGCCCGCTCCGCGGGGCGGGGGCCCGCCGCGGCGTTGCGCCGGGCGGGTGGGAGGGCGGGGACTCGCGACGTGTCGAGGGCGTCCGGGTCGCGGAATGGCTTTCAGTAGGTGCGATAAGCGGCAAATAGACCGCCCCGTGATCATGGCTCCCTGGCGGAGGTACGCACGCATGGCCCGCAGCGCCACCTTGATCCGTTCCGCGACCGCCGTGGCACTCGCCGCCGCGGTCGCCGCCTCCGCCGGGTGCTCCGCCGGCAAGGACGACCCCCTCGCCGGGACCGACCTCGCCTCGGCGCCGCGCGACGGGGTGCGCGACGGAGGCACCCTGCGCTGGGCCGTGGACGCGGCCCCCGGCACGCTGAACGCGTACCAGGCCGGGGCGAACGAGACCACCTCCCTGGTCGCCGGGGCCGTCCTGCCGGCCACCTTCCGGCTGGACGGCAAGGGCCGCCCCCAGATGGACACCGACCTCCTGCGGTCGGCGAAGGTGGTGCGCAGCGAGCCGCAGCAGGTGGTGTCGTACCGGCTCGACCCCAAGGCGGTCTGGAGCGACGGCCGCGCGATCGGAGCCGCCGACTTCGCCGCCCAGTGGAAGGCGCTGCGCGGCACCGACGACGCGTTCTGGAGCGCGCGCAACGCCGGGTACGACCGGATCTCGGCCGTCACGGCCGGCAAGGACGCGCACGAGGTGAAGGTCACCTTCAAGAAGCGGTACGCGGACTGGCAGGCGCTGTTCACGCCGCTGTACCCCAAGGCCGTCACCGGCACCGCCAAGTCCTTCAACGAGGGGGCGCGCCGCACGCTGCCGGTGTCCGGCGGGCCCTTCAAGGTCCGCAGCGCGAGCGGCAAGTCCGTCACGCTGGAACGCAACGCCAAGTGGTGGGGCGACCGGGCCAAGCTGTCCGAACTGGTCCTCGCCGTGACGCCCGCGCACGAGCGGGCCGGCGACCTGGCCTCGGGCGCGCTGGACGTGGCGGAGGTCGACCGCGACGTGACCGGCAAGCACGTGGCCGTGTACCGGACGCGCGCCGCCTCCTACACGCAGCTCGCGCTGAACGGCTCCACCGGGCCGCTCGCCGACGACGAGGTGCGGCACGCCGTGGCCCGCGCGGTGGACCGCCGGGCGATCGCCAAGGCGGTGCTGGGCCCGCTCGGCCTGCCCGAGGAACCGCTCGGCAACCACCTGCTGCTGCTCACCCAGGCCGGGTACGCCGACCACAGCTCCGCGCTGGGCACCTCCGACACGAAGGCCGCCCGCGCGCTGCTGGCCGCCGCGGGATGGCAGCGCACCGCCCTGGACCCCGGTGCCGGGGCGGGCACCGGCAGTGGCGCCGGGGCCGCGGAGCGCAACCAGGCGGCGCCCGCCCGCAAGGTCGAGGTCAGCGTCGTCGAACCGGCCAAGACGGTGCTGCGCAAGAACGGCAAGGCGCTGACGCTGCGCTTCGTGCTCCCCAAGTCCTCGGCGACCCTGAACGCGGTCGGTGACCGCATCGCCACCATGCTCTCGGGCATCGGCGTGCGCACCGAGCTGCAGCGGGTCGCCGACGACAGCTTCTTCCGTGACCACGTCGCCGCCGGCGACTTCGACCTCGCCCTCTACGGCTGGCCCGGCACCCCCTACCCGGCGACCGACACCCGTCCGATCTTCGCCAAGCCCGAGCCGGCGCCGGACGGCTCCCTGGTCGTCGCGCAGAACTACCCCCGGGTCGGCACCGACCTCATCGACCAGCTCTTCGACCAGGCCGCAGGCGAACTCGACCCCGACAAGGCCCGTGACTTCGCCGCCCGCGCCGACGCCCGCATCTGGGCGGCGGCCGGCTCCATCCCCCTCTACCAGCGCCCCGAGCTGGTCGCCCTGCGCAAGGACGTCCTCAACGCGGGCGCCTTCGGCTTCGCGACCCCGCGCTTCCAGGACATCGGCTTCAGGAAGTGACCACACCCTCCGCGTGAGCCCCCCGGCGACGGTGACGATCATGCCCGGGCGGTCCTTGCCGCCCGGGCCCCGTACCATGGGGTGAGGCCGCGGCTTGACTCGCCCGGCGGGCTAGGTGTGCCGACGAGGGCACGCCGCCCCACCTACCTACCCGGGAGAAGCGCCCCAGTATGCCCACGCGTAACGACATTCGTAATGTCGCCATCGTCGCCCACGTCGACCACGGCAAGACGACGCTGGTGGACGCCATGCTCAAGCAGGCCGGAGCCTTCGCCGCGCACCAGCATCTGGACGACCGGATGATGGACTCCAACGACCTGGAGCGCGAGAAGGGCATCACCATTCTCGCGAAGAACACGGCCGTGAAGTACCACCCCAAGGGTGGCGGCGAACCCATCACGATCAACATCATCGACACCCCCGGCCACGCCGACTTCGGTGGCGAGGTCGAGCGCGGCCTGTCGATGGTCGACGCGGTCGTGCTGCTGGTCGACGCATCCGAGGGCCCGCTGCCGCAGACCCGCTTCGTGCTGCGCAAGGCGCTGTCCGCGAAGCTGCCGGTCATCCTCTGCATCAACAAGACCGACCGTCCGGACTCCCGGATCGACGAGGTCGTCAACGAGACGTACGACCTGTTCCTGGACCTGGACGCCGACGAGGACCAGATCGAGTTCCCGATCGTCTACGCCTGCGCGCGCGACGGCGTGGCCTCGCTGACCAAGCCGGAGAACGGCACCGTCCCGGCCGACAGCGACAGCCTGGAGCCGTTCTTCTCCACGCTGCTGGAGCACGTCCCGGCCCCGGTGTACGACGAGGCCGCCCCGCTCCAGGCGCACGTCACCAACCTCGACGCCGACAACTTCCTGGGCCGTATCGCGCTGCTCCGCGTCGAGCAGGGCGAGCTCACGAAGGGCCAGACGGTCGCGTGGATCAAGCGCGACGGTTCGATCCAGAACGTGCGCATCACCGAGCTGCTGATGACCGAGGCGCTCACCCGCAAGCCCGCCGAGAAGGCCGGCCCCGGTGACATCTGCGCCGTCGCGGGCATCCCGGAGATCACCATCGGCGAGACCCTGGCCGACCCGGAGAACCCGGTCGCGCTGCCGCTGATCACGGTGGACGAGCCCGCGATCTCCATGACCATCGGCACCAACACCTCCCCGCTGGTCGGTCGCGGCCCCGGCGGCAAGGGCGCCGTCAAGTCCGCGGTCAAGGACCGCAAGGTCACCGCTCGCCAGGTCAAGGACCGTCTCGACCGCGAGCTGATCGGCAACGTCTCCCTCCGGGTGCTGGACACCGAGCGTCCGGACGCCTGGGAGGTCCAGGGCCGCGGTGAGCTCGCGCTCGCCATCCTGGTCGAGCAGATGCGCCGTGAGGGCTTCGAGCTGACCATCGGCAAGCCGCAGGTCGTCACCCGCGAGGTCGACGGCAAGGTCCACGAGCCGGTCGAGCGCATCACCATCGACGTGCCCGAGGAGCACATGGGCGCCGTGACGCAGCTCATGGGCACCCGCAAGGGCCGGATGGACAACATGTCCAACCACGGCTCCGGCTGGGTCCGCATGGAGTTCGTCGTCCCCTCCCGCGGTCTGATCGGCTTCCGTACCGAGTTCCTGACCGGAACGCGCGGCACGGGCATCGCCCACTCGATCCACGAGGGCCACGAGCCGTGGTTCGGCCAGCTGGTGACCCGCAACAACGGTTCGCTGGTCGCCGACCGCGCCGGTGCCGTCACCGCCTTCGCGATGACGAACCTCCAGGAGCGCGGCGTGCTGTTCACCGACCCGGGCACCGAGGTGTACGAGGGCATGATCGTCGGCGAGAACTCCCGCGCCGACGACATGGACGTCAACATCACCAAGGAGAAGAAGCTCACGAACATGCGGTCCTCGTCGGCCGACTCGTTCGAGGCGATCGTCCCGCCGCGCAAGCTCTCCCTGGAGCAGTCGCTGGAGTTCTGCCGCGACGACGAGTGCGTCGAGGTGACCCCGGAGACGGTCCGCATCCGCAAGGTCGTCCTGGACCAGAAGGAGCGCGGCCGCACCGCCTCCCGCGCCAAGCGCTGAGGCCTCCCCGGTCCGCGCCCCCGCGGCGCGGACCGGGTCCTCGGCGGCGGCGACAGCGGCCCGGCCTCCCCGGTCCCCCCGGGGCGGCCGGGCCGCTCCATGACGGCCCCCGGCTCCGGCCCGCCGTGTCGCATGTGCGACATCGCCGGGCGTCCCCCGTGGGTCCGGGTGCGCGTGGAACGCCGTTCCCCGTGACACCGGTCACATCCAAGGCCCTTGCGGGGGCCCGGTGTGACCGAACTCACCGCCGCGTCGCCCGCTGTGCGGGGATCGGCCCCGGGGGTGCCGATGTGTCGCGGTTGCGCCACTGGCGCGGGCGCGACACATCGTTCCCTGTCGGCCCGTCAGGCACGTACATTCGCGTGGAATCTACGCGCTTTGAGGGCAACCGGATTTCAGTCCGGCGACGTCCGGATACCGGACGACGTTCACCGGTACTTGTGTTACAAGTCCGTTTCGTCGGTGTCTGTCTACAATCTAAATGTCCGAATTGCGGGATTGTTTTGGACCGGTTGTGACCAAAACGAAATCGTAAGTGTGTGGTTCGTAGGCCCAACGTGACCGATAGTTGGAGCCGTTGAGCTCGGGTCAATGGGTCCAAGCGCTTATGGGGAGCGCCGACTCACGAGCACAGGTGACCGGAATCACTGTCAGGGGTGTCAGTGAGGCCGGCCCTTTCACGTAAGAACAGTGACTCCTGAGGAGGCAAACCCATGCGCGGTGCCAAGAGCGCCACTTGGGTCGCAGGTGCGATCATCGTCGCTATGGCTGCTACCGCTTGCGGTGGCGGCGGTGGCGACAAGGGCAGCAAGAACGACGCTGGCGGCGTCAACCCCAACGGCAAGTTCTCCGTCGAGGTCGGCGAGCCGCAGAACCCCCTGCAGCCTGCCAACACCATGGAGTCCAACGGCAGCATCGTCGTCCGCTCGCTGTTCGCGCAGCTCGTGGACTACGACCCCAAGGGCAACATCGTCATGGTGAACGCCAAGTCGGTGGACACCAAGGACAACAAGACCTACACGGTCACCCTGCAGGACGGCTGGACCTTCCACGACGGCACCCCGGTGACCGCGGAGTCCTACGTCAAGGCGTGGAACTGGGCCGCCAACATCAACAACGCCCAGACCAACGCGTCGTGGTTCGCCGACATCAAGGGCTTCGCGGACGTCCACCCCGACAAGGAGGGCGCGAAGCCGAAGGCCGACGCCATGTCGGGCCTGAAGGTCGTCGACGACAAGACCTTCACCATCGAGCTCACCACCGCGATCCCGTACTTCGTGTACAAGCTCGGTTACGAGGTGTTCTCGCCGCTGCCGGAGTCCTTCTACAAGGACCCGAAGGCCGCGGGCGAGAACCCGGTCGGCAACGGCCCGTACCAGTTCGTCAAGTGGGACCACAAGAAGCAGATCGAGGTCAAGCGCTTCGACGGCTACAAGGGCCCGGACAAGGCGAAGAACGGCGGTGTGATCTTCAAGAACTACACCGGCCTCGAGGCTGCGTACGAGGACCTGAAGTCCGGCAACGTCGACGTCCTGCGCCAGATCGGCCCGAAGGACCTCCCGGTCTACCGTGACGACCTCGGCGACCGCGCCGTGGACCAGGCGTACTCCGCCATCCAGTCCATCGTCCCGGCCTTCTACTCCAAGCAGTGGAAGAACGTCGACCCCAAGGTCATCCAGGGTCTGTCGATGGCGATCGACCGCGACACCATCACCAAGACCGTGCTCCAGGGCACCCGTGAGCCCGCCACCGGCTTCGTCGCCAAGGGCGTGCTCGGCTACCAGGACAACGTGGGCGGCGACGTCTTCAAGTACGACCCCGCGAAGGCCAAGGAGCTCATCAAGGCCGGCGGCGGCGTCCCCGGCAACAAGATCTCCATCCAGTACAACGCCGACGGTGGCCACAAGGAGTGGGTGGAGGCCGTCTGCAACAGCATCACCAACGCGACTGGCGTCAAGTGCGCCGGCGACTCCAAGGCCGACTTCCAGAGCGACCTGGACGCCCGCGACGCCCACGAGGTCAAGTCGATCTACCGCAGTGGCTGGGTGCTCGACTACCCCGTGAACGCCAACTTCATCCGTGACCTGTACGCCACCACCTCGGCGGGCAACCAGTCCGGCTTCTCCAACAAGGAGCTGGACGAGATGATCAAGAAGGCCGACACCGCGGCCACGCTTGACGAGTCGGTCAAGGAGTACCAGGCCGTCGAGAAGAAGATGGTCGAGCTCATGCCCGCCATCCCGCTCTGGTACTACAAGGTCAACGCCGGCTACTCGGAGAACGTCTCGAACGTCCAGTACGCCCAGAACGGTGACCCGATCCTGACCGGCGTCGAGGTCAAGAAGTAACCATCGCGTAGTGAGCACGCCGGTGCGGGGCTGACGGAGACGTCGGACGCGCGGGGTGCAGGCAACGGCTGGGGGGCCCTTCTCCCGTCTTCCCGAAGAGGAGGACGGGAGAAGGGCCCATCTCTGCTGCCACAGCGACTGACATGGAGGCACGATGGGGCGTTACGTCGCGCGGCGACTGCTCCAGATGATCCCGGTTTTCATCGGGACGACTCTGCTCATCTTTCTCATGGTCTACGCCCTCCCCGGCGACCCCGTACGGGCGCTCGGCGGTGACAAGGGCATCGACCCGGCGACCGTGGCACGGATCCGTCACGAACTCGGTCTCGACCAGCCGATCCTGAAGCAGTACTGGGATTACATGACGGGCATCATCCTGCACTTCGACTTCGGCACTCAGATTGCCAGCGGTCGGCCGGTGCGGGACGTGCTCAGCGACGCGTTCCCGGTGACGTTCCGGCTCGCGGGACTCTCCTTCGCGATCGAACTGGTCGTGGGCATCACCCTCGGTGTCTGGGCCGGCATGCGCGCGGGCAAGCTCGCCGACTCGATGGTGCTGATCTTCACCCTGCTGCTGATCTCGGTGCCGGTCTTCGTCCTCGGCTTCATCTTCAAGCTGGTCTTCGCCTTCCAGCTCGACTGGATGACACCGAACGTCAACGACGACACGAACTACGGCCAGCTGCTGATGCCTGCCATCGTGCTGGCCAGCCTCTCGCTGGCGTACGTGGCGCGCCTCACCCGTACCTCCATAGCCGAGAACCTGCGCGCCGACTACATGCGGACCGCCATCGCCAAGGGCCTGCCCCGGCGCCGGGTGGTCGGTGTGCACCTGATGCGCAACTCGATGATCCCCGTGGTCACCTTCCTCGGCACCGACATCGGCGCCCTGATGGGCGGTGCGGTCGTCACCGAGGGCCTGTTCAACATCAAGGGTGTCGGCGGCACGATCTACGAGTCGATCCTGCGCCGCGAGGGGACCACGCTGGTCGGTCTGGTCACCGTCCTCGTGCTGGTCTTCCTCTTCACCAGCCTGATCGTCGACCTGCTCTACGCGGTCCTGGACCCGAGGATCCGTTATGCCTGACGTCACCAAGACCGCCGTCGAGAACGCGGACCCGATGGCCGCCACGGCCGCGGACGCCGTTGCCGCCACAGGGCCCGCGCCCGCGGCGGAGAAGGCGCGCAGCCTGTGGGGCGATGCCTGGCGGGACCTGCGCCGCAACCCCTACTTCGTGATCTCCGGCATCCTGATCCTGATCCTCCTGGTCATCGCGGTCTTCCCGGGCCTGTTCACCAGTGCCTCGCCGACCTACGCCGACCTGCGGAACCACTACCTCGGCAAGCCCGAGTACGGGAAGGTGTTCTCCGCCGGGTGGCTCGGTTACGACGGGCAGGGCCGCAGCGTCTTCGCCCGCGTGATCTACGGGACCCGTGCCTCGATCACCGTCGGCATCAGCGTGACCCTCCTGGTCACCGTGCTGGGCGGCCTGGTCGGCATGATCGCCGGCTACTTCGGCGGCTGGGTCGACACGCTGCTGTCCCGGATCACCGACATCTTCTTCGCGGTCCCCTTCCTGCTCGGCACGCTGGTCGTGCTGAACTCCTTCACCAACCGCACCGTGTGGGTGGTGTCGGGAGCGCTGGCCTTCCTCGGCTGGACGCAGATCGCCCGCGTCATGCGCGGTTCGGTGATCACCATCAAGCAGGCGGACTACGTGCACGCCGCCCAGGCGCTGGGCGCGAGCACCTCGCGGATCCTGTTCAAGCACATCCTGCCGAACGCGGTCGCCCCGGTGATCGTGGTCGCCACCATCGCGCTCGGCGGTTACATTTCCGCCGAGGCGACCTTGTCCTACCTCGGACTCGGTCTGCCGACGTCCGTGGTCTCGTGGGGCCAGGACATCTCCGGCGGCGCCCAGCAGATCCGTACGGCACAGCACATCATGCTGTACCCGTCGATCATGCTGAGCATCACGGTCCTGGCGTTCATCATGCTCGGCGATGCGGTCCGCAACGCCCTCGACCCCAAGCTGCGCTGAGGGAGGCGTACGTGACCATCATCGACAAGAACGCGGACGTGCCCGCGCCCCGTACCGGGGACGCCACCTCTCCGCTGCTGGAAGTGCGCGACCTGCACGTGGAGTTCCACACCCGGGACGGCGTCGCCAAGGCCGTCAACGGCGTGAACTACACGGTGTCGGCCGGCGAGACGCTGGCGGTGCTGGGTGAGTCCGGCTCCGGCAAGTCCGTCACCGCGCAGGCGATCATGGGCATCCTCGACATGCCGCCCGGAAAGATCCCGCAGGGCGAGATCCTCTTCCAGGGCCGGGACATGCTCAAGATGTCCGGCGAGGAGCGCCGGAAGATCCGCGGCCGCAAGATCGCGATGATCTTCCAGGACGCGCTGTCCTCGCTGAACCCGGTGCTCACCGTCGGCTACCAGCTGGGCGAGATGTTCCGGGTCCACCAGGGCATGTCCAAGAAGGAAGCCAGGGCCAAGTCCATCGAGCTCATGGACCGGGTCCGCATCCCGGCGGCGAAGGAGCGGGTCAACGACTACCCGCACCAGTTCTCCGGCGGCATGCGCCAGCGCATCATGATCGCGATGGCGCTCGCCCTGGAGCCCGAGCTGATCATCGCCGACGAGCCGACCACCGCGCTCGACGTGACGGTGCAGGCCCAGGTCATGGACCTGCTCGCGGACCTGCAGCGCGAGTACAACATGGGCCTGATCCTCATCACCCACGACCTCGGCGTGGTCGCCGACGTCGCGGACAAGATCGCCGTGATGTACGCGGGCCGGATCGTCGAGACCGCGCCCGTCCACGAGATCTACAAGCGCCCGGCGCACCCGTACACCAAGGGCCTGCTGGAGTCGATCCCGCGCCTGGACCAGAAGGGCCAGGAGCTCTACGCGATCAAGGGCCTGCCCCCGAACCTGCTGCGCATCCCCTCCGGCTGCGCCTTCAACCCGCGCTGCGAGATGGCGCAGGACATCTGCCGCACCGAGGTCCCCGCGCTGCACCGGGTGACCGAGAAGGACGGCAGCGAGCTGCCGGGCCGCGGCAGCGCGTGCCACTTCTGGAAGGAGACGATCCATGGCTGACGTCACCAAGAACGACGAGGCCGTCTCCGACGAGGTGGCGGCGGTCGAGGCCGCCATCGCCAAGCCGGTCGAGCGCGGCGAGCCCATCCTCCAGGTGCGCAACCTGGTCAAGCACTTCCCGCTGACCCAGGGCATCCTCTTCAAGAAGCAGGTCGGCGCCGTCAAGGCGGTCGACGGCATCTCCTTCGACCTGTACCAGGGCGAGACCCTGGGCATCGTGGGCGAGTCCGGCTGTGGCAAGTCCACCGTCGCCAAGCTGCTGATGAACCTGGAGCGGGCCACCGCCGGCGAGGTCTTCTACAAGGGGCAGGACATCACCAAGCTGTCCCGCCGCGCCCTGAAGGCCGTGCGCCGGAACATCCAGATGGTGTTCCAGGACCCGTACACCTCGCTGAACCCGCGCATGACGGTCGGCGACATCATCGGCGAGACCTTCGACATCCACCCCGAGGTGGCCCCGAAGGGCGACCGGCGCCGCAAGGTGCAGGAGCTGCTGGACGTCGTCGGCCTGAACCCGGAGTACATCAACCGGTACCCGCACCAGTTCTCCGGCGGCCAGCGCCAGCGCATCGGCATCGCCCGTGGCCTGGCGCTCAACCCGGAGATCATCATCTGCGACGAGCCGGTCTCGGCGCTGGACGTCTCGGTGCAGGCGCAGGTCATCAACCTGATGGAGAAGCTGCAGGACGAGTTCAACCTGTCCTACATCTTCATCGCGCACGACCTGTCGATCGTCCGCCACATCTCCGACCGCGTCGGCGTGATGTACCTGGGCAAGATGGCCGAGATCGGTACCGACACCGAGATCTACGACCACCCGACCCACCCGTACACCCAGGCCCTGCTGTCGGCGGTGCCGGTTCCGGACCCCGAGGCGCGCGACCACCGCGAGCGCATCATCTTGAGCGGTGACGTGCCCTCGCCGGCCAACCCGCCGTCCGGCTGCCGCTTCCGCACCCGCTGCTGGAAGGCCCAGGACCGGTGCGCCACCGAGGAGCCGCTGCTGGCCGTCCCGCAGCGCTTCAAGGGTGACGACACCCCGGCCGCGCACGAGTCGGCCTGCCACTTCGCCGAGGAGAAGGACGTCGTCCACGCGGTGAACTGAGCACCACCCGCACCACCCACGAGGGGCGCCCGCGCGAACACCGCACGGGCGCCCCTCGGGCGTTCACGGCCGTACGGGACGGTCGTCCGGCCCGGCGAGGGCGAGTGCGGTGAGGAAGGCCCCCTGGTGCGGGTCGGCCCAGTCGTCGCACTCGGTGGCGTCCAGGAGCGTCCAGATGCCCCACTCGACCTGCATGTAGCGCACGGCCACCGGCCACAGCGCCACCTCGGCCGCGGTCAGCGCGCAGTGGCGGCGGTAGGCGCCCTGGAAGACGGTCCATTCGCGGGGCGTGAACGGCCGTGGCGGGGCGGCCGGCGACTCGGTGTGGAAGAGCAGCAGCGCCAGTGCGAGGTCGAGCAGCCGCGGCGCGTACTCGGCGTTCTCCGGGTCGACGAGCACCGGTCCGCCGGCGGCGTAGACCAGGTTGTTCGCCTTGAAGTCCATCGACGCGACGACATGCGGCAGGCCCCCGTCGCGCAGGGCGGGCATCAGTTGCGTCATCAGCGTCCGGGACCACCGCTCCAGCCGGGCCGTCGCAGCCTCCCGGACGGCCGGGGCGTGGCGCTCCAGGGCGGGGCGCAGCGCGTCGAGTTCGGCCTCGAGGTCCGCCGGTTCGTGGTCCGGCCAGGTGAAGGCCGGGACGCCGGCGGGGCCGTCGGCGCTGTGCGCGTGCAGCCGTCCCAGCAGGTCGCCCGCCGCCTCGATGTCCGCGTCCGTGCCGGAGTAGGGGCGGCCCTCCACCCAGGGATAGGCCACCCAGGCCTCCTCGCCCATCCGGGCCGGGTTCGTGGCGGGCCCGTCGAGCGGGGTCACCACCGGTACGTCCCGCGCCGCCAGGGCGCGCGTCCAGCCGGCGAGGGCCGCCGCCGCGGACTCCGGCGAGGCGGCCCTCTTCAGCACCGCCTCCGTACCGGCCACGCGGCACCGGAAGACCGGTGAGTGCGGGTGGAGCGAGCGGGCGGGACGGTCGCCCGGCGCCACCCCGAAGTGGGCGAAGACATGGGCGTACGGCAGCGAGTTCTCGAGCATGGGCGGGGGATCCTGTCCTGCCGGAGGGCCGGTGCGTGCGGGGCCGTCGACGGTCCCGCGGCGACGGCCCCGCACGCGCCACGGGAACGAAGGGGTCCGCCCCGTCACCGGGTGGTGACGGGGCGGACGAGGTGCCGGGAGCCGGCGGGGCGGCCTACTTCAGGAAGCCGATGTTCTCGTAGCGCAGGTCCTGGAAGCCGAAGGCGCCGATGTTGACCAGGTTCTTCTTCACCGCGTAGATGTCGGGGCGCTGGTACAGCGGCAGCAGGTTGGCCTGCTGCCAGATCAGCAGGTCCGAGGCGTTGGCGTCGGTGATCGCCTGGGCCGGGTCGGTGTCCGCGGCGGCCTTGTTCATCGCCGTGTCCAGTTCGTCGCTGCCGACGCCGGTGTAGTTCTGCTGGATGTTGTCGCCCACGGGCTTGGCGTAGATCGACTTGGTCGACGACACCGGGAAGGGCGTGCCGAGCCAGGAGAAGGCCGTCAGGTCGAAGCTGCCGGTGTTGACGTACTTGTCGAAGAACTCCTGCAGCGGCACCGACTTGATGTTCATCTTGATGCCGACCGCCTTGAGCATCGGCTGCATCAGCTTGCCCTCGTTGGCGGAGGTGCTGACGTTCGCCGGGATGACGAAGTCCAGCTCCAGGGTCTTGCCGTCCTTGGTGCGGAACTCGCCGCCCTGCTTCCAGCCGGCCTCGTCCAGCAGGCTCTTGGCCTTGGCCTGGTCGAAGACGCCGATGCCCGCGGCGTTGTCCTTGTACCCCTTCTGGTTGGTGACGAAGAAGTGGTTGTTGAGCGGCTTGGCGTCCCAGTCCAGACCCTGCAGGTCGGACTCGGCGATGGCCTGCCGGTTCAGCGCGGACATGATGGCCTGGCGGACCTTGACGTCCTTCAGCGGGCCGCGGGCGCCGTTGAAGGTGACGTGGCGGTAGTTGGGGCCGGCCGCCTTGCGGATGTCGGCGCCCTTGACCTCCTTGGCCTGCTTGTAGGCGGCCGAGTCGGGGCCGACGTTGAAGAAGTCGACCTCGCCGTTGGCGAAGGCGCCGGCGGTGGCGTCCGAGTCCAGGGCCCGGTAGATGATCTTGTCCAGGATGGCCTTGTTGCCCCACCAGGCGTCGTCGCGCACGACGGTCAGGGTCTTGGTGGTCTTGTCGATGCCCTGGAACTTGAAGGCGCCCGAGGTGACCGGGAACTTGCCCAGGTAACCGGTGTTGAAGCCGTCCGGGGTGCCGATGACCTGGGCCGGGTACAGCGGGCTGAACAGGCTCTTCCAGTCACCGAAGGGGCTGGAGAAGGTGACCACGGCCTCCTGGTCGTTCGCGCCCTTGGCGACGCCGCTGATCAGCTCGTAGCCGGTGCTGGAGGAGATCTTGTACTTGGCGTCCTTGCCGTTCAGCGCCTTCCAGCTGGCCTCGAAGTCCTTCCAGGACAGCGGGGTGCCGTCGGACCACTTGGCCTTGGGGTTGATCTTGTACGTGACGACCTGCTTGCCGGAGCTGTCGGAGGCCTCCGCCGAGGTCAGGTAGTCCGGGTTGGGGGCGACCGTGCCGGTGGCGTCGGACATCATGATGATCGGCATCACGGCGCGCTCGACGTCGAAGCCGTCGGCCAGGGTGCCGTCGACCTGGTTGTAGTTGAAGTTCTCGGCGATCTCGCCCAGCGGCCAGTTCACCGTGCCGCCCTGCTTGAGCTGGTCGCGGTCGGTGGCCTTGATGTTGTTGACGCTGGACTTGGGCACCGAGTTCTTCTTGGACCCGGCGGCGTCCTTCCCGTCCCCGCCGCCGCACGCGGTCAGGGTCAGCGCGCTCGCCGTGGCCAGCGCCACCACGGCGACGGACATACGTGTTCTGTTCAACGGACTCTCTCTCCTGTTGCGGGGTGGGAAATCACACGACGGTGACGGCGGCGGCGAAGTGGCAGGCCGCGGTGTGGTCGCCCGCCAGTCCGGTCGGTGCCGGGTCCTCCTCGCGGCACCGGCCGCGGTCGGACTCGTCCAGGGAGGCGAACTTCGGGCAGCGGTTGCGGAATCGGCAGCCGGTCGGCACGTCCGCGGGGCTGGGAAGGTCACCGGTGAGCAGGATGCGCCTGCGTTCGCGCTCCTTGCGGGGATCGGGCAGC
The DNA here is from genome assembly GCF_055635295.1 of Streptomyces sp. NPDC111520. Taxonomy (NCBI): domain Bacteria; kingdom Bacillati; phylum Actinomycetota; class Actinomycetes; order Kitasatosporales; family Streptomycetaceae; genus Streptomyces; species Streptomyces sp. NPDC111520. The sequence continues at coordinate 143,386 of NZ_JBVKBW010000017.1, read as the reverse complement.
GGCACGGCGGAGAGCAGCGCCTGGGTGTACGGGTGGGAGGGCGCTTCGAAGGCCGCCTCGGCGGTGCCGAGTTCGACGATCCGGCCCAGGTACATCACCGCGATGCGGTCGGCGATGTGGCGTACGACGGACAGGTCGTGCGCCACGAAGAGGTAGCTCAGGTTCATGCGCGCCTTGAGCTCGTCCAGCAGGTTGAGCACACCGGCCTGGATGGAGACGTCCAGCGCCGAGACCGGCTCGTCCAGGACGACCAGCTTGGGCTCCAGCGCCAGCGCCCGCGCGATGCTGATGCGCTGCCGCTGACCACCGGAGAACTCCGCGGGGAAGCGGTCCACGTGGTCCGGGTCGAGGCCGACCTGGCCCAGCAGCTCCGGCACCCGGGCGGCGACGCGGTCCCGGGACCAGCCGTGGGTCTTCAGCGGCTCGGCGAGGATGTCGCCGACCGGCATCCGCGGGTCCAGCGCGGCCATCGGGTCCTGGAAGACGACCTGCAGGTCGCGGCGGAGCGCCTTGCGCTCGGCGCCCTTCAGGCCCCGGATGTCCTTGCCGAAGACGGTGACCGTGCCGGACTGCCCGGAGGGCAGGTCGAGGATCTCCAGCAGCGTGGTCGTCTTCCCGCAGCCCGACTCGCCCACCAGGCCCAGGGTCTCGCCCTCGCGGATGTCGAAGCTGATGCCGTCGACGGCACGCACCTCGCCCACCTTGCGCTTGACGACCGCGCCGTAGAGCAGGGGGAAGTGCTTGACCAGCCCGTTGACCTCCAGCACCGGGGCGCGGTCGTGGCGGGGCACGGAGTCCGCCGGGGCCTCGGGCAGCGGCGGCACCGGGTAGATGGTCGCGGGGTCCAGGGCGCCGCCCGCCACCAGTTCGTGGCTGCGGTGGCAGGCCGTGGGGTGGTTGCCGCCGTCGCGCACGGTCAGTTCGGGCTCGACGCGCCGGCACAGGTCGGTCGCGATGGGGCAGCGGGCCGCGAAGGGGCAGCCGTCCGGCAGGTCCACCAGCGAGGGCGGATTGCCGTCGATCGGGGTCAGCGCGTGGCGTCCGCCGTCGTCGAGCCGGGGGATCGAGCCGAGCAGGCCGATGGTGTACGGCATGCGCGGGGAGTAGTAGACGTCGTCCACGGTCCCCGTCTCCACGGGGCGGCCCGCGTACATCACCTGGACCCGGTCGGCGAAGCCGGCCACCACGCCCAGGTCGTGGGTGATCATGACGATCGCGGCGCCGGTGACCTCCTGGGCCTTCTTCAGGACGTCCAGGATCTGCGCCTGGATGGTCACGTCCAGGGCGGTCGTCGGCTCGTCGGCGATGATCACCTCGGGGTCGTTGGCGATCGCCATGGCGATCATCGCGCGCTGGCGCATGCCGCCGGAGAACTCGTGCGGGAAGGCGTCGGCGCGCCGCGCCGGGTCGGGGATGCCCACCAGTTCCAGCAGTTCGACCGCGCGCTTGCGGGCCGCGTCCTTGTCCAGGTCCTGGTGGATCCGCAGCGCCTCGACGATCTGGTCGCCGACGGAGTAGACCGGGGTCAGCGCGGACAGCGGGTCCTGGAAGACCATCGCGATGTCCTTGCCGCGGATCTCCGTCATGTCCCGGTCGTCCAGCTCCAGCAGCTCGCGGCCGTGCAGCTTGACCGAGCCCTTGATGTCGGCGGTCTCCGGGAGCAGCCCGAGGACCGCGAGGGAGGACACGGACTTGCCGGAGCCGGACTCGCCGACGATGCCGAGGACCTCGCCGGGACGCACCGAGAAGGACACGCCGCGCACGGCCCTGACCGGCCCGGCCTCGCTCGGGAAGGAGACGTGGAGGTCGGTGACCTCGAGGGCGGGGGGCGTCTCGCTCACGACGTGCGTCCTTCCTTGGTGGTGCTCTTGGCCGTGCTCTTGGAGGTGCGGGGGGCGCGGGCCTTGGCGCCGCTGGAGTTGGGGTCGAGCGCGTCGCGCAGGCCGTCGCCGATGAAGGCGATCGACAGGCAGATCAGCACCAGGCACCCGGCCGGGAAGTAGAACAGCCACGGGAAGGACGGGGCCGCCGGGGTGCCGGTGGCGATGACCGTGCCCAGGGAGACGTCGGGGGACTGCACGCCGAAGCCGAAGTACGACAGGCTGGTCTCGCCGATGATCGCCGCGCCGACCTGGATCGTGCCGTCGATGATCAGCATCGAGGCCATCGACGGCAGGATGTGCCGGAAGATGATGACGGGCGCGGGTACGCCCATGTACTTGGCGGCCTTGACGAACTCACGGTCCTTCAGGGTGAGCGTCATGCTGCGGACCACCCGTCCGGTGATCATCCAGCTGAACCCCGCCAGCAGCACCACGAACACCAGCCAGGTGGTGCCCTGGAACAGGGGCGAGAGCACCGCGATGATCAGGAAACTGGGCATCACCAGCAGCAGGTCGACCACCCACATCAGGGAACGGTCCGTCCAGCCGCCGAAGTAGCCGGCGCTGGCGCCGACCGCGGCGGCGACGAAGGTGCAGATGAGGCCGGTCAGGATGCCGATGACCAGGGACTTCTGCATGCCGCGCGCGGTGAGCGCGAAGAGGTCGGAGCCCGTCTGGTCGGTGCCGAACCAGTGCTCGCCCGAGGGCGGCTTCTGGAAGGCGGTGAAGTCCAGCTCGGTGTAGTCCCACTTGTAGAACAGCGGCGAGACGTAGGCCATCAGGAAGAGCAGCACCAGCATGACCAGCCCGAACAGGGCCATGCGGTTGCGCGAGAAGCGGACGGCGGTGAGCCGGAGCCGGCCGCTCACGCGGCGCCGGGCGGGCTGGTCGCCCGGCACGGCGGACGCCGGTGCGGGAGGCTGCACGGAAGGGGTCTGGACGGCCATGGGTGGAGGCTCCTGGGAACGCGGGATCGGGGCGGCGGAGGGGTGCGGTGGGTCTCAGCGCACCCGTACGCGGGGATCGAGCGCCGCGTAGAGCACATCGGACAGCAGGCCGGCGATCAGCACCACGCACGCCGTGAACATGCCGACGGCGGCGACCGCGTTGACGTCGTTGGTGCTGATGGAGTTGACGAGCCACTCGCCCATGCCGTGCCAGCCGTAGATCTTCTCGGTGAAGGTGGCTCCGGTGAAGAGCAGGACGACGTTGTAGACCAGCAGCGGGACCACCGGGAGGACCGCGGTGCGCAGGCCGTGCTTCATCAGCGCAGCCCGCCGCGTCAGGCCCTTGGCCCGGGCGGTGCGCAGGAAGTCGCTGCCGAGCACGTCCAGCATGGTGCTGCGCTGGTAGCGGCTGTAGAGGGCGACCTGGATGACGATCAGGGTCAGGCTGGGCAGCAGCAGGTGCTGCAGCCGGCTGGCGAGGATCTCACCCGTCCCGGTCAGCCCGGGATCGTACTCGCCCGTGTACTCGATGACCTTGTGCCCGACGGCGTCGTTGATGTCGATCGCCCAGAGCTTGAAGGTCACCGCGATCACGAACACCGGCATGGCCAGGACGAAGAACGAGGCCAGTGTGGTCACCCGGTCCGACGTCCGGTACTGCCTGATGGCCCCCCAGGCGCCCATCAGGACACCGCCGATGGAGCCCAGGATGGTGGCGATCAGCAGCAAGCGGGTGCTCACGCCGACGCGCCGGCCGAACTCGTCGTTGACCTCACCGCCGGTGACGGTCCGTCCGAGGTCCCCGTGGGCCACCCCGTTCGCCCAGTGGGCGAAGCGGACCACGACCGGGGTGTCGGGGTTGAGGTTGTATTCGTTCAGGGTGGCCGTCACCGAGGAGGCCGCCACCGGGGGGTTGCGGCCGGCGAAGTTGGCCCGCGGGTTCAGGCTGATCGCCGCCAGGAAGTACGTGAGTGAGGCCGCGATCAGAACCAGCGCCACGTTGTTGATCAGTCGGCGCAGCAGGTAACGGCCCACGGCTCACACTCTCAGTCGGTTCGTTTCGAACGAATAACAAGATTGAACTTTCTTCGCCGGCCGCTTCTGACATAGTGGTGTAGCACGGCCGAAACATTTGAACTCCGGCCGTCTGCGCAGGTCGTGCGTATTCCGGCCGGGCTTGCAGGGTTGATGGGACTTTCGCAACCGAATTATGGCCACGTCAACGAGCACCGGTTCGTCGTGATGGATCCTTTATTTTTTTGGTCGAAATTTAACCTGACTATCGGGATGCCCCTCATTGACGGATCGGTGCATAGGGAAAACCCTCTGTCCCCCTCGTGGTCACCCCGGGCCGGTGAGCCGCTGTGCAATATGTATGGGTTTGCGATGTCATGGTGAGTCTCGTGTCCTTCATGGCGTAGAGCTCCCCGAGGAGGCATCCGATGCGACGGAGCGCGGCGAGGTGGGCCGTCTGCGCGGCCGCGGCCGCCCTGGTGGCGACGGGCTGCGGAGGCGGGGACGGGGGCGGCGGCACCGGCGGCCCGGGTGTGTTCAGCGCCTCGTGGACCGATCCGCAGAATCCTCTGGAGCCCGCCAACACCAATGAGGTGCAGGGCGGCAAGGTGCTCGACATGATCTTCCGCGGCCTCAAGCGGTACGACCCGAGGACGGCGGTCGCCGAGAACGTCATCGCCGACTCGATCGCGACCACGGACCAGCGGACCTTCAGGATCAGGCTCAAGGACGGCTGGACCTTCGGCAACGGCGAGAAGGTCACCGCCGATTCGTTCATCGACGCCTGGAACTACGGCGCGCTCGTGACGAACAAGCAGATCAACGCGTCCTTCTTCCGGTACGTCGAGGGCTACGGGAAGGTCCATCCGGAGTCCGGGAAGCCGTCCGCCGCGAAGCTCTCCGGGCTGACCCGGCAGGACGACCTGAACTTCACCGTCAGGCTCAACCAGAAGTTCTCCACCTGGCCAGACACCCTCGGCTACGCCGCCTTCATGCCCCTGCCGAAGGCCTTCTTCACCGACCACGCCGCCTGGCTGAGGAAGCCTGTCGGCAACGGCCCGTACCGCGTGGAGTCCTACACCAAGGGCCAGGGCATGCGGCTGCGCGCCTGGGACGGGTACAAGGGCGACGACGCGGCCGTCAACGGCGGCGTGGACCTCAAGGTCTACACCGACAACAACACCGCCTACACCGACCTCCAGGCCGGCAACCTCGACCTCGTCGACGACGTCCCCGCCGCCCAGTTGCGGAACGTCAAGACCGACCTGGACGGCCGCTACCTCAACACCCCGGCCGGCATCATCCAGACCCTGGCCTTCCCGCTCTACGACAAGGCCTGGTCGGGCAGGAACTCCGAGAAGCTCCGCCAGGGCATCTCCATGGCCGTCAACCGCCCGCTGATCACCCGGCAGATCTTCCAGAACACCCGCATCCCGGCCCGGGACTGGACCTCACCCGTGCTCGGCGCGGACGGCGGCTTCGACGACACCCTGTGCGGCCGGGTCTGCGACTACGACCCCGCCCGGGCCAGGCAGCTGGTCAAGGAGGGCGGCGGCCTCCCCGGCGGCACCATGAGGATCACGTACAACGCGGACGGCGGCTCCCACAAGGACTGGGTCGACGCGGTCTGCAACAGCATCAACAACGCGCTCGGCAAGGACGACGCCTGCGTCGGCGATCCCGTCGGCACCTTCGCCGACTTCCGCAACCAGATCGTCAACAAGCGGATGCGCAACCCGTTCCGGGCCGGCTGGCAGATGGACTACCCGCTGATCCAGAACTTCCTGCAGCCGCTGTACTACACCGACGCCTCGTCCAACGACGCGCACTTCAGCGATCCCGACTTCGACCGGCTCGTCGACCGGGCGAACGCCGAGAGCGACCCCGCCAGGGCCGTCGAGACCTTCCAGCAGGCCGAGCGGATCCTGCCGCGGCAGGTCCCCGCGATCGCCCTGTGGTACCAGAACGGCAGCGCGGGCTGGTCGCAGCGGCTCTCCGGCGTCGCCCTCAACCCCTTCAGCGTCCCCGTCTTCAACCAGATCAAGGTCAGCTGACGCCCATGGGACGGTACGTCATCCGCCGTCTGCTGCAGATGATCCCGGTCTTCGCCGGCACCACCGTGCTCATCTTCGTCATGGTGTACGCGCTCGGCGACCCGGTCCAGGCCCGCTGCGGGGACCGCGCCTGCGACCCCGCGACGGCCGCGCAGATCCGCCACGACCTGTACCTGGACCACCCCTTGTGGCAGCAGTACCTGCGCTACATGGGGCAGATCTTCCGGGGCGATTTCGGGATCGCCTGGAACGGGCAGCCGGTCACCGAACTGCTGGCCTCCGCCCTGCCCGTCACGCTGCGGCTGACGGTCCTCGCCGTCCTCCTCGAGATCGTCATCGGCATCACCCTCGGCGTCCTCACCGGCCTGCGCCGCGGCCGTCCCGCGGACACCGCCACGCTGCTCGGCACCCTCGTCGTCATTTCCGTGCCGACCTTCGTGACCGGCTACGTGCTGCAGTACCTGCTGGGCGTCAAGTGGAACGTCATCGCGCCCTCGGTCTCCTCCGAGGCCCGGTTCGACGAGCTGATCGTGCCGGCGTTCGTGCTGGCCCTGACCTCGCTCGCGTACGTCACCCGGCTCAGCCGCACCTCGGTCGTGGAGAACGTCCGGGCCGACTACGTCAGGACCGCCGTCGCCAAGGGGCTGCCCAGACGCCGGGTGATCACCCGTCACCTGCTGCGCAACTCCCTGATCCCGGTGGTCACCTTCATCGGCACCGACATCGGGGCGCTGATGGGAGGGGCCATCGTCACCGAGCGCATCTTCAACATCCACGGTGTGGGCTACCAGCTCTACCAGGGCATCCTGCGGCTGGACTCGGCGACCGTGGTGGGCTTCGTGACGATCCTGGTCATCGTCTTCCTCCTCGCCAACCTGCTGGTCGACCTCCTCTACGCCGTCCTCGACCCGAGGATCCGCTATGCCTGAACCGCGCAACCACCCCGACGAGGCCATGGAGCCGGCCGGCGGGACGGGAGCCGCCATGGGGCTGGGCCAGGACGAGGCACGCACCCTGGAGCGGACGCCGGCCCCCGGTACGGCGCCGGGCGTCCCGGCCGGCCGGGACGGCGCCGACCGGCCCCGCAGCCTGTGGTCGGACGCCTGGCGGGACCTGCGGCACAACCCGGTCTTCGTGATCGCCGCGCTGGTCATCCTGTTCCTCGTCGTCATCTCCGTCTGGCCGCAGCTCATCGCCCCCGGCAACCCGCTCAGCTGCGACCTGGACCACTCCCAGCAGGGCTCCTCGCCCGGCCACCCCTTCGGCTTCGACACCCAGGGGTGCGACGTGTACACCCGGGTCGTCCACGGGGCCCGCGCCTCGCTCACCGTGGGCATCTGCGCCACCGTCGGCGCCGCCCTGCTCGGCGCGCTGCTCGGCGGCCTCGCCGGCTACCACGGCGGCTGGGCGGACGCCGTGCTCTCCCGGGTGAGCGACATCTTCTTCGGCATCCCGATCGTCCTGGGCGGGCTGGTGTTCCTGTCCGTGGTCACCGGGACCACCGTGTGGCCGGTGGTGGGCTTCATCGTGCTGCTCGGCTGGCCGCAGATCGGCCGCATCGCCCGCGGCTCGGTGATCACCGTCAAGCAGAACGACTACGTCCAGGCCGCCCGGGCGCTCGGCGCCGGCAACACCCGGTTGCTGCTGCGGCACATCGCGCCCAACGCGGTCGCGCCCGTCATCGTCGTCGCGACCATCGCGCTCGGCACGTACATCTCCCTGGAGGCCACCCTGTCCTACCTCGGCGTCGGGCTGAAGCCGCCCACCGTCTCCTGGGGCATCGACATCTCGCAGGCCTCCACCCAGATCCGCAACGCCCCGCACATGCTGCTCTGGCCGGCCGGGGCGCTGAGCGTGACGGTGCTGGCCTTCATCATGCTCGGTGACGCGGTGCGCGACGCCCTCGACCCCAAGCTGCGCTGATGGACGGAGGAACGATGGCCGCCGCGGCCCCGGACGAGCCGCCCCTGCTCGACGTACGCGACCTGCACGTGGAGTTCCGCACCCGGGACGGCGTCGCCCGCGCCGTCAACGGGGTCTCGTACGCGGTGCGACCCCGCCAGACGCTGGCCGTGCTCGGCGAGTCCGGCTCCGGCAAGTCGGTGACCGCGCAGGCCGTCATGGGCATCCTCGACTCGCCGCCCGGGTTCGTCACCCGCGGCGAGGTCCTCTTCCACGGCGAGGACCTGCTCACCATGGGCGCCGAGGAGCGCCGCAAGGTCCGCGGCGCCAGGATGGCGATGATCTTCCAGGACGCGCTGTCCGCCCTCAACCCCGTGCTGACCGTGGGCGACCAGCTCGGCGAGATGTTCCGGGTGCACCGCGGGATGTCCCGCAAGGACGCCCGGGCCCGGGCGGTGGAGCTGATGGACCGGGTGCGCATCCCCGCGGCCCGCGACCGCGTCGGGCAGTACCCGCACCAGTTCTCCGGCGGCATGCGGCAGCGCGTCATGATCGCGATGGCGCTCGCCCTGGAACCCGAGCTGATCATCGCCGACGAGCCGACCACCGCGCTCGACGTCACCGTCCAGGCCCAGGTGATGGAGCTCCTGGCGGAGCTGCAGCGCGAGTACGGCATGGGTCTGATCCTCATCACCCACGACCTCGGCGTGGTCGCCGACGTCGCCGACCACATCGCGGTGATGTACGCCGGGCGCATCGTGGAGACCGCGCCCGTCCACGACATCTACCGGGCGCCCGCGCACCCGTACACCAAGGGCCTGCTGGAGTCGATCCCGCGCCTGGACCGCAAGGGCCGCGAGCTCTACGCGATCAAGGGCCTGCCCCCCAACCTGCTGCGCATCCCCTCCGGTTGCGCCTTCCACCCGCGCTGCCCGCTGGCCCGCGACGTGTGCGCCACCGACGAGCCGGAGCTGTACCGGGTCGGCGCCCGGCGGGGCAGCGCCTGCCACTTCTGGAGGGAGTGCCTCGGTGAGGACCAGCGGTGAGCCCGTGCTCCAGGTGCGCGGGCTGTACAAGCACTTCCCGCTGACCCAGGGGATCGTCTTCAAGCGGCAGGTCGGCGCGGTGAAGGCGGTCGACGGCGTGGACCTCGACCTGCACCGCGGCGAGACCCTCGGCGTCGTCGGCGAGTCCGGCTGCGGCAAGTCCACCGTGGCCCGTCTGCTGGTGCACCTGGAACGGGCCACCAAGGGGGAGATCCTCTACCGGGGCGAGGACGTCACCAGGCTGTCGGGCCGGGCCCTGAAGGCCGTGCGCCGGAACATCCAGATGGTCTTCCAGGACCCGTACACGTCGCTGAACCCGCGCATGACGGTCGGCGACATCGTCGGCGAGCCGTACGAGATCCATCCGGACGCCGCGCCCAAGGGCGACCGCCGCCGCCGGGTGCGCGAACTGCTGGAGGTGGTCGGCCTCGACCCCGAGCACGTCAACCGCTATCCGCACCAGTTCTCCGGCGGCCAGCGGCAGCGCGTCGGCATCGCCCGCGGGCTGGCGCTGCGCCCCGAGGTCATCGTCGCCGACGAGCCGGTCTCGGCGCTGGACGTGTCGGTGCAGGCGCAGGTCGTCAACCTGATGGAGCGGCTGCAGGACGAGTTCGACCTCTCCTACCTCTTCATCGCCCACGACCTGTCGATCGTCCGGCACATCTCGGACCGGGTGGCGGTGATGTACCTGGGGCGGATCGTCGAGACGGGCGACGGCACCCAGATCTACGACCACCCCACCCACCCCTACACCCAGGCGCTGCTGTCGGCGGTGCCGGTGCCGGACCCCGGGGCGCGCGCGCACCGCGAGCGCGTCATCCTGAGCGGCGACGTCCCCTCACCCGCCGATCCGCCCTCCGGCTGCCGCTTCCGCACCCGCTGCTGGAAGGCGCGCGAACGCTGCACGCTGGAGGTGCCGGAACTCGCGGTGCCCGCGGTCTTCCGCGGGGTGGACTCCCCGGCGGCGCACGCCAGCGCGTGCCACTTCGCCGAGGAGAAGACGGTGGTGCCGCCGGAGGCCCCGGGCGAGTGAGCCGCGGAGCAGCGCGCCAGGCGAACCGAGCCACAAAGAGGCACGACCCGCGCCCGGTGGTGCAGGGGTGTGGGCGCGGGTCGGGCTCCGAACGGAGACGTCTGTCGGCCCGGGTCAAGGGGTCCTGTCGGCGGGCGTCTCCTCGATCGCGGCCAGTGCCGGGTCGAGGACGACGTCCTCGCCGCGGGCCGCGGTCGTCGGCTCCTCGGGGAAGTGGCACGCGCTCAGGTGACCCTCCCGGTTCCCCTCCAGGCGGACCAGGGGAGGTTCCTCGGTGGCGCACCTGTCCTGCGCCTTCCAGCAGCGCGTGCGGAAGCGGCAGCCGGACGGCGGCGAGACGGGCGAGGGCACGTCGCCGGCGAGGCGGATCCTCTCCGTCGTGTGGCGGTCGTCCGGGTCAGGCTCGGGCGAGGCGGACAGCAGGGCGTGGGTGTACGGGTGGCGGGGCCGCTCGTAGATGTCCCGGCGCTCGCCGACCTCCACGATCCGCCCGAGGTACATCACCGCCACGCGCTGCGAGAAGTGCCGTACCACCGCCAGGTCGTGGGCGATGAACAGGAAGGCGATGCCCAGTTCCCGCTGCAGGCGCTGCAGCAGGTTCACCACCTGGGCCTGGATCGAGACGTCCAGCGCCGACACCGGCTCGTCGGCCACGATGAGCTTCGGCTCCAGCGCCAGTGCCCGGGCCACCCCGATGCGCTGCCGCTGGCCGCCGGAGAACTCGTGCGGGAAGCGGTTGTAGTGCTCCGGGTTGAGGCCGACGGTCTCCAGCAGCTCGCGCACCCGCTTCTCGCGGCCGCCCGGCGGGTCGATCCCGTTGATCTCCAGTGGCGCCGAGACGATGTGCCCGACGGTCTGCCGCGGGTTCAGCGAGGCGTACGGGTCCTGGAAGATCATCTGGATCTCGGAGCGGATCGGGGCCAGCTCCCTGCGCGAGGCGTGCGTGATGTCCCGGCCCCGGTAGCTGATCCGTCCCGCGCTGGGCTCCAGCAGCCGGGTCACCAGCCGCCCGGTGGTGGACTTGCCGCAGCCCGACTCGCCGACCAGGCCGAGGCTCTCGCCCTCGGCGATGGTGAAGTCGATGCCGTCCACCGCCCGCACGTCCGCCACGTGGCGCTTGACCAGGAAGCCGCCCCGGACGGGGAAGTACTTGCGCAGCCCGGTCACTTCGAGCAGCGGGCCCATGGTCTCCCCCGGCGCGTGGTCCTGCTGCGGGGCGCTCACCGCGCACCTCCGCCCAGCCGGGGCCGGATCTGCCCGGTGAAGATCTCCCGTTTCCGCTCCCGCCCCAGGTGGCAGGCGGAGCCGTGCCGCTCGTCCTCCGGGATGGCGGGCCGCTCGGTGGTGCAGCGTCCGCCGCCGACCTCCCCGGTGAAGCCGCAGCGCGGGTGGAAGGGGCAGCCGGAGGGCGGGGCGAGCAGGCTCGGCGGGCTGCCGGGGATCGGGGACAGCGGCAGGTCCACCGGCGCCGACAGCCGCGGGATGGAGGCCAGCAGGCCCCAGGAGTAGGGGTGTTCGGGTGCCTTGAGGATCTCGTGCACGGTGCCGCGCTCCACGCAGCGCCCCGCGTACATCACCATCACGTCGTCCGCCGTGTTGGCGACCACGCCCAGGTCGTGGGTGATGATGACGATCGCCGTGCCCGTCTCCCGCTGCAGGTCCTTCAGCAGGTCGAGGATCTGCGCCTGCACGGTCACGTCCAGGGCCGTCGTCGGCTCGTCCGCGATGACCAGCGCCGGGTCGCAGACCAGCGCCATCGCGATCATCGCGCGCTGCCGCATGCCCCCGGAGAACTGGTGCGGGAAGTCGTCCACCCGCAGCCGCGGCTGCGGGATGCCCACCCGGGCCAGCATCTCGATCGCCCGCTCCCGGGCGGCCTTCTTCGAGGCCCCCATGTGCTTCATGTACGGCTCGGCGATCTGCCGGCCCACCGAGTAGTACGGGGAGAGCGCGGTCAGCGAGTCCTGGAAGATCATCGCCATCTTCCGGCCGCGCAGCCGTTCCAGGGTCCGCTCGGAGGCACCCGTCAGCTCCTGCCCGTCCAGCACGATCTCGCCGCGGACGGTGGTGTTGCGGCGGTCGTGCAGACCGAGGACCGCCAGGTTGGTGACCGACTTGCCGGAGCCGGACTCGCCGACGATGCCCAGGGTGCTGCCGCGCTCCAGGTCGAAGGAGAGCCCGTCGACGGCCTTGACCACGCCGTCCTCGGTGGCGAACTGCACGTACAGGTCGCGGACCGACAGGAACGGCCCGGACGGCGCGGGGTCCCCGGGCCCGGGCGGCCCCGCCTCGGTCTTGGTGAGGATGCTCAACGGTGCTTCTCCTCTGCGTGCCGGCAGGCGTCCCGGCTCACGACAGCCTGATCCGCGGGTCGATGAGGGCGTAGGCGGCGTCGACGACGATGTTGCAGACGACGATGATCGTGGCGCCGATCAGCATCACGGCCATCTCCAGCGGCAGGTCGCTGCGGAGCACGGCCTGCACGGACAGCAGGCCGAGGCCGTGCAGTCCGAAGGTGACCTCGGTGATGATCGCGCCGCCCAGGACGGCGCTCAGGTCGATGCCGAAGATGGTGATGATGGAGGCGGCGGCGCCGCGCAGCGCGTACCGCAGGAAGACGTAGCGGGAGGACATGCCCTTGGCGCGGGCGGCCCGGATGTGGTCCTCGGACAGCTGCTCCACCATCAGCGAGCGGGTCTGCCGGCTGTAGTTGGACCAGAAGATCACCGAGAGCACCAGGCAGGGCAGGATCAGCCCCTGCACCGAACCCCACGGGTCGTGCGACCAGTCGGGGTCGTGCCCGCGGTCCAGCACGTGCCAGCTGCTCGCGAACAGGCCGATGGCGATCGGTCCGAGGAAGTAGATCTGCACGGAGTTGCCGACCAGCGAGACGCCGCTGGCGATCCGGTCGAAGGCCTTCCCCTGCTGCCAGGCGGAGACCAGCCCGAGGCCGACGCCGACGCACAGGAAGACGGTGGCGCCGCCGATCGCCAGCGACAGCGTCGTCGGGTAGCGGTCGGCGATGGTGTCCCAGACGAGTTGCTGGTCGGCGAAGGAGTAGCCGAAGCACGGCGCCGGGCAGTGGCCGATGGGCATGTCCCGGCCGGCGAAGATGCCGACCATGAAGTGCCAGTACTGGGTCCAGATCGGCAGGTCCAGGCCGAGGTTCTTGCGGATCAGGGCCACGTTCTGCGGGCTGCAGTTCTTGCCGCAGGACAGCAGCGCCGGGTCGGAGGGCAGGAAGAAGAAGAGGAAGTACGTGATGGCGCTGATCAGCAGCAGGATGACCAGCGCGCCCAGCACACGGCGTACCAGGAAACGCAGCATGGGTCAGGCTCTCCGTCGGTTCCGTCGGGACGCCGGTCCCGGCCCGGGGAGAGGCCGGGACCGGCGTGTCTGCGCTGGGCCTACTGCTTGACGAAGATCGTGTTGGGGTTGATCGTCCCGTAGACCTCGTTGTAGGTGACGCCGCCGAGGCCCGAGCCGTGGATGTTGAAGTACTTGTCGAAGATGAACGGGATCTGCGACGTGTCGTTCTTCAGCACGTACTCGGACAGCGTCCGCCACTCGTCGTTCTGCTGCTTGATGTCCGTGATCGCCAGGATGCGGTCGATCTCGGAGTTGACGTGCTCGTCGTTGAGGAACGAGTAGTTGTTGGTGCCGTCGGCGAGGTTGCGGCCGTCCATGGTCGGCGGGACCACGGTGGAGGCGCTGGGCCAGTCCGCGCCCCAGCCGGTGCGGTAGATGTCGTACGGGGTGTCGAGCTTGCCGACGACCGTGTAGTACGAGGTCGGGTCGATCGCCTTGCGCTGGACGTCGAAGCCGGCCTTCTCCAGCGCCTTCTCGATGGTCAGCGAGACGTTCTGCCAGCGCGGGGTGTTGGCGTAGGCGTAGGAGAGCTTCACCTTGCCGGTGACCCCGGCCTCCTTCAGCAGCTCCTTGGCCTTCTCGACGTCACCGGTGGGCTTGTCGAGCTTGCCGAAGGGGTCGTACTTCTTCCAGCCGGCCACGGTCGGGCTGAGCAGCGTGGTGCCGAGCTCGCCCTGCGCGCCGCCGCCGAAGGCCTGCTGGACCTGGGTCATCGGGAAGGCGTACATGATCGCCTGGCGGACCTTCGGGTCGGTGATCCGCTTGGTGTTGATGTTGATGACCTCGACGTACGGCTGGTACTGGTTCACCGTCCGCGACTTGTACTGCGCGTCCGTCGTCAGCGTCTGCATCTTCGACGGGTCGGAGGAACCGGAGAGGTTCACCGCGTACTTGTCGTCGCCGTCCTCGGCGGCGAGCCGGTTGGTCAGGCCGGGCTCGGCGATGCCCAGCTGGAAGTTCCAGCTGTCCGGGTAGGCGTTGCGGATCGGGTCGGTCTTCGGGTCCCAGTTGGTGTTGCGCTCGAAGACCAGCTCCTTGCCCGGCTTGTAGCTGGCGATCTTGTACGGGCCGGTCGCGACCGGGTGGTTGTTGTACTTCTGCTTGTCGTCCTTCGCCTTCGGCACCGGCGAGATGTTCGGCATCGCGGCCGCGTAGGGGGCGTCGGCGTGCGCCTCCAGGAAGTGGAGGACGATGGTCTTGTCGTCCGGCGTGTCGATCTTGTCGGCCGGGATCTCCTTGCCCTCGTACGGGCCCGTGTAGGTCTTGCGGTATTCGGCGCCGTAGAGCCACTTCTGGATGTACTGCGGGCCCTGCGTCTGGTAGTCGGCGAACAGCCGCTCGATGCCGTACTTGACGTCCTTGGAGGTGACGGGGGTGCCGTCCTCGAACTTCAGGCCGTCCTTGAGGGTGAAGGTCCAGGTCTTCGCGCCGTCGGAGGGCTTGCCGGTGTCGGTGGCGAGGTCGCCCACCAGGATCGTCTTGCCGGTCTTGGCGTCGATCTTGTAGCCGGTCAGCGAGCGGTTGTAGAGCAACTGGACCGACAGTTGGTCGCTGACGTACTGCTGGCCGGGGTCCAGGTAGTCGAAGCCCGCCTGGTCGAGGTCGTACGCCGTGCCGCCCTTCCTGGCCCCCGGGACCTCCGGGGCGGGGCCCTTGGAGTCGGCGGCCGTACCGATGCCGAAGTTCTGCACGGTGGCCTTCTTGCCCTCGCCGCCGCCGGTGCCCGTCCCCCCGCCGCCACCGCTGCTGCACGCGGCGGACAGTGTCAGAGCTCCCAACGCCAGGAACGCGGAGGCGTGACGCGCCTTGCGAATTCTCATTGTTCCCTGCCTGTCAGTGAACCGAACTGCGGATACCGGCGCGCCCGGTCTCCCCCCACAGGGGCCCGGCGCGGCGGCTTGGACACCTAGCGCACGGTCTTGGGATCGAGTGCGTCCCGGACCGAATCCCCGAGCAGGTTGAAGGCCACCACGAAGATCACCATGGCGATGCCGGGGAAGAACATGAAGGTGACGTCGGATTCGTAGTACGCCGCGGCCTGCTGGAACATCAGCCCCCAGTCCGGGGTGGGCGGCAGAATTCCGACACCGAGATAGGAAAGGCCCGCCTCGGCGGTGACGTTCACCGGCAGCAGCAGGGTCGACTGGACGAGGATCGTGGACCAGATGTTCGGCAGCAGCTCCTTGCGGATGATCCGCGCCGGGGAGGCGCCGCTGATCCGCGCGGCCTCGATGAACTCGCGCTCGCGCAGGCTCAGCACCTGGGCCCGCACCAGCCGGCCGACGCTCATCCAGCCCAGCACGAACTGCACGATGACCAGTGCCGCGATGCGGACGTAGGTCGGTTCCTCGTCGCGCGGGGAGACGAAGAGCGCCACGATCACCGGGGTGAAGGCGATGAAGAACAGCTGCTGCGGGAAGGACAGCATCAGGTCCGAGAACCGGCCCAGGAAGTAGTCGGTGCGCCCGCCGAGGTAGCCCTGCACGAGCCCGATCAGCACGCCGACCACGACGGAGACCGTGGTCACGGCGAGGGCGATGCCCAGCGAGGTGCGGATCCCGTAGATCAGCAGGGTGAACACGTCCCGGCCGAGCTGGGGTTCGAGCCCGAACCAGAAGTCGCCGTCGATGCCGCCGTTGGGCTTGAGCGGGATCCCGTAGCTGTTCAGCAGCCCGAGGTCCTGGCCGTACAGCTCGTACGGGTTCTTGCCGTACACCTTGGAGATCAGCGGCGCGGCCATGGCCACGACCAGGTAGAAGACCACGACGCCGGCGCAGATCACTCCGGTGCGGTCGCGCCGGAAGCGCAGCCAGGCCAGCTGTCCCGGGGAGCGCCCGACGAGTTCCGAGGGCTCCTTCCCGGTGCCCTCGACGTGGGCGGGTGCCTCTGCCGGAACGGGTTCCGGCCGGTTCGCGGCCGTGCTCGGACTGGACATGGTCATCTGCCCCCGCACCAAAGAGATTTGGCGGCGCATGTGAACGCCCGTGGCTAGCTAGCCGGTATTGGGCAATGGATTTGGCGGCCAGTCAAGGGGGTGAAGCGACCGGAAGACGAGATCGCCGTTATCTTGGGGCAAGGTTTTGGATATTGTCGTGAACGCGTGCTTGACAGCTTCCGCGGCCGCTCGGCGAATGCGGTGGATTCAGGATGAATTTCTTTTACACGCACGCAACTTGATCGAAGCGTCACCGATATACGGACGCGCCACGCTGAGCAGCGTACGGCCGTGCGGGTGCCGTGGGCCGGCCGGGGCGAACGTGCGTCGCCCCGGCCGGCCGCCCGTACGCCGCCGCGCGCCGCCGCGCGCCGGCGGTGAACGGCGAGGCGGCCCGCTGCGTATCCCCTGCGAAGGCCAAACGACAGTGCTGCCGGAAGGGCCGGGGAGGTGGCCGTGCGGCGGGCGTATCGGCTCGGAGGAGTGGTCTGCGCCGCCCTGGGGGCCGCGGAGGCGGTCTGGCTGGGCCAGGACCTCGTGCAGTTCCGCGCGGAGGGCGCCGTCAAGGTGTGGGCCGGGCTGGCGGTGCCGGTCGGCGGGGCACCGCTCGTGACCTCCACCGTGGACCTGCTGCTCCTCGCGCTCTACGCGGCCGCCGCGGTCGCGTCCCTCAAGCCCGGCGGCGTCGGGGTCCTCGGGGCGGCCTCGGTGGTCACCCTGGCGCTGCGCACCCCCACGGCGTACCTGCTCGCCCCCGCCGCGGGCGGCGGGGCGCCGGGGCTGCAGGGGGCGCTGCTGCTGACCGCGGCCGGGCAGGTCGCCGGCGCCCTCGTGCTGCTCGTGGTCGTACGGCGCACCGGCCAGGACGCGCCCGCCCCGCCACGGCCCGCGGCGGGCGTGCTGGCGGGGATGCTGCTGCTGGTGGTCGCGCTCATCGCCGGGGTCCTGGAGTTCTCCCGGCGCTCCGACCCGAACGCGCCGCTGCCCCCGGGCTTCTTCTGGCGCACCGCCACGGGCGGCTACCTGGTCGACTCCCAACTGGGCGCGCCCTACGAGTGGCTGGTCTGGGCGACCGCCGGGCTGGCCGCGGCCGCGGGCCTCGCCGCGTTCTCCCGGGCCCCGTTCGCCCGGCCGCTGGGCATCTCCGTGGCCGGACTGCTGGCGGTGACCGCGGTCCCGGTGATCGGCACCTCCCGGATCGACGCCCCGGCCGCCGACGACTTCGCCGCCGCCTTCGCGGTGGGCGCCGCCCTGGTGGTGACGCTGCTGCTCGTGCCCGGTGACCTCGCTGCGGTGGGCGTGCCCGGCGGCGACCCGTACGTGGAGGCGGAGGTCCCGGCGGCCGCCGACAACCTGTCCATGCCGCTCTACGAGCAGACCGCCGTCCTCCCCGTCTTCGGCGCGTACGGGCAGCCGCCGCCCGGCCCCGGTACGGGCCCCGGCCCGGGCTCCGAGGCGCGGGCGGCCTACCTGCAGAACCCGCCCTGACCCGCCGGGACGCCCTAGTCCCGCCCGACGCCCAAGGAGCGCTTGAGGAACGCGACCTGGAGCAGGAGCAGGTTCTCGGCGACCTCCTCCTGCGGCGTCATGTGCGTGACGCCGGACAGCGGCAGCACCTCGTGCGGGCGTCCGGCGGCCAGCAGCGCGGAGGAGAGCCGCAGGGTGTGCGCGGCCACCACGTTGTCGTCGGCCAGACCGTGGATGATCATGAGCGGCCGGACCTCCTCGGCCGGGTCCGTCAGGCCGGCGTCGGTGACCAGGGAGTTGGCGGCGTACACCGCCGGCCGCTCCTCGGGGTGGCCGAGGTAGCGCTCGGTGTAGTGCGTGTCGTACAGCCGCCAGTCGGTGACGGGGGCGCCCGCCACCGCCGCGTGGAAGACGTCCGGACGCCGCAGCACGGCCAGCGCCGCCAGGTAGCCGCCGTAGGACCAGCCGCGGATGCCCACCCGGGTGAGGTCCAGCGGGTAGTGGCCGGCCAGCGCGTGCAGCGCGTGGACCTGGTCGTCGAGCGTGACCCCCGCGAAGTCGCCCGCGATCGCCTTCTCCCAGGCGGGGGAGTGCCCGGGGGTGCCCCGGCCGTCCGCGACGACGACCGCGAAGCCCTGGTCGGCCAGCCACTGCGCCTGCAGGTAGCCGCGCTGGGCGCTCACCACCATCTGGCCGTGCGGCCCGCCGTAGGGGTCCATCAGCACCGGCAGCGGGCCGTCGTCCGCCCGGTACCCCGAGGGGAGCAGCACCGCCGCCGGCACCCCGCGCTCGCCGGCGCCGACCAGCACGGGGCGCGCGGTGAGGACCGGGGTCTCGGTGTACGAGGCGATCTCCGCCACCTCCTCGCCGTCCCGCAGCACCCGCACGGAAGTGGCCGCCGACCCCAGTGACGCGGAGGACAGCACCGTGACGCCCCCGGCCCGCACCGCGGAGTGCACCCCCGGCGCGGTGCTCAGCCGGACCGGTCCGCCCGGGCCCCCGTCGGCGCGGTACACATGGATCTCGCCGATCTCCGGGTCCTTGGCGCCCGGTCCCGCGGAGGCCGACAGCAGGACCGCGTCGCCGTCCCGCCCGAGCATCGCGCGTACGTGCAACTCCGGCCCCGTCCAAGGCTGTTCGCCGACGAACAGCGACCGTGCGCCGTCCTCGTCGGAGATCCGCACGAGGCGTTCGCCGGACGTCCACGCGGGCACCCCGGCGAAAAGATCAAGCCAGATTTGATCGCGGTCCCGGTGTACCTCCCGGGTGCCCCCGGTGGCGGTGTCCACCGCCAGGTACAGCTGCTCGCGCTGGTCGCGGGTCTGGACGAGCAGCAGCGGCGGGCCCGCCGCCGACCAGTGCACCTGCGCCAGGTACGGGTAGCGCTCGCGGTCCCACTCCACCGCGGTGGCCGTGCCGTCCAGCGTCAGCAGCGCCAGCGTGACCTCGGCGTTCGGCGTGCCCGCGGCCGGGTAGGCCACCTCGGCCGGCGCCTGCCCGGGGTTCGCCGGGTCGGCGATCCACCAGCGGCGGACCGGGGACGCGTCCACCCGGGCCGCCAGTACGCGGTCGCCGTCCGGCGACCACCAGTAGCCGCGGCTGCGGGACATCTCCTCGGCCGCGATGAACTCGGCCAGCCCGTAGGTGACGTCCGGGCCCTCGGGCTCGGCCAGCGCACGGTCCCCGCCGCCGTCCGCGGCCACCACGCGCAGTGCGCCGTCCGTCACGTAGGCCACCAGGCGGCCGTCCGGCGACGGGCGCGGGTCCACCACCGGGCCCGGCACGGCGATCTCCCGGGCGGTGCCCGCCCGCAGTTCCGCGGTGAACAGCCGCCCGGACAAGGCGAACGCGGCGATCTCGACCGCGTCGTCGGTCGCGTGGCCGACGATCCCGGCCGAACCCTCCCGGCTGCGCTCGCGGCGCGCCCTCTCCTGCGGCGACAACTCCTCCGCCGTACCGGACAGCAGCACCTCGGGGTCCGCCGCGACCCGCTCGGTGCCGGACTCCAGGTCCAGCACCCACAGCAGGTGCGAGCGGTCGGTGCCGGTACGGGAGCGCAGGAAGACGACCCGGCCGCCGTCCGGCGACACGGTGAAGGCGCGCGGGGCGCCGAGCGAGAACCGCTGCGTGCGGGCGTACTGCCGCGGGAACGAGAGCGCTTGCGTCATGGGGGGAGTGTGCCACCGCCCGCCGGCGGGCCCCGCGCACGCCAACCGCGAGATCCGGCCATGCGCCCCCGCGTGCTCCCGTGCGACGAGCTATGCGGTGCGCCACAAAGTTATGATCCACTGCCGAGAGTGGGTAACAACCGGTTGGCAATTGCTGTCGGACCACGAGGCCCTGGAGGTGAGCCGCTGTGGCACTTTCGATTTCGGCGGTGCTGCTGCTGCTGATCGTCGTCTTCCTGCTGGTCAGGAAGGCCGGTCTGAAGGCGGGGCACGCGGTGGTCTGCGTACTGCTCGGGTTCTACCTGGCGAGCTCCTCCATCGCCCCGACGATCAGTGACCTGACCAGCAACGTGGCGGGCATGATCGGGGACTTCAAGTTCTGAGCCCGTGCCTTCGGCCCGGGGAGCCGCCGGATCGTCCCCGTGGCCCGCTGCGGGGGTGACCCTCCGCCGTGCGGCGCACCGCGTCGGCGCAGCGGGGGACCCGCCCTTCGGCCGGCCCGGGCCACCCCGACGGCAGGGCCTAGGCTCTCCTCATGACCGCACTGCCCGCCCGGCGACTGCTGCTCGTCCACGCGCATCCCGACGACGAGTCGATCAACAACGGCGCCACCATGGCCAAGTACGCCGCCGAGGGCGCGCACGTCACGCTGGTGACGTGCACCCTCGGGGAGGAGGGCGAGGTCATCCCGCCCGAACTGGCACACCTGGCGCCCGGCCGCGACGACACCCTCGGCGCGTACCGGGCCGGCGAACTCGCGGACGCCATGGTCCAGCTCGGCGTCACCGACCACCGCCTCCTGGGCGGCCCCGGCCGCTTCCGCGACTCCGGGATGATGGGCGCGCCCCAGAACGACCGGCCCGACAGCTTCTGGCAGGCGGACCTCGACCTCGCGGCCGGGTACCTCGTGGAGGTGATCCGCGAGGTCCGTCCGCAGGTCCTGGTCACCTACGACCCCGACGGCGGCTACGGCCACCCCGACCACGTCAAGGCGCACCGGGTCGCCATGCGGGCCGCCGAGCTGTCCGCGGAGCCGGCCTACCGGCGCGACCTCGGCGGGCCGCACTCCGTCGCCAAGGTCTACTGGAACTGCGTCCCCCGCCGCGTGGTCGAGGAGGGCTTCGCCCGGCTGCACGCGGCCGGCCGGCAGATGCCCTTCGAGGGCATCGCGACCGTCGAGGACGTCCCGGGCGTGGTGGACGACGACATGGTGACCGCCGCCATCGACGTGGAGGCCCGCTACGCCGAGCGGAAGGCCGCGGCGATGAAGGCCCACGTCACCCAGATCGCGGTGGACGGCCCGTTCTTCGCGCTCTCCAACGACCTCGGACAGCCCTTGTTCGGCGCCGAGTTCTACCGGCTGGTCAAGGGCGCGCCCGCGCCCGCCGGCAGCCTGGAGGACGACCTGTTCGCCGGGAGCGGGGCATGAGGCGCGCGGCCTACCCCCTGCTCGCGGTCCTGGGCGTGCCGGTCGCCGTCGCGGGGTCGCTGGTCCAGGCCGCCTGGTTCCCGGGCGGGTTGCTGCTGGCGCTCGCCGGGAGCGCGGCGCTCTTCCACGGCGGTGCCAGGCTGACCGGCACCCGGCTGGGCGCGGTGGTGCCGGCGGCGGTGTGGCTGATCACCGTGATGCTGCTCAGCTCGGCCCGTCCGGAAGGCGATTTCCTGTTCGCCAACGGAATCAGCCCGTACGTCTACCTGTTGGGCGGAGCCATGGCGGGAGTGATGTCGGCCACGCTTGTGCAACCCCGAACTCCCCCTGGTGGATCACTTGAGGCACGATAGGCGCCACGTTGCGTCCGTTACGGAGCGAGCGTCGTCCGTTTTGGCGGTCGACGTCACATAAACCCCTTTGATCAGGGCGGTCTCCATCCGGCGGACAGGCGGCTCCGACGCGGCGCCCAGTATGGTGGTGCGCGCCGCCGGGCCGCCCGCGGAAAGGCCGTGACGGGTGGCGAAGCGAACCGGGAGAGCCTGCTTTGAGTCGTGAAACTGATCGTCCGTCCCCCGGCCCCCAGGGCCGGGGCGGAGCCGCGTACCCGTCGGGTACCCCGCCGTACGGAACCCGACCGTTTCCGTCGCTGCATCCGCAGGAGGGCCCGCGCGACGGTGCCGCGAACGGGGAGCCCGCCGATGCCCCCGCCGCGGAGGAGACCAAGACCGAGACCACACTGACCACCCGGGTGCGCATCAACATCCCCGGGTCCCGGCCGATCCCGCCGGTCGTCGTCCGCACGCCCGTCGAGGGCGGCGCGGAGGGCGAGGCGGCCGCCGGGTCCGCACCGGCCGGCCCCGCCGCCGAGTCCGCCCCGCTGCCCGCGGGCTGGGCCACCGGCGGCGGTACGGGCGCCGGCAACGGCACCGGGGCCGGTCAGGGCGCCCCGGCGCCCGCGCCCGAGCCCGCCGCAGAGCCGGCGCCGGGGCCGAAGAGCGAGAAGCCGACGAGCGACTGGTTCGCGCCGCGCAAGGCCGCGCCCGTACCGGCGCCGGCGCCCGAGGCGGCCCAGGAGTTCTCCGCCCCCGAGGTCACCCAGCCGATGCAGATCGGCGACATCCCCGCCCAGCCCGGGCCGGCCGAGCGCGGTCCGGCCCCCGGGCCGGCCGGCGCCCCCGGCGGGCCCCGGCGCGGGGCCATCCCGTACCTGAACGACGGCGCGGTCGGCCCGGCGGGCCCCGGCGGTCCGGTCGCGCCGGGTGGCCCCGGCGGCCCGGGCGGACCGGGTGTTCCCGGCGGCCCCGGTGGGCCCGTGGCGCCCGGCGGTCCGGCCGGCCCCGGTGGCCCCGCCGGCCCCGGGCGTCCCCCTCAAGGGCAGCGTCCGTTCCCCGGCGGGCCCGGTGCGGGCCCCGCGGGTCCGGGGGCCGGTCTGCCCTTCCCGGGGCAGCAGCCGCCGTCCGGCCCCACCGCGGGCCCGGTGACCGGTGAGATGCGGGTGCCCCCGGCGGGCCCCGCGACCGGCCGGCCGCCGTTCCCGACGCCGTTCCCGTCCTCCGCGTCCGAGCGGCTGTCCGGGGACACCGTCGTCAGCGGCATCCCCGCGGTTCCCCCCGCGGGACCGTCCGCGAACCGTCCGGCTCCGGCCGGCGGCGAGATGTACCGCTTCGAGCAGGACGAGCCCGCGGCGCCGCCCGCCGCGCGCCAGAGCGCGGTCGAGCCGCAGCGCAAGGGACGTTCCAAGCTGATACTGGCGGGCGTCGGTGTGCTGGGCCTGGCGGGCATCGCCTACGGCGCCGGACTCCTGATGGACCACTCCGACGTGCCGGCCGGCACGACCGTCTACGGCGTGGAGATCGGCGGCAAGACCAAGGACGCGGCCGTCGCGCTCCTGGACCAGGCGCTGGGCCCCCGCAAGAACGCGCCGATCACCGTCACCGTCGGCGACGCGCAGAAGTCGCTCAAGCCCGCGGCCGCCGGTCTCGTCCTCGACACCGACGCGACCGTCCGCAACGTGGCGCACCGCGACTACAACCCGGTCACCGTCATCGGCTCGCTGTTCGGCGGTTCGCGCGCGGCCGAGCCCGTGCTGACCACCGACGGCGAGAAGCTCCGTGCCCAGCTGGAGAAGCTCTCCCAGGGGCTCGGCGGCTCCGGCTCCGAGGGCATGGTCAAGTTCGTGGACGGCAAGGCCGTCGCCGTCCCCGGCAAGCCCCACGAGGGCGTGGACGTGGGCGCCTCGATCGACGCCGTCACCGCCGCCTACGCCACCCAGGTCGCCACCGGCAAGGCCGGCACGGTCAGCCTGAAGGTCGCCACCGTGGAGCCCAAGGTGACCCAGGAGGCACTCGACAAGGCCGTCGACGGTTTCGGGAAGTCCGCCATGTCCGGGCTGGTCACGGTCCGGGCGGGCGCCGCGCAGGTCCCGTTCAGCCCGGAGAAGTCGCTGTCGCAGATCCTCACGATGGTGCCGGACCAGGAGGGCAACCTGACGCCGTACATCGACCGCAAGGTCCTCCAGGGGCTGTACGGCGGCGCCTTCGACGGTGTGCTGGTCGAACGCGGCGACGGCAGCAAGACCGCCGTCACCCCGGAGGACGTCGCCTCGGCGATGATGGCCGCGCTGCAGACCACCGACGCCGCCAAGAAGACGGTGACCATCGAGGGCGCCTCCTGACCCCCGGTCGCCCGATCCCCGCGTGAAGGTGTGGCCCCGGTACCCGTACCGGGGCCACACCCATGACATCTGTCATCCGCGGGACAGGACGCCCGGCACTGCCGTGCGGACCCCGCCGTCGGCCAGGCTGCTGCCATGACCGCAACAGTGTTCACGCACGTGAGCAAGAGCTTCGGTCAGGTCCGGGCCGTCGACGACCTGAGCCTGACCCTCCACCCCGGTGAGACCGTCGCCCTGCTGGGCCCCAACGGCGCCGGCAAGTCCACCGCCCTGGACCTGCTGCTGGGGCTGCGCACCCCCGACTTCGGCACCGTCGAGGTCTTCGGCACCACCCCGCGCCGGGCGATCGCCGACGGCCGGGTCGGTGCCGTGCTGCAGAGCGGCGGCCTCATGGAGGAGGTCACCGTCCGCGAGCTCGTCCGGCTCGCCTGCGACCTGCACCCGCGCGCCCACCCCGTCGCCGAGGTGATGGCGGCCGCCGGACTGGAGTCCATCGCCGACCGCAAGGTCGACAAGCTCTCCGGCGGGCAGGAGCAGCGCGTGCGCTTCGCCCTGGCCACGGCCGGTGCCAGTGACCTGCTGGTCCTCGACGAGCCGACCACCGGCATGGACGTCTCCGCCCGGCAGGCCTTCTGGGAGGCCATGCGCGGGCAGGTGGCGCGGGGCCGCGCGGTGCTCTTCGCGACCCACTACCTGGAGGAGGCGGACGCCGTCGCCGACCGGGTGCTCGTCCTGCAGGGCGGCCGGCTGGTCGCCGACGGCACCGCCGCCGAGATCAAGGCCCGGGCCGGCGTCCGCCGCATCGTCTTCGACCTGGACACCCCGCCGGACCTGCCCGCCCTGCGGGCCCTGCCGCGGGTCACGGACGTGGAGGTCACCGGGCGCACGGTGCGCATCCGCTCCACGGACGCCGACGCGACCGTGCACGCCCTCTACGCGGCCGGGCTCTACCCCCGGCACCTGGAGGTCGCCGGGCTGGGCCTGGAACAGGCCTTCCTGGCCATCACGGAGTCGTCCGGGAAGTCCGGGCAGCCCGGGCAGCCCGGGAAGTTGGAGAAGTCCGAGAAGTCCGAGAAGGAGGCGGCGGCGCGATGAGGACACTGGCCCGGCTGGAGATCCTGCGCGTCCTGCGCAACCGCAAGTTCATGTTCTTCTCGGTGCTGTACCCGGTGCTGCTCTTCATGATCCTCACGGCCGGCCAGACGGCCGCGATGGTGCCGTACTACATGGTGGCGATGTGCGCCTTCGGCGCCATGACCGCCGTGCTCATGGGCAACTCCGAGCGGATCGCCCGGGAGCGCGACAAGGGCTGGGTGCGCCAGCTGCGGCTCACCGCCCTCCCCGGGCGCGGCTACGTCCTGGCCAAGGTCGCCGCGGCCGCCACGGTCAGCCTGCCCTCGATCGTGCTCGTGCTGCTCGCCGGCGGCGCCGTGAAGGGCGTGCGGATGGCCGCGTGGCAGTGGGCCGGGGTGCTGCTGACCAGCTGGGCGGGGAGCTTCGTCTTCGCCGCGCTGGGCGTGGCCATCGGCTACGTCGCCTCGGCGGAGACCGCCCGTCCCGTCGCGATGATCGCCTACTTCGGGCTCGCGCTGCTCGGCGGGCTGTGGGTGCCCTTCGACTCCTTCCCCGGCTGGCTGCGCGACATCGCGGAGCTGCTCCCGTCCCGCCCGTACGCGGCGCTCGGCCAG
The DNA here is from genome assembly GCF_055635295.1 of Streptomyces sp. NPDC111520. Lineage (NCBI taxonomy): Bacteria > Bacillati > Actinomycetota > Actinomycetes > Kitasatosporales > Streptomycetaceae > Streptomyces > Streptomyces sp. NPDC111520. Next base: position 117,774 of record NZ_JBVKBW010000017.1, on the reverse strand, counting down.
GCCGTCGAGTCCGGACGGGCCCCGCACGCCGGGGACGTCGCCGTGCTGGTGGTCTACGGGCTGGTGTTCGCCGGGACAGCCGCTTGGATGTACCGCAAGGACACCGCGAAGGCCTGACGGGCCGGAGAGGAGGAGGACTGTGACCGCCGGAACGACGCAGGCGCCGGACGTCGCCGAGCCCCGGGACGCCCCGGCGATCGGCAGGGCCCCGGAGAACCGCCGCCAGGCCGTGGTCAAGCTGGTCTGGGTGGCCATGTGGATGCTCTACCTCGGCGCCCCGGTCAGCGACCTCGCCGAGGGCGGGCACGGCCTCACGGCGACCGTGCTGGGCTGGCTCGGGCTCGCCGGCTACGTCGCCGTCTACCTCGGCATCGTCTTCCTGCGGACCAACGCCGACCACCAGCCGCGCTGGGTGTACGGGCAGCTCCTGCTGCTGGGCGCGCTGGCGCTGCTGATGACGTTCACCCTCGGCGAGGCCTTCCTCGTCCTGTTCGTCTACCTCGCCGTCGGCTGCGGGGCGGTGCTCCCCGGCCGCCAGGCGCGCTGGGCGATCCCGCTGGTCACCGCGCTGCTCGCCGCCGCCGCCTGGCTCGCCGGCGCGGGCGAGGACCTGGTGATCCCGCTGCTCGTGCCGTGCCTGCTCGGCGGCTACGCCATGATGGGCGTGCGCCAGCTGGTGCGGACCACCCGCGAACTGCGCGAGGCCCGGGCGGCCGTGGCCCAGCTCGCGGCCACGGAGGAACGGCTGCGGCTCGCCCGCGACCTGCACGACCTGCTCGGCCACTCCCTCTCGCTGATCACCCTCAAGAGCGAACTGGCCGGACGCATGCTGCCCGACCGCCCCGAGGACGCCGCCGCGCAGGTGGCCGACATCGAACGGGTCAGCCGGCAGGCCCTGGTGGACGTCCGGGAGGCCGTCAGCGGCTACCGCAGACCCACCCTCGCCACCGAGCTCGCCGGCGCCCGCACCGTCCTGCAGGCCGCCGGCATCCGCGGCCGGCTGCCCGCGACGGTGACCGCCCCGCTCACGCCGGAGGCCGAAGGTGCGCTCGCCTGGGCCCTGCGCGAGGCCGTCACCAACGTCGTACGGCACAGCGGCGCCACACGCTGCGTGGTCACCGTCGCCGAGGACGACGGCACGGTACGGCTCACCGTCGCCGACGACGGCCGGGGACCGGGGCCGGGCGGCACGCACCGCGGCAACGGCCTGACCGGCCTGGAGGAGCGCCTGCAGCTCGCCGGGGGCCGTCTGGAGACCGTGGCGGAGGGCGGCTTCACCCTCCACGCCGTCGTCCCGGCCGACTACGCTCACGGCCATGATCCGGGTGCTGCTGGCAGAGGACCAGTCGATGGTGCGGGAGGCCCTGGCCGCGCTGCTGGGGCTTGAGGGGGACATCGAGGTGGTCGCCCAGGTCGCCCGCGGCGAGGACGTCGTCGGCGCGGCCCGCGACGCCGGGGCACAGGTGGCCCTCCTGGACATCGAGATGCCCGGCGCGATGACCGGCCTCGACGCGGCCGCCGCGGTGCGCGCGGAACTGCCCGGGGTGCGCGTGGTCATCGTCACCACGTTCGGCCGGCCCGGGTACCTGCGCCGCGCGATGGAGGCGGGCGCCGACGCGTTCCTGGTCAAGGACGCGCCCGCGGGGCAACTCGCGGAGGCGGTGCGCAGGGTGCTGCGGGGGGAGAAGGTGATCGACCCCGTGCTCGCGGCGGCCGCGCTGTCGGAGGGGGCCGACCCCCTCACCCCGCGCGAGCGGGACGTCCTGCGTGCGGCGGCCGACGGCTCCCTCAACGCGGACATCGCCCGCCGCCTCCACCTCTCGGAGGGGACCGTCCGCAACTACCTCTCCACGGCGATCCAGAAGACCGCCGCCCGCAACCGCGCCGAAGCGGTCCGCATCGCCCTCGAACGCGGCTGGCTCTAGGCGGCTGTTCGGCTGTTCGGCTGTCCCGCCGTCTCGCGCCCTTCGGGCGCAAAGCGGCGGGCTGCGGATGGGAGGGTGGGGGCCCACTTTGTCGGCAGCCTGCGGGTCGGTGCGTGGCTGGGGTTCAGGCGCCGGAGCGGGTTGCCTCTCCCTTGGCGGAGGTCTCGTTGCCGTCCGCGGGTACAGATGGCCGCTTCCACGCCATCCGTGCGTGGGTGGCGCGCCCGCCGTAACCCGCGACTGCGGGTGCTTCGGGGTGCTGACGAGCGATCGGTACGACATCTCAGTTGAGGAGCGCGCGGGCGGCCCGCGCCTGGCGGCGCATGGCCGTCGCGGCGGAGGGCTCCGCCTCGGCGAGCACGTCGGCGTACTCCTCCATCTCCGTCGCGCCCCGCGCGAAGTCCCCCTTGCGCACCAGCAACTGGGCGTGCTCGAAGCGCAGCCGCGCCGGATGGTGGGGCAGCAGCAGCGCCAGCTCCACCGCCCACAACTGCGTGCCCAGGTGCTCGGGCCGTGCCGACGCCCACGCGCGGATGTTGTTGAGCACCCGCTGCACGATGTCCAGCGGATCCGCCGGCTCCAGCATCGCCGGGGACGGCGCGGCCCCCGTGGCGCCCGCCACCAGTACGCGTACGTCCTCCTCGCCCAGCCGCCGGCCGCCGTTGAACGGGTCGGCCAGCACGAACCCGCCCGCGGGGTCGCCGAAGCCCACGACGAAGTGCCCCGGGAGGGCGACCCCGTGGACCGGGCCGCCCGCGCGCCGGACGACCTCCATCCAGACCACCGACAGCAGGATCGGCAGCCCGCGCCGCCGGCGCAGCACCTCGTGCAGCAGTGAGGACTCCAGCCGCTGGTAGTCGGCGGGGGAGCCGCCGAACCCGCAGCGGCTGCCGAGCAGTTCCGCGGCGGCGTCGGCCCAGTCGCCGGGGGCGGCGAGGCCGTACGGCAGGAGCCCGGCGAGGCGGTCGAGTTCCATCTGCGCCGCGTCCGTGCCCGCCTCGTCGAGGGACGGGTCGGCCTCCGCGCCGATGAGCAGGCACAGCTCCGCGAGGTCGGGGCGCGGTTCGCGGGCGGCCTCGCCGAAGCGCTGCCTCATGGCGTCGTCCATACCGGGCTTCTCACCCTTCCGCGGACAGCGGGCCGCGCCGGTAGTGGTAGGCGTGGTGGGTGGTGAAGCCCATCCGGTCGTAGAGGGCGCGCGCCCCCTCGTTGCCGGTCTCAACCTGCAGGTACGCGCCGGAGGCGCCCTCGTCCAGCGCCTTGCGGGCGAGCGCGGCCATCACGGCCCGGGCCAGTCCGCGCCGCCGGTGGTCCGGGGCCACCTCGACGGCGCCGAAGGAGGCGAACCGGCCGTCGACGACGCAGCGGCCGATCGCCGCGGGCCCGGTGCCGGCGGGACCGTCACCCGGAACGGTGGCGAACCACACCGAGGGACCGCCGCCCAGCACCTTCAGCGCCGCGTCGCCCAGGTCACCCGTGCGGTGGTAGCGGGCGAGCCACGCCGCGTCGGCATCGCGGGACAGTCGTACGGCCTCGGCGCCCGGCAGGTCCGCGATCGGCGCCAGCGCGGCCGTGCGCAGCAGGGCGTGGCCCTCCGCGGTCCAGCCGAAGTGGTCCAGCGCCTCGGCCAGCGCCTCGTCGGAGTCCTCGCCACCGGTGGTGACCTGCACGTACGGCGGCAGGCCGCGGTCGCCGTACCAGCGGGCGATCCGTGCCGCGGCCTCCGACAGCGGGACACCCGGATCGCCGAGCGGCAGCACGGAGTTGGCGCGCCGGGTGAAGCCGCCGGCCGCCCGCAGCGTCCACCCGCCCAGCCGGGCGGTCTCCTGCGCGGGCCAGCCGCGGGAGGCCGATTCCTGCAGTTCCCGGGCGGTCGCACGGGGCGCGCGAGCGGCGCGACGCGCCGGTGCGGCGGGTACGACCTTCCCCGCCACCAGGGACGATTCCGCGATGCGGACGGCTTCTCCGTCCCGTCGGGTGACGACGAGCACCCCGTGGTCCCACGATGTGAGAACCCCGACGGCGTCGGTGAACACCGGGTGTCCGTCGACGATCTCCGCGATCCTCCGTACCGAAACGCGTTTGCCCACGTCAGAAGGGGTTATGCGCACCTCGAGCCGGCCTCCGGCGGTGAAATCCATGCTCATGACCGCCCCTCCTGTTCGTCTGCTGCCCAAGAACGGAGATACTAGGGGCGGGCATCGACGACGCCGCGCTCCCGCGCGAGACAGCCCTATCGAGGAGGAACGACAGCGTGACCTACGTCATCGCGCAGCCTTGTGTCGACGTCAAGGACAAGGCGTGCATCGAGGAGTGCCCCGTCGACTGCATCTACGAGGGCCAGCGGTCCTTGTACATCCACCCGGACGAATGCGTCGACTGCGGAGCCTGTGAGCCGGTCTGCCCGGTGGAGGCCATCTTCTACGAGGACGACACCCCGGAGGAGTGGAAGGACTACTACAAGGCGAACGTCGAGTTCTTCGACGAGCTCGGTTCGCCCGGTGGTGCCTCCAAGCTCGGGCTGATCGAGCGCGACCACCCCTTCATCGCCGCCCTGCCCCCGCAGGGCGAATGACCCGAGAATTGCGTGCGGTCCCGCACGGCACACCGCCGTGCGGGACCGTCGTGCCTCAGGCAGTGGCAGGCCGCGTGCCTGCGAGGAACGGAAAGTGAGCACCACCGTGGCGCAGCCAGTCTCGTCCAGACTCCCCGTCTTCCCGTGGGACCGGCTCGAACCGTACAAGGCCACGGCCGCCGCCCATCCCGGCGGCATCGTCGACCTGTCGGTCGGCACCCCGGTCGACCCGGTCCCGCACATCGTGCAGCGTGCCCTGTCCGCGGCCGCGGACAGCCCCGGCTACCCGACCGTGTGGGGGACGCCGCAACTGCGCGCCGCCATCACCGGCTGGGCCGGCCGCCGGCTGGGCGCCGACGGGCTGACCGACGCGCACGTGCTGCCGGTGGTCGGTTCGAAGGAGCTGGTGGCCTGGCTGCCGACCCAACTGGGGCTCGGCGCGGGCGACAAGGTGGCGTACCCGCGGCTCGCCTACCCGACGTACGAGGTCGGGGCGCGGCTGGCGGGCGCCGAGCCGGTCGTCTACGACGAACCGACCGAGCCCGACCCGGCCGGGCTGCGGCTGCTGTGGCTCAACAGCCCCTCCAACCCCACCGGTCGCGTGCTGTCCAAGGACGAGCTGACCCGTGCCGTCGCCTGGGCGCGCGAGCACGGCGTGCTGGTCTTCAGCGACGAGTGCTACCTGGAGCTGGGCTGGGACGCCGACCCGGTCTCCGTCCTGCACCCGGACGTCTGCGGCGGCTCCTACGAGGGCATCGTGGCCGTCCACTCGCTGTCCAAGCGCTCCAACCTGGCCGGCTACCGCTCCGCCTTCCTCCTGGGCGACCCGGCCGTGCTCGGCGAGCTGCTGCAGATCCGCAAGCACGGCGGCATGATGACGCCCGCCCCGGTGCAGGCCGCCACGGTCGCGGCGCTCGGGGACGACGCCCACGTGGCCCGGCAGCGCGAGCGCTACGCGCGGCGGCGGGCGACGCTGCGGGAGGCCTTCGAGGCCGCCGGCTTCCGCATCGAGCACAGCGAGGCGAGCCTGTACCTGTGGGCGACGCGCGACGAGTCCTGCTGGGACACCGTCGCGGACCTGTCCAAGCACGGCATCCTCGTGGCGCCCGGCGACTTCTACGGCGCGGCGGGCGAGCGGTACGTACGGATCGCCTTCACCGCCACCGACGAGCGGGTGGCGGCGGCGGTGCGCCGGCTGTCCTCCTGAGCCGCGGCGGTACGCCCGGCGGCGGTACGGCCGCGCACAGGACGCGCAAAGGGCCCGGGGAGCACCGCTCCCCGGGCCCTTTCGGTGCGGCTGTGGGGGGTCAGCCGCCGATGGGGAGCCCCTGGAGGGGCAGTTGGCCGGTGGAGGGGAGGCCACCCGGCAGCCCCGAGCCCTTGGCGGTCTTCCCGAGCTCCTGGGCGGTGCCGCCGACGGTCTTGGCGGCCTCCGTCGCGGCGCCCTTGACGGTGGGCTGGGTGCTCTTGGCGAGGCCGCCGACGGTCTCGGTCGTCGCGGGCAGCGCCTGCTGCACGGTCTTCACGGCGCCGGACTGCTTGGCCACGCCGTTCACGGTGCCGGTGAGCTCGGGGGTCTTGTCCACGTTGGTCAGCCCACCCAGGTCGCCGACCTGCGGCAGCTCGGCGGCGGACGCGGCACCGGCACCGATGAGAGGAGCCGCGGCCGCGCCGACCAGCAGGGCGGCCCGGGCGATCCGACGCGCGAGGGGGAGAGACATGGTGCTCCTTTTACGGAGAGACGACAGTTTCGACGTGACATGTCCGCGGGGCGGACGTCGTGACTACCGCGTGAAGGGGGCCGAAGGTTGCGGCCGCCAAGAGTAAAGAGTTGGTAATGCAGCCGGATTCCCGGGGCGGTAAAGCGGAGCAATTCGGACGGAGCCGGAACTGCCGCGGAAACGTCACAGCCCTTGATCAGAAGCTTTTTTCGCACCCCCGAACGAGGGGATTCACATCTGATGGGTTTGGCGTATCAATCACCCGCCTGGGGGTGAATGCCCGCACTATTGCGCGACGGTGATCCTGACATCGCCCGCGGCGCCCCGCGCGGCGTCGGAATTCGACGCCGTCCAGCCCCGGTCGGATGCCTCCGCCGACCACTCGCGGTCCCCAAAGGTCACCTTCTCCACCTTCAGTTCATGGGCGTGCGCCACCGCCCACTGGGCCAGCTCCCAGCCCCGTCGGCCCTCGTCGCCGCGCGCCTCGTCCCTCGCCGGGGCCGACGGCACCGCCACCGTGCGGCGGGCCGGACCCCCGCCCCGCGCACCGTTCTTGGCGTCCTGCGTGGTCCCGTCGCCGGGGTCCGCCGGCGTCTCGGTGGTCCGCGGCGCCACGTCGGCACCGAACTCCCGCACCAGCCGGGCCCGCACCTTCGCCGGGTCGCCCCCGGAGACCGTCCCCGCGGCGACCGGGGTGACGCAGGTGAGCGCCCCGGCGTGCCGGCCGGTCAGCGCGCCGGCCAGCAGCGCGGCGTCCGCCTCGTGCTTGGCGTACGCCTGCGGGAAGCCGCTCTTCTGCACTTTCTGCGCGGCCACCGTGAGGGGCAGCCGGGAATAGCCGTGGATCTTCACCAAGCCGTCGAAGAATTCATTGGAGGCGTAGACCGGGTCCATGATCTGCGCGGCCGTGCCCCAGCCCTGCGAAGGGCGCTGCTGGAACAGGCCCACCGAGTCGCGGTCCCCGTGGTCGAGATTGCGCAGCGCCGACTCCTGCATGGACGTGGCCAGCGCTATCGTCACCGCGCGCTCCGGCAGCCCGCGCGAGGCCGCCACCGCGGCGATCGTCGAGGCGTTCGCCGCCTGCTGCGGCTCCAGGGTGAGGCTGCCGGCCTCCGTGGTGACCGTGCAGGCCGGATGGCGCGGACCGCCGCCGACACCGGCGAAGTGGTACGCGGCATAGCCCGCGACCCCCAGCAACACCAGCCCTGCGGTGGCCAGACGGGCGGCGCGCCCCCGCCTGCGGGGGGCGTGCGCGGCGGGTGTCGAGGTCGACGGTGGCTTCGGCACGCGCACACCGTACCGAAGCCCGCTGTGCCGGGGCCCCGACCCGCCCCCGGGTAGGGTCGGCGGCATGGAACGGCCCGTGCTCGATCTCAGTCAGGACGCCGCCGCCGTGACGGCGCAGCTCGTCGACATCCCCTCCGTCAGCCTCGCCGAGAAGCCGCTGGCGGACGCCGTGGAGAGCGCCCTGCGCGCCCTGCCGCACCTCACGGTCGACCGGGACGGGGACGCCGTCGTGGCCCGCACCCGCCTCGGCCGGGCGGAGCGGGTCGTCCTCGCCGGGCACCTGGACACCGTGCCGATCGCCGAGAACGTGCCCTCCCGCCTCGACGAGGACGGCGTCCTGTGGGGCTGCGGCACCTCCGACATGAAGTCCGGGGTCGCCGTCCAGCTGCGACTGGCCGCCACCCTCCCCGCCCCCAACCGCGACCTGACCTTCGTCTTCTACGACGCCGAGGAGATCGCGGCGGAGCACAACGGCCTCAAGCGGCTCGCCGAGAACCACCCGGAATGGCTCGCCGGCGACTTCGCCGTCCTCCTGGAGCCCACCGACGCCAAGGTCGAGGGCGGCTGCCAGGGCACCCTGCGGGTCCGTGTGGAGACCACCGGGCGCCGCGCCCACTCCGCGCGCAGCTGGCTGGGCGAGAACGCCATCCACAAGGCCGCGCCGGTGCTGGCCCGGCTCGCCGCCTACCAGCCGCGGCAGGCGGCCGTCGACGGCCTCACCTACCGCGAGGGGCTCAACGCGGTCATGATCGAGGGCGGTCACGCCGGCAACGTGATCCCCGACTCCTGCGCGGTGATCGTCAATTTCCGCTTCGCCCCCGACCGTTCCGAGGCCGAGGCCCTCGACCACGTCCGCGAGGTCTTCGAGGGCTTCGAGGTGCGGCTGACCGACAGCGCCCCCGGCGCCCTGCCGGGCCTGTCCCACCCGGCGGCGGCCGCCTTCGTCGCGGCCATCGGCACCGAGCCCGCGCCCAAGGAGGCCTGGACCGACGTGGCCCGCTTCTCCGCGCTGGGCGTCCCGGCGGTGAACTACGGCCCCGGGGACCCCCGGCTCGCCCACACCCGCGAGGAGCACGTCGCCGTCGCCGCCGTCCTGGAGGCGGAGGAGAAGCTGCGCGCCTGGCTGTCGTAACGAGCAATTCAGCGGCGCGTTCTTGATCCGCCCGGCGGACGCGGTCGTACCCTGACCGGACGGTAGTGAAAGGAGTCCGACATGGACAGGGACGCGGAGGAGGCGGCCGCCGCCGAGACGGCGGCGGCGGAGGGCCGGCCCATGGCACGCGGCTGGCCCGAGCGCCACACCGGGCCGGTCGTACGGCGCCGGGGCCAGGTGCAGAAGTCCACGACCGACCAGCGCCTGCTGGACACCCGGGAGCCCTCGGACTGGGTCCACAGCGACCCCTGGCGCGTGATGCGCATCCAGTCGGAGTTCGTCGAGGGCTTCGGCGCGCTCGCCGAACTCGGCAGGGCGGTCAGCGTCTTCGGTTCCGCCCGTACCGCCGAGGGATCGACCGACTACGAGACCGGCGTCCGCATCGGCCGGGCCCTGGCCGAGGCCGGCTTCGCCGTGATCACCGGCGGCGGCCCCGGCGCGATGGAGGCGGCCAACCGCGGTGCCTGCGAGGCGGGCGGGGTCTCGGTGGGGCTGGGCATCGAGCTGCCGTTCGAGCAGGGGCTCAACCCCTACGTCGACATCGGCGTGAACTTCCGCTACTTCTTCGTCCGCAAGACGATGTTCGTGAAGTACGCCTCCGGGTTCATCGTGCTGCCCGGCGGCTTCGGCACCCTCGACGAGCTCTTCGAGGCCCTCACGCTGGTCCAGACCCGCAAGGTCACGCAGTTCCCCATCGTCCTGTTCGGCTCCGCCTACTGGCGCGGCCTGGTCGACTGGGTCCGCGACACCGTCGTGGACGGCGGCAAGGCGTCCCCCGTCGACCTGGAACTCCTGCACGTCACGGACGACGTGGACGAGGCGGTCGCGCTGGTGACCAAGGAGATCGGCGACTGAACCGCCGGCGGGGCTACGCCAGCCCCCGTCGGGCGACCGCCGGGGGCCGGTGACCCGCGATCGAGGCCACCATGTCCAGCACCTGACGCGTCTCGGCGACCTCGTGCACCCGGTACACCCGGGCGCCGAGCCACGCCGAGACGGCGGTCGTCGCCAGGGTGCCGATCAGCCGCTCCTTGACGGGGCGGTCCAGGGTCTCGCCCACGAAGTCCTTGTTGGACAGCGAGACCAGCACCGGCCAGCCGGTGGCCGTCATCTCCGGCAGCCGCCGGGTCGCCTCCAGCGAGTGCCGGGTGTTCTTCCCGAAGTCGTGGCCGGGGTCGATGAGGACGGCGTCCCGCCGCACCCCCAGCGCGGCCGCCCGCTCGGCGAGGCCCACCGTCACCTTCAGGATGTCGGCCATCACGTCCGCGTAGCCCACCCGGTGCGGCCGGGTCCGCGGCAGCGCGCCGCCCGCGTGGGTGCACACCAGCCCGACGCCGTGCTTCGCGGCGACCTCGGCGAGCCGGGGGTCGACACCGCCCCAGGCGTCGTTGAGCAGATCCGCGCCGGCCTCGCAGACCGCCTCGCCGACCTCGTGGCGCCAGGTGTCCACGCTGATCACCACGTCGGGGTGGCGGCGGCGGACCTCGGCGACGAAACCGACCGTCCTGCGGATCTCCTCCTGCGCCGACACCTCCTCGCCGGGGCCCGCCTTCACCCCGCCGACGTCGATGATCGCGGCGCCCTCCGCGACCGCGCGCTCGACGCGTTCGAGGGCCGGAGCGTCGGTGAACGTGGCGCCCTGGTCGTAGAACGAGTCCGGCGTCCGGTTCACGATCGCCATGATCACGGGCTCGTGCTCGCCGAATTCCCGTGTGCCCAGCCGCAGCATGTCGCGCCTGCCTCCCTCGAAATGTCGTACGCCGATCGAAGATAGTCGCCGACCGCACGCCGCGCGCACGGCGCGACGTGGCACGATCGTGCCGTACACGTCGAGCCGACCCCGGGAGAGGTCTTGTTCTGGTTCATGCTCATCGCGTTGGTCGCGGTGGTCGGCGCGGTCGCCCTCGCGGTGCTCGGTGACGGCGGGGTGCTCCGTGACGTGCAGCCGGACCGGGTGGACGACCGGCTGCCGCCGGAGCGGCCGGTCGGCCGCGCGGACGTCGACCGGCTGCGCCTGCCGGTGACCGTGCGCGGGTACCGCATGGTGGACGTCGACGACGTGCTGGAGCGCCTCGGCGCCGAACTCGCCCAGCGCGACGCGCACATCGCCGACCTGGAGGCCGCCCTGGCCGGCGCCCACGCCACCCGGCTGGGCGGCCAGTCGCTGGTCAAGGACGCCGAGCAGGCCCCGCGGCCCCCCGAGGACCCGCGCGCCCCCGGGAGCGGGCTGTGAGCGACGGCGGCGTGGTGACCGGGCCGGACGGCCTGGCCCGCTGCCCCTGGGGGCTGTCCACCGACGACTACGTCGCGTACCACGACACCGAGTGGGGCCGCCCGGTGCACGGCGAGGCGGCCCTCTACGAGCGGCTGAGCCTGGAGGCCTTCCAGTCCGGCCTGTCGTGGATCACGATCCTGCGGCGCCGCGAGGGCTTCCGGAAGGCCTTCGCGGACTTCGCCCCGGAGGCGGTCGCCGCCTTCACCGACGAGGACCGGGAGCGGCTGCTCGCCGACACCGGCATCATCCGCAACCGCGCGAAGATCGACGCGGCCATCGCCAACGCGCACGCCACCCTGGCGCTGCGCGAGGCCCACGAGGGCGGCCTGGACGCCCTCGTCTGGTCGTACGCCCCCGACCCCGCCGGACGCCCGGCACCCCGCACGGTCGCGGACGTGCCGGCCGTCACGGCGGAGTCCACCGCGCTGGCCAAGGACCTCAAGAAGCGCGGCTTCCGCTTCGTCGGCCCCACCACCGCCTACGCGCTGATGCAGGCCTGCGGCCTGGTGGACGACCACCTGGCCGACTGCTGCGCCCGTCGCTGAGCGCCCGCAGGACCCACCGCGCCCCCGCCGCCCGGGCTCAGCGGCCCAGGAAGCGGGGCTTCTCCTTCTTCAGGAAGGCCTCGACGGCGATCCGGTGGTCCTCGGAGGCGCCGGCGGCCGTCTGCAGCTCGTCCTCCTTGGCCAGGGTGTCGACCAGTGAGTGCCCCTCGCCGTACGCGATGGAGGCCTTGACCGCCGCATAGGCGGCGGTCGGGCCCTCGGCGAGCTGCCGGGCGACCGAGGCGGCCTCGGCGGCCAGCTCGCCGGCCGGCACCAGCCGGTTGGCGATGCCCAGCTCGTACGCCTCCTGAGCGCCGATCGTGCGCGGGAAGAGCAGCAGGTCGGCGGCGCGGCTGCGGCCGACCAGCCGCGGCAGCGTCCAGGAGGCCCCGGAGTCGGCGGTCAGGGCGACGCCGACGAAGGAGGTGTTGAAGCCGGCCGTGTCGGCGACCACGCGGTAGTCGCAGGCGAAGGCGAAGCCCGCGCCGGCGCCCGCGGCGACCCCGTTGACCCCGGCGACGACGGGCTTGGGCATGCCGGCGATCGCGGTGACGATCGGGTTGTAGTGCTCGCGCACCGTGGACATGGCCGGACCGCCGCCCTCCTGCTGGAGGAACCCGACGTGCTCCTTGAGGTCCTGGCCGACGCAGAAGGCCTTGCCGTTCGCGGTCAGCAGCACGGCCCGCACCGCGGGGTCGGCGCCCGCCGACTGGAGGGCGTCCCGCAGCGCGACCTTGGTGTCGACGTTGAGCATGTTCATCGCCTCGGGGCGGTTCAGGGTGATGGTGGCGAGCCCGTCGCTCACCTCGTACAGCACGGTGTCGGCCATGTGGTCCCCTTCGTCGCGGCTCACGTTCGGGGTCAGCATGCCGGAGATCTCCGGGCGCGGACACGTGACCCCCGGCAAACGCGCCGGAGAGTGCGATCACCGAAATGGACGGTTTTGCGGGACAGGGTTCTCGAACGGATGGGAACCGATGTTGGTCATCAGGTCACCCGATGCGGGATAATGGCTGAGAACCAATGTGTTCGAGTCCGGTGGCGCCTGGGCCACCGGTTGCGAAGAGCTGGTTTCAGGAAGGGGAACGAGCATGGCGGCCATGAAGCCGCGGACGGGTGATGGCCCGCTCGAGGTGACCAAGGAGGGGCGGAGCATCATCATGCGCGTTCCGCTCGAGGGCGGCGGACGGCTTGTCGTCGAGCTGACTCCCGACGAGGCGGATGCACTCGGCGAGGCTTTGAAGAAGGCCATCGCCTGACAACCGGCCAATCCAAGCCTTGGGCCCCTGGCGGCATGTCGCCGGGGGCCCACTTGTTTCTCCGATTGGATGCCGGACCGGAAACAGGTGCATTCCGGGCGGGGAATTCTCAGCCGCGCCGTACCGCGCAGAGCAGCCCGTCGTCGGTGGGCAGCAGGACGGGCGCGAGGGCCGCGTGGTCCCGTACGGTCCGCATCAATTCGCGGAGCCGCATCACCTCCGGCTCGGAATGGGCGGCGTCCATCGAGCGGCCCTGGGCGAAGGCGCCCTCGAAGCAGACGAGCCCGCCGGGGCGCAGCAGCCGCAACGATTCGCCGAGGTAGTCCGGGTACTCCAGCCGGTCCCCGTCGCAGAAGACCAGGTCGTACCCGCCGTCGGCGAGGCGGGGGAGGACGTCCAGCGCCCGGCCGGGGATGAAGCGGGCCCGGTTCCCCGCGAACCCCGCCTCCCGGTAGGCGGTGCGGGCGAGCTGCTGGCGGTCCGGTTCGGTGTCGACGGTGGTCAGCACGCCGTCGGGGCGCATGCCGTGCAGCAGGTGGATCCCGGAGACGCCGGTGCCGGTGCCGATCTCGACGGCCGCCTTGGCGTCCGTGGCGGCGGCCAGCAGCCGCAGCGTCGCGCCGGTGCCGGGGGAGACCGGGCGCACGCCGGCCTCACGAGCTCGCCCGCGGGCTCGTATCAGCGCGTCGTCCTCGGCGACGAAAGCGTCCGCGAACGCCCAGCTCGCCTGCCGGTTGCCGGTAATTGCCCTCTCCTGTCCGCCTGACGGTTGCAGCCCGCCCGGCGACTGTATCCGTTGCGGTCGGGAACCCGCAGATGGGACCGCTCGTTGGTACCTGCGACGGACCTAGACGTCGGGGCCGGGCGAGATGAGCCCGGCACTTATCCGGAGCTAACGGGCGAGGTGGCTATGGTAGGGGCTCTACTGGACACCACCAGAGCCGACAGGGGAGGTGCGGCTGCGGCGGGTCACCGGGGAGTGCTCTCGCGCTTCCGCAGGTCGGCCGGCGAGCCGAAATCCGTGACCGATACAGCTGACGACCGTCCGCGCACCGACGAGTCCGCGACTGTGGTCGCCAACGCGACCTTCGCCACCGACGGGGACAACCAGGCGTGGACGCCCCCCTCCTGGGAGGAGATCGTCAGTACGCACAGCGCCCGGGTGTACCGCCTCGCGTACCGCCTCACCGGCAACCAGCACGACGCCGAGGACCTCACGCAGGAGGTCTTCGTGCGGGTCTTCCGTTCGCTGTCGACGTACACCCCCGGCACCTTCGAGGGCTGGTTGCACCGCATCACCACCAACCTCTTCCTCGACATGGTCCGCCGTCGCCAGCGCATCCGCTTCGACGCCCTCGGCGACGACGCGGCCGAGCGGCTGCCGAGCCGTGAGCCGTCCCCGGCGCAGCACTTCGCCGACACCCACTTCGACGCGGACATCCAGCAGGCGCTGGACACCCTCGCCCCGGAGTTCCGCGCGGCGGTCGTGCTGTGTGACATCGAGGGCCTGTCGTACGAGGAGATCGCCGCGACGCTCGGCGTGAAGCTGGGCACCGTGCGCAGCCGTATCCACCGCGGTCGTTCGCACCTGCGCAAGGCGCTGGAGCACCGCGCGCCGGCCGCCCGTCCGGGCCGCGCGCCCGTCCTGGCCACCGGCCGGCCGGCCCTGGAGGGCGGGAGCACGTGAGCAGCGGTGTCAGCCGGCACCTCACGTGTGCCGACCAGCACTTGGGTGACCATCTCGCCGCCTTCGTCGACGGCGAGCTGCACGACGACGCCCGCGACCGGGTGCTCGCGCACCTGGCGACCTGCACGGAATGCAAGGCCGCGGCCGACGAGCAGCGCCGGATGAAGGACGTGGTGGCCGCCGCCGCGCCGCCCACGCTCTCGGCGGGCCTGCTCGCCCGCCTCCAGGAGTTGCCCGGGGGTGACGGCGACGGTGGAAGAGGGCCCTTCGGTGACGGCGGACTGATGGAGACGGCCAGCCTCGGCGGCGAGCGCCTCGGCGGCGGCCTCTTCGGCAAGGCGCGCGAGGAGTTCTCGCTGCCCTTGTCCGCCTCCGCGTCCCGCGGCTTCCGGATCCACGAGAGCGGCCGCTCCGGCGCCGCGGTCGCGCCCGTCGGCCCCGCCTCGCCCACCAGCGCGGTCCGCGGGCGGCGCCGTTTCGCGTTCGCCGCGGCCGGCGCGGTCTCCATGGCCGCCATCGCCCTCGGCGGCGCCCTGCCGCTGGACGCGGCGGTGGACGGAGCCGGTGGCACCCCGCTCTCCCGCAGCGGCCCGGGCGCCCCCACGACGCCCTTCACCGGCGGCACCGCGCGTGCGGCAGCCGACGTGTGGAGCACCGCCACCAGCGACCTGCTGCACCCCGCCTCGGGCGGCATGCACCCGTACGGCGTCGGCGCCGCCGACGGAGTGCCCGCCGGCGCCGTCACCCGGCCGCTGGGTCTGTCCGGCGACGAGGGGCCGCTCACCACCCCGGCCGTATCGGCCGTTCCCGGGGTCACCCCGGCACCCGCCCTCGCCCCGCCCGCGACCACCGGCCCGAGCGCCTCCGCCACCTCGCCGAGCGGCACCACGGCCGCCCCGACCACGCCCGTTCCGTTCGACTCGGTCGTCCCCCTGGTCGGCCACTTCCCCGTGACCCGCTGAGCGGTCGGCTGCGGGCGGCGCCGACTCCTGGTTCAATCCAGGGAGGACTGGTCGTCGTAGGGGAGCACCGTGGACGAGGGGAAGGCCGAAGGGCCGAAGTGGTGGAGCCGGCCGGAGACGGTCACGCCGGTTCCCCCTGAGCCGCGGGACGGGCCCGCCCCGGACGCGCCCGACACACCCGCCGGGCCCCCCGCCGAAGCCGCCCCCCGGCACCCCCGGGACCCTTACGACACCCCGCCCTACGGCGAGCCCGGCCCCTGGGCGCCCGCGCCGCCCGTACAGCACCCCGCCGGCACGGCCCCGCCGCACCGGCCCGCGCCCCCGATCCCGCCCGGCGGCCCGCCCGCGACCCCGCCCCCGCCGCTGTCGGTGGGCCAGTGGCACCGCTACGACCCCTGGGCGCCCCCGGGCGGCACCACCGGCCCGCAGCGGCCCGCCGCCCAGTCGACGGGGAGCCGCCGCGCCCCGCTGGCGGCCGCACTCATCGCCGTCACCCTCATCGCCGGCGGCATCGGCGGGGCGCTGGGCGCCTACGTCCACGACAGCGGCGGCGCACCGGACGTGACCCTGCCGCAGGCCACGGCGGAGGCCGGCACCCGGGCCCCGGACAGCGTCGCCGGCATCGCCGCCCAGGTCCTGCCCGGCGTCGTGTACATCCACGTCAAGGGCGACGCCGGGGAGGGCACCGGCACCGGCTTCGTGCTGGACGACGAGGGCCACATCCTCACCAACAACCACGTGGTGGAGAGCGTCGCCAAGAGCGGCACCATCTCGGTGACCTTCAACGGCGGCCAGGTCGAACCCGCCACGATCGTGGGCCGGGACACCGGCTACGACCTCGCGGTCATCAAGGTCAGCGGCGTCAAGGGGCTCCACCCGCTGACCCTCGGCGACTCCGACGCCGCCCAGGTCGGCGACCCGGTCGTCGCCATCGGCGCCCCCTACGGCCTGGAGGGAACCGTCACCTCCGGCATCATCAGCGCCACCCAGCGCCCGATCACCGCCGGCGGGGAGACCAACAGCAACGACGTCAGCTACGTCGACGCCATCCAGACCGACGCCCCGATCAACCCGGGCAACTCCGGCGGTCCGCTGGTCGACGCCAAGGGCCTGGTCATCGGGATCAACAGCGCCATCCGCTCGGCGGACAGCGGCACCGACCCGTTCGGCAACAGCAGCCAGGGCGGGAGCATCGGCCTCGGCTTCGCCATCCCCGTCAACCAGGCCAAGCGGGTCGCCGAGCAGCTGATCAACGACGGCAAGGCCACCCACCCGGTGATCGGCGTCAGCATCAACCTGCAGTACTCCGGCGACGGCGCCCAGGTCAGCCCCGACGGCCAGGGCGAGGGGGACTCGGTCACCCCGAACGGCCCGGGCGCCAAGGCGGGCATCGAACCGGGCGACGTGATCACCGCCATCGACGGCAAGCGCGTGCACAACGGCGAGGAGCTGATCGTGCGGATCCGCGCCCACCGGCCGGGCGACACGTTGCAGCTGACCGTGAAACGGGGCGGCAAGGAGCGGGCCGTGGAGCTGACCCTGGGCTCGGCCAGCGGGAACTGAGCACGGCGAATTCGGGATTTACCGGGGCGCGACCTACTGTTGACCCTGCCTACTCCCGTGCAGGCGGTTGGGCCAGGTACGGTGAGATGCGCCGGATTCCGTCCGCCGGCCGAGGCCACGAGGAGCTGCACGGTGTTTTCAGACATAGGCGCGCTGGAGGTCGTCGCGCTCGTGATCCTTGCCGTGCTCGTGTTCGGGCCGGACAAGCTGCCCAAGGTCATCAAGGACGTGATGCAGTTCGTCCGCAAGGTCCGGGAGTTCTCGGACAGCGCGAAGGCCGACATCCGCAACGAGCTGGGCCCGGAGTTCAAGGACTTCGAGTTCGAGGACCTGCACCCGAAGAACTTCGTCC
The DNA here is from genome assembly GCF_055635295.1 of Streptomyces sp. NPDC111520. Taxonomy (NCBI): domain Bacteria; kingdom Bacillati; phylum Actinomycetota; class Actinomycetes; order Kitasatosporales; family Streptomycetaceae; genus Streptomyces; species Streptomyces sp. NPDC111520. The sequence goes on along the minus strand of NZ_JBVKBW010000017.1, from coordinate 100,470 downwards.
GCAAGCAGCTGATGGACAACGACGAGCTGGGCCTGAAGGAGATCCGCAACGGATTCGACTTCAAGGAGGAGATGTCGGCGGTCACGGACGCCGTGCACGGCCGCGACAGCGGCGGCGGCTCGGGCTCCGGGGCTTCCCCGGGCACCCCGGACCGGCTGCGCAAGCGCGACGTGTCCCCCGGCGAGGCCCCGCCGTTCGATTCCGACGCCACCTGATACGGGGGCCCTGCCCCGTTCCCGCTGCGCGAGTGGCTATTCTCCCTTTGTTTGCCCTTATGGAGGAGGCCCCGCGCGTATGGAGACCACAGCTGATCCGGCGGATCGTACGGTCGACGGCCATCTCACGGCCGACTTCCCCTGGTACGGGCTGGACGAGGCGTTCACCGGCGAGCGCTGGCTCGCCCCCGTCGGCCTGAACGCCGACGGCACGGTCGAGCACGGCTCCACCGGCCACGGCGACGAACCGTCCGTCAAGGTCGAGCCCACCCCCGACAACCGCCGCTTCGTGGTGGTCGTCACGGTCGCCGAGCGCCCCGTCCGGCGCAGCTCGGACGGCACCGGCGTGCTGGACGCCACCTCCGTCGCCACGGCGGCCTGGCTGGCGGGCTCGGGACTGCTCTCGTGCACCTGGCCCACCCAGATGGAGCGGCACCTGCGGCAGGACTGGCTCGACCAGCAGACCGCCATCGCCTGGGACCTCGCGGACAACCTCGAGGGCCCCGGCTGGTCGGCGCTCACCCTGCCCGTGGACGGCGCCCCGACACCCTTCCACTACCGGGAGTCGGAGTACGGCTGGGTGATGGCCGGATCGGCGCGCGGGGTGCACCTCGGTGCCTTCGGGCGCGGGATGAGCGCCTACGGCCTCGGCCTGGCCCAGGTGAAGGACATCACCACGTACCGGCCGTGAGAGACGACTCAGGGGCGCCTCCCGGACCGGGAGGCGCCCCTGAGGTGTTCACGGGGCCGGTACGCGGCCCTGCCGCCGCACGGACGGCCTGACCGTACGACCCGGCGTACCGGACGTACCGGGTCAGAACTTGTTGCGCGGCGTGATGCCCAGCGACAGACCGGCGAGACCGCGCTGGCGGCCGCCGAGCTTGCCCGCGATGGCCCGCAGCGCCGAGCCGGCCGGGGACTCCGGGTCGGTGAGGACGACCGGGCGGCCGTCGTCGCCGCCCTCGCGCAGCCGCACGTCGATCGGGATCTGGCCGAGCACCGGCACGGTGGCGCCGGTGGTGCGCGTCAGGCCCTCGGCGACCCGCTCGCCGCCGCCGGCGCCGAAGACGTCGACCATCTCGCCGCAGTGCGGGCAGGGCAGCCCGGACATGTTCTCGATGACACCGACGATCTTCTGGTGGGTCTGGACGGCGATGGTGCCCGCGCGCTCGGCGACCTCGGCCGCCGCCTGCTGGGGCGTCGTCACCACGAGGATCTCGGCGTTCGGGACCAGCTGCGCGACGGAGATCGCGATGTCGCCGGTGCCGGGCGGCAGGTCGAGCAGCAGCACGTCCAGGTCGCCCCAATACACGTCGGCGAGGAACTGCTGCAGCGCCCGGTGGAGCATCGGGCCGCGCCACACCACCGGGGCGTTGCCCGGGGTGAACATGCCGATGGAGATGACCTTCACGCCGTTGGCCGAGGGCGGCATGATCATGTTCTCGACCTGGGTCGGGCGGCCGTCCGCACCGAGCATCCGCGGCACGCTGTGGCCGTAGATGTCGGCGTCGACCACACCGACCTTCAGCCCGTCGGCGGCCATCGCGGCGGCCAGGTTCACCGTCACCGAGGACTTGCCGACGCCGCCCTTGCCGGAGGCGACCGCGTACACCCGGGTCAGCGAACCGGGCTTGGCGAACGGGATCTCGCGCTCCGCCTGGCCGCCGCGCAGCGAGGTGGCCAGCTCGCGGCGCTGCTCGTCGCTCATCACGTCCAGCTCGACGGTCACACCGCTGACCCCGGGGACCTTCGCGACGGCGGTCGTCACCAAGCTGGTGATGGTGTCCCGCATCGGACAGCCCGAGACCGTCAGGTACACACCGACCCGCACCGCGCCGTCGTCCGCGATGTCGACCGATTTGACCATGCCCAGGTCGGTGATCGGCTTGTGGATCTCGGGGTCGTTCACCGTCGCGAGCGCGGCCCGCACCGCGTCGGGCGAGGGGGAGGAGCCTGGGTGAGGATCGGTAGCCATGCGTCGATGGTACGTCCCGCACCGTGCCCGCAGGACCCCCGGTGGGCGGGTTCACACCCCCGCCGGCGCACCCCGTCGCTCACTCCGCCTCGGCCCGCTGCCGCTCCTCGATGTCCTTCAGCAGGTCCTGCAGTTCGGAGCGGATCCAGTCGCGGGTGGCGACCTCCCCCAGGCCCAGCCGCAGCGCGGCCACCTCGCGGGTCAGGTACTCGGTGTCGGCGATGCTGCGCTCGTTCGCCTTGCGGTCCTGCTCCAGGTTGACCCGGTCGCGGTCGTCCTGCCGGTTCTGCGCCAGCAGGATCAGCGGGGCGGCGTAGGAGGCCTGCAGCGACAGCATCAGGGTCAGGAAGATGAAGGGGTACGGGTCCCAGCGCAGCTCCCTCGGGGCCAGCGCGTTCCACGCCACCCACGCGATGATCACCACCGTCATCCAGACGATGAAGCGGCCGGTCCCCAGGAAGCGGGCGATCTTCTCCGACAGCCGCCCGAAGGCCTCCGGGTCGTAGGAGGGCAGCAGGCTGATCCGCGGTACCCGCGGCTGGTCCAGGCGGATGCGCGGGCGTTCCTCGCTCACTGCTCCGCCTCGTCAAGCTCCGCCTCGCGCAGCTCCGTCTCGCGCCAGTCCTCCGGCAGCAGGTGGTCCAGGACGTCGTCGACGGTGACGGCGCCCAGCAGGGAGCCGCCGTCGTCGACGACCGGCACCGACACCATGTTGTACGTGGCGAGGAAGCTGGTGACCGCCGGCAGCGGGGTGTCCGGCGCCAGCGGCTGCAGGTCGCGGTCGAGCAGCGCGCTGACCAGGGTGAACGGGGGGTCGCGCAGCAGCCGCTGGAAGTGCACCGTGCCCAGGTACTTGCCGGTCGGGGTCTCGTCCGGCGGCCGGCAGACGTACACCTGCGCGGCGAGCGCGGGGGACAGGTCCGGGTTGCGGACCCGGGCCAGGGCGTCGGCGACGGTGGCGTCGGGGCGCAGCACGATCGGTTCGGTGGTCATCAGACCCCCGGCGGTGCGCTCCTCGTACGACATCAGCCGCCGCATGTCGGCCGCCTCGTGCGGCTCCATCAGACCGAGCAGCCGTTCCTGCTCCTCCTCCGGCAGCTCCGCCAGCAGGTCGGCGGCGTCGTCCGGGTCCATCGCCTCCAGCACGTCGGCGGCCCGCTCCTCCTTGAGCTTGCCGAGGATCTCCACCTGGTCGTCGTCCGGCAGCTCCTCCAGGACGTCGGCGAGCCGGTCGTCGTCGAGGGCGGCGGCGACCTCGGCGCGGCGCTTGGGCGACAGGTGGTGCAGGACGTTCGCCAGGTCGGCCGGGCGCAACTGGTCGAAGGTGGCCAGCAGCGCCTCCGCGCCCTGTGCGTGCTCGTCCAGCGAGAAGCCGGTGACCGCCGACCACTCCACGGTCAGAGTCAGGCCGCTGCGCCGCAGCGGGCCGCCCTTGCCGCGGCGGACGAAGGCCTTGTCGATCTCCCAGTCACGGCGCGAGGCCAGGCGCACCATGGACACGTCCAGCACGGTCACCTCCTCGCCGGTCTCGACGAGCGTCACCCGGCGGTCGAGGAGTTCGCCGAGGACGAGGGTCTCGGTCGGGCGCTGTTCGAAGCGCTGCATGTTGACGACACCGGTGGTGATCACCTGACCGGACTCCACGCCCGTCACGCGCGTGATCGGCAGGAAGATCCGGCGCCGGCTGACGACCTCCACCACCAGCCCCAGCACACGCGGCGGCCGGCCCCCGACGCGCAGCATCACGACCACGTCCCGGACCCGGCCGACCTGGTCGCCGTTGGGATCGAAGACCCGCACCCCGGACAGGTGCGAGACGAAGACCCGGGAGGTTCCCGCTGGCATGCCGCCAGGCTAACGCCGCCCCCGCGGGCGGGGCGCGCGGTAATGCTCCACGGGTGCTTCGCACGGCGTTCACAGGGGTTCACCCGGCCAGCGGTACGCTGCGGTGGCTTCGGCTCCGCTTCGCCGCTCCCCTCGCGTGACGGGCGCGTACCACCGCAGGAGGAAGAGAACACGTGATCCTCGGCCGCACGTCGTCGTCGGTCCTCGTGAGCCTTCTGGGCACGGTCCTCGTCCTCGCCGGGGTGACAGCGTGCGCGGGCGACCCGGACGCGGGGACCAACGGCGTCGGCAAGCTGCCCGCCGGGACCATCGAGAAGCGCGCCCGCACCGCCGCCGACGCGGCCGACACGGTACGGCTGGCCGGCACCGTCGTCAGCAGGGGCCACACCTACACGCTCGACATGCGGCTGCGCGGCAACGGCGGCCTGGGCGAGGTCACCTCCGAGGGCAGCACCTTCGAGCTGCTGCGGGTGGGCGACGACCTCTACCTCAAGGCGGGCGCGGGGTTCTACGGCGACCAGGTCGGCGCCAAGCTCAAGAACAAGTACGTCAAGGTCCCCACCGCGGACCCCGCGTACGACCAGTTCAGCGGCTTCACCGACAAGGAGGTGCTGCTGGAGGGCCTGTTCGTGCTGCACGGCGCCCTCGCCGTAGGGGAACACCGCACGGTCGGCGGCGTCCGCACCATCGCCGTCACCGCGGACGGCGGCGAGGGCGGCACGATCGACGTGTCCCTGGAGGGCAAGCCGTACCCGCTGCGCTACGAACGCGCCGGCGGCGCCGGCACGCTGACCATGGACGACTGGGGCAAGGACTTCACGCTGCGGGCGCCCGACGAGGACGACGTCGTCGACTACGGCAAGGCCGTCACGCAGTAGTCCCGGGGGCCCCGGGACTCAGGACTTCCTGCGGCGCCGCAGCAGCAGCTTCGGCAGGCCCGCCGGCACCGGGCGGCGGGTGGTCGCGGGCGTCGGCACCGGGGCCGCCGCGCCGCTGCCGTCCGGCATCGCTCCCGGGCGCTCCAGCAGGTCGCCGACGGGTTCCAGGCGCAGTACGCGGCACTCGCGGGCCCAGCGCGCGGTCATCGTCTCCGCGTCCGGCGCGTTGAGGCGCTTGCCCTTGAGCTCCTCCACCGCGGCCGTCCACGCCTCGCCGTCCGGGCGCAGCTCGGTGACCCGGACCGGGAAGGCGACCAGCCGGCCGCCCTTGTCCTTGCTCCGGACGGTGACCGTGGCGGTGCCGCCGTCGGTGAGCCCGGGGCCGGGCAGCGGCTGCTCGCCGGGGCCGCCGCCGACGACCACCACGGCGCCGTCGACCCAGGCGTGCCACAGGGCCTGACCGTCGGCCCAGAGCAGACCGGACTTCTTCACGGCCTCCTCGACCAGGGCCTGGTCCAGCTGCGGCTGCGTCACGGTGTCCGTCATGCGTCCCACCCTATGGCGTGGCCCGCGCCGGGCGCCGCCGTGGTGCCGCACACATGGTGAGACGACAGGAGCTCAGGGCCGGAACGGGCCTTACGCTAAGGAGGTCACCGCCCCGCCCGCCCCGAGGAGACCCCGCGTGTCCGCCGCGCCGCCCGCCAGAACCACGCCCGCCGCACCGAAGGCGGACGCCGCGTCCGGCACGGTCCCGCACGGGAAGGCGCCGCTGGACTTCACGCTCCTCGCCGTCGCCATCGCCGGCGTCTCGCTGTCCGCCCCGCTGATCGCCGCGACCGCCGCGCCCGCGCTGGCCATCGCCTTCTGGCGGAACGCCATGGCCGTCGGGGTGCTGAGCCCCTTCGCCTGGCTGCGGCACCGGCGGGAGCTGCTGGGGATGGGCCGCCGGGCCTTCGGGCTCTCGCTCGCCTCCGGTCTGGTGCTGGCACTGCACTTCGGGCTGTGGCTGCCGAGCCTGACCATGACCTCGGTGGCGTCCTCCACGGCTCTCGGCACCACCACGCCGGTGTGGACCACCCTGATCCTGTTGATGCGCGGTCACCGCCCGCCCCGGATGGTGTGGCTGGGCTCCGCCCTCGCAGTTGCCGGCGTGGTGCTGCTGACCGGCGTCGACCTGTCGCTGTCGCCGCGCGCCCTGGCCGGGGACGCGCTGGCGCTGGGCGGCGGCATCGCGGCGGCCGGCTACGTCCTGCTCGGCGCGGAGGTCCGACGGACCGTCAGCACGACCGCGTACACCTACGTCTGCTACTCCACCACGGCCGTGGCCCTGCTCGCCGTCTGCCTGGCCTCGGGCTCCTCGCTCGGCGGCTACGACGGCGGCACCTGGGCCAAGCTGATCGCCCTGACGGTGGCCGCGCAGCTGCTCGGCCACAGCCTGCTCAACCGTGTGGTGCGCGGGCTCGGGGCGTCGACCACGTCCACGGCGATCCTGCTGGAGACGCCGGGCGCCGCCCTGGTGGCGGCGGTCTGGCTGGGCCAGACCCCGCCCGCGGCGGCCTACCCGGCGCTCGCGGTGATCCTCGCCGGACTCGCCCTGGTGATCCTGGCCGACCGCAGGAAGGCCGGTTAGCGCCGGCCCTACAGCCAGCCGTTGCGGCGCAGGATGCGGTGGATCGCGAAGCAGATCCCGCCGATGGCGACCAGCACCATCGGGTAGCCGAACCTCCAGCGCAGCTCGGGCATGTAGTCGAAGTTCATCCCGTACACGCCGCAGATCATGGTAGGGACGGCGATGATCGCCGCCCAGGAGGTGATCTTGCGCATGTCCTCGTTCTGCGCGACGGCCGCCTGGGCGAGGTTGGCCTGCAGGATCGAGTTGAGCAGGTCGTCGAAGCCGACCACCATCTCGTGGACGCGGGCGACGTGGTCGGCGACGTCCCGGAAGTACTTCTGGATCTCCGGGTCCACCACGCGCATCGGCCGCTCGCTGAGCATCTGCATCGGGCGCAGCAGCGGGGAGACGGCCCGCTTGAACTCCAGCACCTCGCGCTTGAGCTGGTAGATGCGCCCGGCGTCGGTGGCGCGCGGGGACTTGCCCTGGGCGGAGAAGACGTCGATCTCCACCTCGTCGATGTCGTCCTGGACGGCCTCGCTGACCGCCAGGTAGTCGTCGACGACCTGGTCGGCGATGGCGTGCAGCACGGCGGAGGGACCCTTGGCGAGCAGGTCCGGGTCGTCCTCGAGACGGTGCCGCAGGGCGCGCAGCGAGCCGTGGCCGCCGTGCCGGACGGTGATGACGAACTGCCGGCCGGTGAAGACCATCACCTCGCCGCTCTCCACCACCTCGCTGGTGGCGGTCAGTTCGGCGTGCTCGACGTAGCGGATGGTCTTGAAGACCATGAAGAGCGTGTCGTCGTAGCGCTCCAGCTTGGGCCGCTGGTGGGCGTGGACGGCGTCCTCCACGGCCAGCGGGTGGAGCCCGAACACCTCGGCGATCTCCGCGAACTCCCGCTCCGACGGCTCGTGCAGGCCGATCCACACGAAGCCGTCGCCGCCGCGCACCTTCTCCAGGGCCTCGCGCGGCGAGATGTGGTCGCTGCCGCGGCGGCCGTCCCGGTAGACGGCGCAGTCCACGACCGAGCTGGGCGTGGCCGACGAGGTGCGGGAGCGGTCCGGGCCGTAGTCGTATGACGTGCTGCTCTTGCGCAGGGCGGGGCGGACGACTGCGCGCAGGTCGCGGATCATCGACATGGCAAGCTCCTTCACGGACTGGCCGGGCTGAAATGCGGATCAGGGCAGGGGTGATCACCTTTGATCACTGCGCAGTTCAGGAGCTCTTCCGGAGGCGGCAGGGTGACCCGGACAGGTCCCGGGAGCGGGCACGCGGCGATGTCACGCGATCGCGCTCGCGGGAAATTCCGGGATTCCCCGGCGGTTCCGTGGTTCTTTGGTTTCAGGCCCGGACGACCGGGTACGGAACGCTGGGGATCAGGAGGGTTGCCGGGCGGAAGAGCTGCCGGTACTGCACGGTCGACTGGGATCCATTGCAGCCCCACCTCCTCCGGCCGATCCCCGCTGGGGGATGATGTGCACGCCTCAAGGGGCGTAGCCGACGGCCCACCTTATCAGGCGGCCCACGGGCGAAGCCGCGGCTTTGCACGTTCCATACGCGCTCTATGCTCACCCCATGGTCGACGTACTGGGGCTCGTTGAGGCGCGGCTGCGCATGGCCTTCGGTGAACCGGACGCCCGCGCCGCGGTCACCTTCCTGGGCGCCGAACGGATCGAGGTGCTCCGTTTCCGCGACGGTGAGCTGCTGCGGTACGTGACCCTCGGCATGTCGCGCGCGCCGATGAACGATCCCGTCGCCGTCGTCGCGGACCTCGTGCGCGGACCCCGCGCGGAGTTCGTGCTCACCCTGCGCGGCGGGCGCGGCGCCGACACCGACAAGGTCCTGCGGCCGCTCGCCGTACTGGCCGCCGGCCCCCAGGTCGAGGGCGTCGTCGTCGCGCCGGGGAACTCGCTGGACCTTGGCGAACCGCTGTGGCCCGGGGCGGCGTTCTCGGCCGTCTTGGTCGCCGAGCCCGGCGGTCTCGTGGAGGACCTGGAACTCGACGCCCCGATGGACCCGGTCCGCTTCTTCCCGCTGCTGCCGATGACGCCGAACGAGGCCGCCTGGAAGCGGGTGCGCGGCGCGGGGGCGCTCCAGGAGCGCTGGCTGCAGGCGGGGACCGACCTGCGCGACCCGCTGCGCGCGACGGTCGCGCTGACGGACTGAGCCCGGGCGGTCCGTGACGCCCCCTCAGACGGGCCCCGCGGGCGACGCCCCGGCCGGCCGGTGTGGCCGGTGGGGGAGGTGTGCCGTACGACGGCGCCACGCGCCGGACTCGGACGGGTGATCGTCCTTGACGCGGGCACGCCGCGGGAGGACCGTGGGGCGTTATGAGAGGCGAACCCAGTTGCCCGAAGTGCGGTGGCCGGGTCCGAGCACCCGGGCTCTTCGCCGACTCCTGGCAGTGCGACGAGCACGGCGCCGTGTACCCGTTGCAGCCTGTCGTCCCGCCGAGCGTGGAAGCCCTCGGCGTGGTCGTGAGCCGGTCACGCGTCCCGGTGTGGATGCCCTGGCCCCTGCCGGTCGGCTGGCTCTTCACCGGGGTGGCGTCCGCCGGGGACGACCGCAGCGGCGGACGGGCCACGGCGGTGGCGTGCTCGGGGCCGGGGCCGCTCGGCGGTCAGGGCGAGATGGTGCTGGTGGCGGAGGAGCTCGGGGTCGGGCTCGGGGCGAGGTTCGCCGGGATCCCGGGGCCGGACCCCGGACCGGCGATGTGCCTCGGCAAGCCGCCGGCCGCCAAGGTGATCGCGGCCGGCCGGCCGACCGGCCTGTGGCACGTGAACGGGACGCCACCGGACCGGGCGGTCTTCGCGGGGGAGTCCTTCGGGCTCTGGCTGTGGGCGATCGTGTGGCCGGAGGAGTCGGGCCTGCTCATGTACGACGAGCTGATACTGACCGATCTGCGCGAGGCCGGCGCCGAAGTCGATCTCGTTCCGTGCGGGGCGCTCTCCCCTCGCCTGCTCTCCTGAGATTCAGAGGTTGGCCGGACAGTTATCCTGGTAATCACAACCCCCGAATCCGTCCGAGCACCGAGCGCCTGGAGTGACCTGAGTGCGAATCGACCTGCACACCCACTCCACGGCCTCCGACGGCACGGACACCCCCGCGGAACTGGTCCGGGCCGCGGCCGCGGCCGGCCTGGACGTCGTGGCCCTCACCGACCACGACACCGTCGGCGGCCACGCCGAGGCCGAGAAGGCGCTGGCCGAGCTGCACGCCGCGGGCGTCGCGGCACCGGCCCTGGTCACCGGCGCCGAACTCTCCTGCCGCATCGACGGGGTGAGCCTGCACATGCTCGCCTACCTCTTCGACCCGCAGGAGCCCGAGCTCCACCGGGAACGCGAACTCGTACGCGACGACCGGGTGCCCCGCGCGCAGGCCATGGTCGCCCGGCTCCGTGAGTACGGCGTGCCGGTGACCTGGGAGCGCGTCGCCCGGATCGCCGGCGACGGCGCCGTGGGCCGGCCGCACATCGCCCAGGCGCTGATCGAGGCGGGACTGGTGGACAGCATCGCCGAGGCGTTCACCCCCGAGTGGATCGGGCCGGGCGGGCGCGCCTACGCCGAGAAGCACGAACTCGACCCCTTCGAGGCGGTCCGGCTCGTCAGGAACGCGGGCGGGGTGACCGTCTTCGCCCATCCCGCCGCCGTCAAGCGCGGCACCTGCGTGCCCGAGAGCGTCATCCACGACCTGGCCGCGGCCGGGCTGGACGGCATCGAGGTGGACCACCTGGACCACGACGGGCCGACCCGCGCCCACCTGCGCTCCCTCGCCGCCGAGCTGGGACTGCTCACCACCGGGTCCAGCGACTACCACGGCACCCGCAAGACCGTCCGGCTCGGCGAGCACACCACCGACCCCGAGGTCTACCGGGAGATCGTCCGCCGGGCCACCGGCGCGGCGCCGATCACCCCGTGAACCGCTGAGCGGCCGGAACCGCCGGCTCCCGAACATCCCCCCACCCCCCTGTCACCGCACCACCGCTAGGCCCATGGATCTTTTCTCCCTCACCCTGTTCGGCTCGGTCTTCGTCACGCTCTTCGTGATCATGGACCCGCCCGGGATCACCCCGATATTCCTCGCCCTCACCTCCGGCCGCGCGGCCAAGGTCCAGCGCCGCATGGCCTGGCAGGCCGCCGGCGTCGCCCTGGGCGTCATCACCGTCTTCGGCATCTGCGGCCAGCAGATCCTCGACTACCTGCACGTCTCGGTGCCGGCCCTGATGATCGCCGGCGGCCTGCTCCTGCTGCTCATCGCCCTCGACCTGCTCACCGGCAAGGCGGACGAGCCCACCCAGACCAAGGACGTCAACGTCGCGCTGGTGCCGCTGGGCATGCCGCTGCTCGCCGGGCCGGGCGCGATCGTCACCGTGATCCTCGCGGTGCAGCGCGCGCACGGGTTCGGGCAGCAGCTGTCGGTGTGGGTCGCCATCGCCGCGATGCACGTGGTGCTGTGGCTGACGATGCGTTACTCACTGGTGATCATCCGTCTGATCAAGGACGGCGGTGTGGTGCTGGTCACCCGGCTCTCGGGCATGCTGCTCTCCGCGATCGCGGTGCAGCAGATCGCCAACGGGGTCTTCGGCTTCATCCGCGGCGAGGGCTGACGGACCGTCGGCGCGATCCGGACGCGACGAGGGCCCCGTACCGTGATGTACGGGGCCCTTCGCGTTCATGGCGTCCGGCCGTGCGGCCACGCCGGGGTGACGGAGCCTTACTGGGCGGGGCGGATGTAGATGCGCTGGCCGATCGCGGCGGCCTGCTGGACGATCTGGTCGACGGAGGCGGCGTCCACGACCGTGCAGTCGACGGCACGGCCGTCCTGGTCGTTGAGGCGCATGATCTCGAAGCGCATGGTGTTCACGGCTTCTCCCTTCGCGTCCGGGCACTCCTCCATTGGAGTACGGGGCTGCTTCGCAGCCGTTACCTGCCGGGGTCATTCATGTATCAACAACAGTTGCCCCCGCGAAAACCTTCCCTGTCCTAAAGAAAATTTTTCCCACGCATCTACTGGCGGGTAGCCACCGGTACCGGCGGTCCTGGTTCCGGTTGTGTGTGCGGACGGAACCGCCGGACAATGTGATCTCTATGAACGACGACGCCCTTTCCGCCATCGCCGCCGGCATCGAGCGCACGAACGAGCTACTGCAGCGGGTGCTCGCCGAGGTCGCCACGACCCCGGCGACCCACGCCGTGTTCGTCGACGCCGGCTACGTGTACGCCGCGGCCGGTCGACTCGTCGCGGGCACCGAGGACCGGAGGGCCTTCGAACTCGACGCCGAGGGCATCATCGAGGCCTTCATCGACCGGGCCCGCACCCTGTTCGCCGACAGCCGCCTGCTGCGTGTCTACTGGTACGACGGGGCACGCCGCCGCATCCACACCGCCGAGCAGGAACGCATCGCCGAGCTCCCCGACGTCAAGGTGCGGCTCGGCAACCTCAACGCCAGCCGCCAGCAGAAGGGCGTCGACTCCCTGATCCGCAGCGACCTGGAGTCACTGGCCCGGCACCGCGCCATCAGCGACGCCGTCCTCATCGGGGGCGACGAGGACCTGGTGTCCGCGGTCGAGGCCGCCCAGGGCTACGGCGCCCGCGTCCACCTGTGGGGCATCGAGGCCGCCGACGGCCGCAACCAGGCCGACCCCCTGCTGTGGGAGGTCGACAGCCTGCGCACCCTCGACCTGGACTTCTGCAAGCCGTACATCACCCGGCGCACGGTCCCCGTCTACGGCGACGCGCCGATCCCCACCGGGCCCATCCCGTCCCGCGAGGACGTGCACTTCGTCGGGGCCCGGGTCGCCGCGCAGTGGCTGGCGACCCGCGGCCGCGACACCCTGGCCGAGCTGCTGCCCGGTCACCCGTACCTGCCGCCCGCCTTCGACCAGGAACTGCTCGTCGAGGCCGAGGGCATGCTCAACATCTCGCTGCGCGGCCACGCCGACCTGCGGCGCGTCCTGCGCGACGGCTTCTGGGAGCACCTGCAGGCGCGCCTGTAGGCCCCGGCTAGGCCTCCGCCCGGTCCTCCCCGGAGCCGGCGGTGGCCCAGAAGTCCAGGAGGGCGCGCGCGGTCGGGGCCGGCTGCTCGGCGTTCGGGGAGTGCTCGGCCCCCTCGACGACGACCCGGCGGGCGCCCAGGCGCTCGGCCATCGCGTCCAGCCACGGGACGGGCCAGGCGTGGTCCACCGTGCCGGAGATCACCAGCTTGGGGAGCGGGACCGCCGCGAGTTCGGCCACCCGGTCCGGCTCGTCGATCAGCTGCCGTCCGGTGACGACCAGCTGCTCCGGCACCGTCGCCAGCCAGCGGTCGTGCAGGAAGTCCTCGACCGGGCCCGTGGCGTTCGCCGTGCCTTCGAGGTCCTCCGCGTCCAGCTCGCGCATCGCGCGCCACACGCCCTCCATGTCCATCGCCGACAGCGCCCCCAGCAGCAGCTTCGTACGGGCCTGCTGCGCGGCCTCGATGGCCGCCGGACCGGAGCTCATCAGGGTCAGCGACGCCCAGGGCAGGGCGGCGCCCCCGCCGTGCGCGGCCAGGACGGCGGCGCGGACGACCAGGCCGCCCATCGAGTGCCCCAGCAGGTGCACCGGCTCACCGGCCGGGCCGGCCAGCGCGGCGGTCTGCGCGAGCACGTCGGCGGCCAGCTCGCCCTGTGCGTACGCCGTCTCGTTCCGCGGGCCGGGCGTCTCGTGCTGGCCCCGGCCGTCCACGGCGACGGTGCGGTAACCGGCCGCCGCGAGCGGCTCCAGCAGCGCGACGAAGTCCTCCTTGCTGCCGGTGAACCCGGGCACCAGCAGGGCGGTGCCGCGCCGCGGCGTGCCGGCCGGCGGGACGGCGTCCAGCACGGCGAAGGCGCCGCGGGCCGTCTCCAGCAGGTGCGCGGTGGCGTTCGGGGGCAGGGTCAGGAAGGGCGGTCGGCTCATGGGCCGAGGCTAGCCGTGCCGGATTGCCCCCACACGACGTGGGCCCCAACCCCGGACGCCGGGCGGGCGGAACGCCGACGGCCGGGCACCCCCGTCAGGGGCGCCCGGCCGTCGGCGGTACGGGTGCGCGTCAGCCGGTGGCCTCGTCGGCCGGCTTGGCCGTCCGCGTGCGGCGACGGCGGCGGACGGTCTTGGCCGCGCCCTCGCCCTCGGCGGGTGCCGCCTCGGGGGCCGTGGCCTCCGCCGCGGTCTCGGCGGCGACGGGAGCCTCGGCGGCGGTGGCGCCGGACCGGGTACGGCGGCGGCGCGGCGCCGGGACCTCCTCGGCCGCCGGGGCGGCCGCGACCGTCTCGGTGCCTGCCGTGCCCGCCGTGCCCGCCGTGCCTGCCGTGCCCGCCGCGGCCGCACGGGTGCGGCGACGACGGCGCGGGGCCGGGGCCTCGGTGGCCGGGGCCTCGACGGTCTCCACGACCGCCTCCGCCTCGGCGGGAGCCTCGCCGAGCGACTGCCCGCCGCGGGTGCGGCGGCGCTGGCGCGGCGTACGGGTGCGGGCCGGACGCTCCTCCGCCTCGGCGGAGGCGGCGGGGCCGGACTTGCGGCCGCCGCGGCCACGACCGCGGCCGCCGGTCTCGCCGAGGTCCTCGATCTCCTCGGCGTCGAGCCCGGCACGGGTGCGCTCCGCACGCGGCAGCACGCCCTTGGTGCCCTCGGGGATGCCGAGCAGCTCGTAGAGGTGGGCCGAGGTGGAGTACGTCTCCTCCGGCGCGTTGAACGGCAGGTCCAGCGCCTTGTTGATCAGCTGCCAGCGCGGGATGTCGTCCCAGTCGACCAGGGTGATCGCCGTGCCGGACGCGCCCGCGCGGCCGGTGCGGCCGATGCGGTGGAGGTAGGTCTTCTCGTCCTCCGGCGTCTGGTAGTTGATCACGTGCGTGACGCCCTCGACGTCGATGCCGCGGGCGGCGACGTCGGTGCAGACCAGGACGTCGACCTTGCCGTTGCGGAAGGCGCGCAGCGCCTGCTCGCGGGCGCCCTGGCCGAGGTCGCCGTGGACGGCGCCGGAGGCGAAGCCGCGGCGCTCGAGCTGCTCGGCGACGTCGGCGGCGGTGCGCTTGGTGCGGCAGAAGATCATCGCCAGGCCGCGGCCCTGCGCCTGCAGGACGCGGGAGACGAGCTCCGGCTTGTCCAGCGAGTGGGCGCGGAAGATGTGCTGGGTGATGTTGGCGACCGTCGCGCCCTCGTCGTCCGGCGAGGTGGCCCGGATGTGCGTGGGCTGCGACATGTAGCGACGGGCGAGACCGATGACGGCGCCCGGCATGGTCGCGGAGAAGAGCATCGTCTGCCGCTTGACCGGCAGCATGTCGATGATCTTCTCGACGTCGGGGAGGAAGCCCAGGTCCAGCATCTCGTCGGCCTCGTCCAGGACGAGCGAGCGGACGTGGCGCAGGTTGAGCTTCTTCTGGCCCGCCAGGTCCAGCAGGCGGCCCGGGGTGCCGACGACGACGTCGACGCCCTTCTTCAGGGCCTCGACCTGCGGCTCGTAGGCGCGGCCGCCGTAGATCGCCAGGACACGGACGTTGCGCACCTTGCCGGCGGTCAGCAGGTCGTTGGTGACCTGCTGGCACAGCTCACGGGTCGGGACGATGACCAGGGCCTGCGGACCGTCGACGACGTCCTCGGGCGTGGCCCGCCCGGCCTCGACGTCGACCGGCACGACGACCCGCTCCAGGAGCGGCAGGCCGAAGCCCAGGGTCTTGCCGGTGCCCGTCTTCGCCTGGCCGATGACGTCGTTGCCCGCGAGGGCGACCGGGAGCGTCATCTCCTGGATCGGGAAGGGAGTGGTGATGCCGACGGCCTCGAGGGCCTCGGCGGTCTCGGGGAGGATCCCCAGATCGCGGAAAGTCGTGGTGGTGGTCAGGATGCTGCCTCTTCTGGTTGGACGCGGCGCCGAGCGTTGTCCGGGGAGGGTCGGGCGCAAGTAACTGCGCTGACCGCGCGGAGTGTCGTCCGGCCGTTGATGGCCGAGGTGCGCGGGACCACTGCCCTCGTGCGCGCCGCGAAGCTGTCCCCCTCCATGTGAGGAGGGCGGTCGGTAGGAGCCGATCGGGCCACCGACCGGGCATCCATTCATGCGCGACCCGCCGGGTCACCTGGCGGGTCCATATCACTGTACCCCGGAATCACGCACCCGCGGCGGATGGATTTTCCGGTACGTGGGACAGGTCACCGCACCGCTCCCGCGCGGCGGGCCGCACGGGATGGTTGCCGCGCTGGTGGGGTTGGCTATTGTGCGCAGCATGGAGACGCCTGACACCCCCGCCGAGACCCCCGCCGAGACGACCATCGCCGCCAAGGACTGGGCCGCCGCCTCCGCGGACCCGCAGTACCGCGCGGCGGTCGTGGACCTGCTCGGGGCACTCGCCTACGGCGAACTGGCCGCCTTCGAGCGGCTCGCGGAGGACGCGAAGCTCGCACCGTCCCTGGCGGACAAGGCGGAGCTCGCGGCGATGGCGTCCGCCGAGTTCCACCACTTCGAGCAGCTCCGCGCGCGGCTCGCCACCATCGAGGCGGAGCCGACCGAGGCGATGCGCCCCTTCGCCGCCGCACTGGACGAGTTCCACCGCCAGACCGCGCCGTCGGACTGGCTGGAGGGCCTGGTCAAGGCGTACGTCGGCGACTCCATCGCGTCCGACTTCTACCGCGAGGTCGCCGCCCGGCTCGACACCGACACCCGCGAGCTGGTGCTGGCGGTGCTCGACGACACCGGCCACGCCTCCTTCGCGGTGGGCAAGGTGCGCTCCGCCATCGAGGCCGACCCCCGGGTCGGCGGGCGGCTCGCGCTGTGGGCGCGCCGGCTGATGGGCGAGGCGCTGTCGCAGGCGCAGCGCGTCGTGGCGGACCGGGACGCGCTCAGCACGATGCTGGTCGGCGGGGTCGCCGACGGCTTCGACCTGGCGGAGGTCGGCCGGATGTTCACCCGGATCACCGAGGCCCACACCAAGCGGATGGCGGCGCTGGGCCTGTCCGCCTGAGCCCTCCGGGCCGCACGGCTCAGGCCGTGCGCGGCGCGGACCGGCGGGTGCCGCGGGGCGGGCGCACCAGCAGCGAGAGCAGGGCGGCCGCCACCCCCACCGACACGGCGAGGTTGATCAGGAACCGGTCGGAACCGAGGACGGTACGGGTGATGAGGCCGCCCAGCACGGCGGCGACCACGCCCGTGGCGAGCACGAGCGTCGCCGCCGGAAGGCGGCGGCGGGGCAGCAGGCGCGTCGCGGCGTACGCGACGGACAGTCCGACGGCGGCGAACGCGAGCGCTTCCCACATCATCGTGCGGCCCCTCCCGGAGACTTCGGTCGCACGGGTCCTACCCCGCGGGCCCGCACGGCGAAACGGCGGGTCACCCCATTCGGGGGTGACCCGCCGTACGTACTCCCGTCACGGGAGCGGCGAGGCTGTGACCTGC
This sequence comes from Streptomyces sp. NPDC111520, assembly GCF_055635295.1. Taxonomy (NCBI): domain Bacteria; kingdom Bacillati; phylum Actinomycetota; class Actinomycetes; order Kitasatosporales; family Streptomycetaceae; genus Streptomyces; species Streptomyces sp. NPDC111520. Next base: position 83,567 of record NZ_JBVKBW010000017.1, on the reverse strand, counting down.
CCCGGAGCGCCTGCCCCGGAGCACACGGCCTAGAGCTGGGCGCCGAAGCCGACCCGGCGGGCCGCCGGCTCGCCGATCTCGACGTAGGCCAGCCGGTCGGCCGGCACGAGCACGCGCTTGCCGTGCTCGTCGGTGAGGCTGAGCAGCTTGCCCGTGCCCGTCAGCGCCTCGGCGACGGCCTTCTCGACCTCCTCGGCCGTCTGCGCGCTCTCGATGATGATCTCGCGCGGCGCGTGCTGCACGCCGATCTTGACCTCCACGGCTTTGGTCCCTCCGAACGGTCTGCGGTGTGCGCGGTTGGAAATCGCGCCGTACGCAGGACACATTAGCCGCGCCCGGCAACCGGGCACCGGCGGACGGGCACGCCCAGAGCGAACAGGCCGGGGTCGGTCAGTGCTCGCTGCCGTGCAGCGGGAAGCCCGCGATGCCGCGCCAGGCCAGGGACGTCAGCAACTGCACCGCGGTGTCGCGGGGCATGGAGCTGCCGCTGGAGAGCCAGTAACGGGCCACCACCTGAGAGACGCCGCCGAGGCCGACGGCGAGCAGCATGGACTGCTCGGTGGTCAGCCCGGTGTCCTCCGCGATGACCTCGCTGATCGCCTCGGCGCACTGCAGCGCGACCTTGTCGACGCGCTCGCGGACGGCGGGCTCGTTGGTGAGGTCGGACTCGAAGACCAGGCGGAAGGCGCCGCCCTCGTCCTCCACGTACGCGAAGTACGCGTCCATGGTCGCCGCCACGCGCAGCTTGTTGTCGGTGGTGGAGGCCAGGGCGGTGCGCACCGCGTCCAGCAGGGCCTCGCAGTGCTGGTCCAGCAGGGCCAGGTAGAGCTCGAGCTTGCCGGGGAAGTGCTGGTAGAGCACGGGCTTGCTGACGCCCGCACGCTCGGCGATGTCGTCCATCGCGGCGGCGTGGTAGCCCTGGGCGACGAACACCTCCTGAGCCGCGCCCAGCAGCTGGTTCCTCCGGGCCCGGCGCGGCAGGCGCGTGCCGCGAGGGCGCGCCTCAGTCTGCTCGATGGCTGTCACGCCGCCTCCCAAGTGATGTCGTTCTGCGCTGCGGGTGCCATCGTACTTTTCGGTAGCGGGGGCATGCGCTGTGCGAACGCACATTCTCACCAAGTGGAACTCAGCGATAGTCGTCCTCGTCGAGTTCCACCACCCTGTGCTGCTCGGCGACGTCCGCCGGATCGGCGTCGTCCGGGCGTTCGGTGATCGGGACATCGCGGTGCTGCAGCAGTTCGAGGTGCTGTTCGGCGATGTCCGCCTCGGGCGCCTCGATGTCGGCCTCGGCGTCCTCCAGGTCGTCGATGACGTCGTCGTCGAAGGTCTCGATGTCGTCGGACACAAGCACCTCCCGTCTGGTCGTGCGCTGCCGTCCCCCGCTGCTACCCACTGTCCCCCTCTTTCCCCTTCTGCGAGCGTAGGAGACAGGGACGGGGTGTGCAGAGTGACGGGAGGGGCGCGAAATCCTCACGACGCGTGTGAGGGCGAACACACGAGCGTGCGCGTGATCACCTCGTAACATTGGCCCATGTCCTCGACGGAGTCATCCGAAGCCGCTCTCGCCGCCGTGCCCGTACCGCCTTCGGGAGCCGGAGCCGGGGACGGGGAGAAGGTCCGGACCGTGGCGTTGCCAGGGCGGACGGTGAGCGTGCGAGCGCGGGCGGAGCAGGCCGGAGGGCTGCCGCCCGCGCTCTTCGTCCACGGCCTGGGGGGCTCGTCCTCCAACTGGTCGGCGCTGATGCGGCTGCTCGCGGACCGGGTGTCGTGCGAGGCCCTCGACCTGCCCGGTTTCGGGTACTCGCCGCCGCCGGACGACGGCAACTACTCGATCGGGGGGCACGCGCGCGCCGTCGTGCGCCTGCTGGAGGCTTCCGGGCGCGGGCCCGTGCACCTCTTCGGCAACTCGCTGGGCGGAGCCGTCGCCACCAAGGTGGCCGCGGCCCGGCCCGACCTGGTCCGCACCCTGACGCTGATCTCGCCGGCCCTGCCGGAGGTGCCGCCCCGGCCCGGCGCCTGGCCGACCGCCTTCCTCGGGCTGCCCGGCGCGAGCGCGGTGGTCACCCGGGCCACCCGCGACTGGTCCGTGGAGCGGCGCACCAAGCAGTTGCTGGACCTCTGCTACGGGGACCCGTCGCAGGTCAGCGACGATTCCTTCGCCGAGCACGCCACGGAGTACGAGCGCAGGCTGGCGCTGCCCTACTTCTGGGACGCGCTCACCCGTTCGGCGCGCGGCATCGTCGACGCCTACACGCTCGGCGGCCAGCACAACCTGTGGCGGCAGGCCGAGCGGGTGCTCGCGCCGACGCTGCTGGTGTACGGCGGCCGGGACCGGCTCGTCTCCCCCCGGATGGCGTACCGTGCCGCCCGGACGTTCCGTGACGCGCGGCTGCTGACGCTCCCCGACAGCGGGCACGTCGCGATGATGGAGCACCCCGATGCGGTGGAGCGGGCCTTCCGCGAGCTGCTGGACGCCACGGACGCGCGGACGGATCACTGACTTCATGGGCAGGCACAGCGCACCGGGCGGCCGCGACGGCCGCCGCGACGACGTACCGGGCATAGCCGGCGGCGGTTCGGGCTCCGGCCGGCGCCGGCGTACCGGCCCGGCGGCGACGACCCCGCAGCGGCCGGGCGGGCCGGGCCAGGCGCCCGGTGGCCCCGTGCCGGGCGGCCGGGACGGCTTCCGGGCCGGCGATCCCGGGCACGGGGACGTCCCGGGCCACTCCCACCCCGAGCACCGGGAGCACTCGGCCTGGGGCCGGGCCGGTTCCTGGGCCCCGCCGCGCACACCGCGGGGCACCCGGCCCACCGAGCTGGCGGACGGCGCGCTGGGCACCGAGTACCCGGAGGACGAGGACCCCCTCGACGGGGGCGCCCGCACCGCGGCCCGGATAGCCGGCTTCCCGCGGCAGCGCCGGGCGCCCGGCGCTGCCGCGGGAGCACGGAACGTCCCCGGGCCGCGGAAGGACTTCGTCGCGGCCTTCGACGCCCCCTCCGTCCCCGCCGCCACTGAACCCGGGGCACCCGCCGGGGGCGCGGCGGAGGCCGGGGAGGCCGGGGAACCACCCGGACGGCCCAGGACGGCCGTCAGGACCCGGGCGCTCAGCGGCGCGGCCGCCGCGGCGGTCGTGACCGTGCTGGCCGTCGTCGTGGCGGGCCAGATGGCCGCCGGGGGTGAGAAGCGTCACCCGTCCGCCGCGGCGAAACCGGGCGGCAGCCGGGCCGCGGACGACTCCGCGTCCCGCTCCGAGGGCCGGGCCACCCCCTCCGGCTCACCCTCCGCGGTCGCCGCGCCGCTCACGTACGGCGAGGCCATGACCCGGGCCTACCCGCTCGACCAGGACCTGGGCCTGGCCGGGAAGTTCCAGACCGTGGGCGGCCACGAGAAGGCACCGGGCAAGGGCCGGCTGCTGCGGGTACGGGTGGACGTCGAGAAGGGGCTGCCGCTCAACGCCCGGCTCTTCGCGGACGCCGTCTACAAGACGCTGAACGACAAGCGCAGTTGGGCGCACGCCGGGGCCCGCACCTTCGAGCGGGTCTCAACGGGCCCCGCCGACATCGTGGTCACGCTGGCCAGTCCCGGCACCACGGCCACCTGGTGCGCCAAGTCCGGCCTGGACACCACGGTTGACAACGTGTCATGTGACGCGGCGTCGACCCCGCGCACGATGATCAACGCGTACCGCTGGGCCCAGGGCTCGGAGACCTACGGCCCGGACCGGATGCTCGACTACCGCGAGATGCTGATCAACCACGAGGTCGGGCACCGGCTCGGCTACGGCCATGTGCTCTGCCCCAAACAGGGCGCCCTCGCCCCGGTCATGATGCAGCAGACCAAATTCCTCTCCTACGGGGGCCTGACCTGCAAGCCCAACGCCTGGCCCTACCCCCGGGGCTAGCTTTTTGACATCGGGCGATTAATCGTTCAATGTTTTCGGCATGCCGCACAGCCCCGCCACCGACGACGACGCCAGCATCGAGCTGGCGCTCATCGGCGTGGCCGGGCACTGCGTGGCCGACATCCTGTGTCGGTGTTCCACGGTGCCGGGCGCGTAAAAGGGGCACGTTCCCCCCTCGCCCCGGACCTCTCCGCCCGTGGGCACAGTGCTCGACGCACGATCGATCCTTCCCGGCCTCCGCATGAGGCCGTCGCCGCTGCCTGCGGGCCTTCCACAGCCCTGCCCTCCTCATCTCGCAGCCGCGAAAGGGATCTTCGATGTCTCACCCGTCCGTCACACCCCGCCGCCTCGCGGCGGCCGCCGTCGTCCTCGCGATCACCGGTGGCGCCGCCGCCTGCGGCCCGGAGGACAGCGGGGCCAAGGCGGCCGACGGCAAGCCGGCCAAGGGCGGCACGCTGTACGTGCTCAACCAGTCCCCGCAGGAGGACTTCGACCCGGCGCGGCTCTACACCTCCGGCGGCGGCAACGTCCCCGGCCTGGTCTTCCGCACGCTGACCACCCGCAACCGGGAGGACGGCGCGGACGGCGCGAAGGTCGTCCCGGACCTCGCCACCGACACCGGCACGCCGAACGGGGACGCCACCGTCTGGACGTACCACCTCAAGGACGGCCTGAAGTACGAGGACGGCTCGCCCATCACCACCGCCGACATCAAGTACGGCATCGAGCGCTCCTTCGCCGCCGAACTGTCCGGCGGCGCCCCCTACCTGCGGGACTGGCTGACCGGCGGCAAGGACTACCAGGGCCCGTACAAGGACAAGGGCGGCCTGGACTCCATCGAGACCCCGGACGCGAAGACCATCGTCTTCCACCTGGACAAGCCCGAGGGCGACTTCCCGTTCCTGGCCACCCAGACCTCCTTCGCGCCGGTCCCGCAGGCCAAGGACACCGGCACCAAGTACGAGAACCACCCCTTCTCGTCCGGCCCCTACAAGGTCGTGTCGAACCAGAACGACGGCGAGCACCTGGTCCTGGAGCGCAACACCCACTGGGACCCGAAGACCGACGAGGAGCGCAAGGCCTACCCGGACCGCATCGACGTCCAGTCGGGTCTCGCCGCCGCCGTGATCAACCAGCGGCTGTCCTCCGGCGCCGGCAAGGACGCGGCCGCCGTCACCACCGACACCAACCTCACCGCCGCCGAACTCGCCAAGATCACCGGCGACAAGGAGCTGGCGAGCCGCGTCGGCACCGGCCACTTCGGCTACACCGACTACATCGCCTTCAACCCGAAGGTGAAGCCCTTCGACGACCCGAAGGTGCGTCAGGCCATCGCCTACGCGACCGACCGCACCACCGTCGTCAACGCCCTCGGCGGCTCCTCGCTCGCCGAGGCCGCCACCACCTTCCTCCCGGCGCAGGAGTCCTTCGGCCACACCCCGTACGACCCGTTCCCCGCGGGCCCGAACGGCAACGCCGCCAAGGCGAAGGAGCTGCTGAAGGAGGCCGGTTACGCGGACGGCCTGACCGTCACCCTCACCCACGACTCCGCCACCGGCGACGAGCAGGGCCCCGAGGTCGCCACCGCCCTCCAGGACGCGCTGAAGAAGGCCGGCATCACCGTCAAGCTCGAGGGCCTGGAGTCCAGCGCCTACAGCGAGAAGATCCACGGCCTGAAGACCGAGCCGGGCTTCTTCCTCACCGGCTGGGGCGCCGACTGGCCGTCCGGCGGTCCCTTCCTCGCCCCGATCTTCGACGGCCGGCAGATCGTCAAGGACGGCTACAACTTCAACAACGCGCAGCTGGACGACCCGGCCGTGAACAAGGAGATCGACGAGATCAACAAGCTCACCGACCTCCAGGCCGCCGCCACCCGCTGGGGCGCGCTGGACAAGAAGATCGGTGAGCAGGCGCTGACCGTGCCGCTGGTGCACCCCGTCTACAAGCGCCTGTACGGCAAGGACGTCAAGAACGTCGTCATCAGCGACTGGACCGGTGTCCTCGACGTCGCGCAGGTCGCGGTCAAGTGACCACCACCGACGTGCTCGCCGCGCCCGGCAGCTCTGGCGGCGGCTGCGCGCCCAGCGCGCCGCCCTCGCCGGCGTCGCCGTGATCGCCCTGCTCGTCCTGGTGGCCCTCGCCGCGCCGCTGCTCGCCGCCCTGGAGGGCCAGGACCCGGACGCCTACCACGCCTCGGCCGTCGACTCCGCCCTCGGCGGCGTCCCGCTCGGCTCCTTCGGCGGCGTGAGCGCCGACCACTGGCTCGGCGTCGAACCCGGCACCGGGCGCGACCTGTTCGCCCGGCTCGCCTACGGCGCCCGGATCTCGCTCGGCATCGGCCTCGCCGCCACCGTCGTCCAGGTCGTCATCGGGGTCGCGGTCGGCCTCGCCGCCGGACTCGGCAACCGCTTCCTGGACAACCTGCTCAGCCGGACCACCGACGTCATGCTGGCGCTGCCCACCCTGGTCTTCTCCATCGCCCTGCTGGCGATCGTGCCCGCCGGCTTCCCGCGGCCGGTGCTGCTGGTCCTCGTCCTCGGCCTGCTCGGCTGGGGCGGCACCTCCCGCATCGTCCGGGCCCAGACGCTCAGCCTGAAGTCCCTCGACTACGTGGCCGCCGCCCGGCTCGGCGGCGCCGGCCGCTGGCGGATCGCCCGCCGCGAACTGCTGCCCTCGCTGGCCGCGCCCGTGGTGACGTACAGCGCGCTGCTGGTGCCGTCCAACATCGCCTCGGAGGCCGGGCTGTCCTTCCTCGGCATCGGCGTCAAGCCGCCCACACCCTCCTGGGGACAGATGCTCTCCTCCGCGACCACCTGGTACCAGGCCGACCCGACGTACGTGCTGCTGCCCGCCGGCCTGATCTTCGTCACCGTCCTCGCGTTCACCGCGCTCGGCGACGGCGTGCGCACCGCCCTCGACCCGCGGGCGGGCAGCCGCCTGCGCGCCGTGACCCGCAGGCGGAAGGAGGCGCGCCCATGACGCTCCTCACCCGCTTCGCGCTGCGCCGCCTGCTGGCGGCGCTGCTCGTGCTGCTCGTGCTGAGCGTCGCGGTCTACGCGCTCTTCTACGTCCTGCCCGGCGACCCGGCCCGGCTGGCCTGCGGGCCCAAGTGCACCGCCGACCAGGTCGCCCAGGTCCGCACCCAGCTGGGCCTCGACGACCCCGCCTTCGCGCAGTACGCGCACTTCCTGCACGGCCTGTTCGCCGGTACCGACATCAGCACCGGCGTCGGCACCGAGCACTGCGGCGCCCCCTGCCTGGGCTTCTCGTACCAGAGCGGCGAACAGGTCACCTCCCTGCTCGCGCAGCGGCTGCCCGCCACCGCCTCGCTCTCCCTCGGCGCGATGGTGCTGTGGCTGGTCATCGGCGTCGGCACCGGTGTGCTCTCGGCGCTGCGCCACGGCGGGCTCACCGAACGGCTGCTGACCGCGGTCACCCTCGCGGGCAACGCCGTGCCGGTCTTCATCATCGGCATCCTGCTGATGCTGCTGTTCGTCTCGGTGCTGGGCTGGCTGCCCTTCCCGTCCTACGTCCCGCTGACCGAGGACCCCGAGCAGTGGGCCTGGAACCTGGTGCTGCCCTGGCTCTCGCTGGCCATCCTGGAGAGCGCCAAGTACGCCCGGCTGACCCGCGGATCGATGCTGGACACGCTCTCCGAGGACCACGTGCGCACCTTCCGCGCCTACGGCGTCCGCGAGCGCTCCGTCATCGGGCGCCACGCGCTGCGCGGCGCGCTGCCGCCGGTCATCGCGCTCACCGCGCTGGACCTCGGGACGATGTTCGGCGGCGCGGTGCTCACCGAGTCGCTCTTCGGCATCCCCGGCCTCGGCAAGAGCCTGGTGGACTCGGTGCGGACCGAGGACCTGCCGGTCGTCGTCGGGCTCGTGCTGGTCACCGGGTTCTTCGTGGTCCTCGCCAACGCCGTCGCGGACGTCCTGTACGCGGTGGCCGACCGACGGGTGGTGCTGGCATGACGTCACCGCTGATCGAGGTCGAGGACCTCACGATCGACTTCCCCACCGGCACGGGCACCGTGCGCGCCGTGGACGGGCTCTCCTTCTCCCTGGAACAGGGCGGGGCCCTGGGCATCGTCGGCGAGTCCGGCAGCGGCAAGAGCGCCACCGCCTTCACCCTGCTGGGACTGCACCGCGGCAGCGGGGCGCGGATCGGCGGCTCGGTGCGGGTGGCCGGCGTCGACGTCCTCACCGCGGGGGAGAAGGAACTGCGCGGCCTGCGCGGCGGGCTGGCGGCGATGGTCTTCCAGGACCCGCTGTCCTCGCTCGACCCCTACTTCGCGATCGGCGACCAGATCGCCGAGGTGTACCGGGTGCACCACCCGGGGGCGTCCCGGCGCGCGGCCCGCGCGCGGGCGGTCGAGGTGCTCGACCGGGTCGGCATCGCCGACGCCCCGCGGCGGGCCCGTTTCCGGCCGCACGAGTTCAGCGGCGGCATGCGCCAGCGGGCCCTCATCGCCATGGCGCTCGCCTGCGAGCCGCGGCTGCTCGTCGCCGACGAACCGACGACGGCGCTCGACGTCACCGTCCAGGCGCAGATCCTCGACCTGCTCGGCGACCTGCGCCAGGAGACCGGGATGGGGCTGCTGCTGGTCACGCACGACCTGGGCGTGGTGGCCGGGAGCGTCGACGAGGTCCTGGTCATGAAGGACGGCCGCGCCGTGGAGCGCGGACCGGTCGGCACGGTGCTGGGCGCGCCCCGGCAGCCGTACACCCGGAACCTGGTGGCCGCGGTCCCGCGGGTGGGGACGGCGCGGCCGCGCGGCGGCGTCACGGGCGAGGTGCTCCTCGAAGCCGTCGGCGTACGGCGGGAGTTCGGCCGGCGCGGCGCCCGGGTCGCGGCGGTCGACGGCGTCTCGCTCACCGTGCGCGCGGGCGAGACGCTCGGCGTCGTCGGGGAGAGCGGCAGCGGCAAGACCACGCTGGGACGGATGCTGGTGGGGCTCCTGGAGCCCACGGGCGGCGAACTGCGGCGGCCCGGCGTGCGCTCCGGCGCGGGCGCATCGGGGCTGCAGATGGTGTTCCAGGACCCGGTGTCCTCGCTCAACCCGCGGCGCAGCATCGGCGAGTCCGTCGCGGACCCGCTGCGGACGGCCGGCGTGCTCGACGACGCCGCGGTCACCGCCCGCGTGCGCGAACTGCTGGAACGGGTCGGACTCGACCCCGACTGGTACCACCGCTACCCGCACGAGTTCAGCGGCGGACAGCGGCAGCGCGTCGGCATCGCCCGGGCGCTGGCGCCCGAGCCGCGGCTGATCGTCTGCGACGAACCGGTCTCGGCGCTGGACGTCACGACGCAGGCGCAGGTCATCGGGCTGCTCGGCGAACTGCAGCGCGAGCTGGGTCTCGCGCTGGTCTTCATCGCCCACGACCTGGCCGTGGTGCGCCAGGTCAGCGACAACGTCGCGGTGATGCGGGCGGGCCGGGTCGTGGAGTACGGGCCCGCGGCGCAGGTCTACGAGGCGCCGGAGCACGAGTACACCAAGGGGCTGCTGGCGGCGGTCCCGGTCCTCGACCCGGAGGAGTCCGCCGCGCGGCGGGCCGCCCGCCGCGCCCTGGCACCCACCGCCTGACGCACGGCGGGGGCACGGCAGGCGTGCCGTCCCCCGGCGGCTGCGTCCGGGGCCGGCGGTGTGCCACCGGCCGGGAGCCTCCGCTCCCGGCCACCGGCCCGGGCGGGCCCTGCGCGCGGATGCGGGCGTTCCAGCGCGTGCCGGACGGCGGCGCCGTCCGGCAGCCAGCAGGGCAGTCCCGCGCCGATCAGCGGGTCGGTGTCGAACAGGCCGAGCTCGCGGCCGAGTCTGCGGTGGTCGTGCATGACGGTCTCCTCGCGGACGGAGGGCGAGTGACCGCAGACGAAAGCCCCGGGGCACTCGCCCCGGGGCTTCGTCGTGACATGGGTCAGCGCGCCGGGACACTCTCCGGCGTCGTCGTCATGGCAGCGCGCTTCATGCCGTTCACGGTGACAGGCACCCGCGGTGCGCGCGGGAGTGATCCGCGCCGCCTCCGCACGCCCGTGGACCACCCGGCAGACGTCTACCCGGTCACAACGCGCAACGCCGGGGAAAGTCACGTCTCTTCACCCCTTTCGGTGGCACGGCGGACAACCGTCCGTCGTGCCCCCACTTCGCCGGAATACGGTCATCGCGCCCGAACAGACCGGTGCCGAGAGGGGGCAGACGTGCGTATCGCATTACTCGCGGAGGGTGGTTATCCGTACGCCCGGGGTGAGGGGGGCGCCTGGGTCGACCGGCTCGTACGCGGGCTCACCGGGCACGAGTTCGCGGTGTACGCGCTGGGCAGGACCGAACGGGCCGAGGCCGGGGGGCTGGTGGCGCTGCCACCCCAGGTGACCGGCGTGCGCGCGCTGCCGCTGTGGGGGCCCGCGCCGGGTCCGGGGGCCGTGTCGGGCAAGGCGCGCCGCCGGCGGGCGCAGGCGCTGGAGCAGTACCGCGACCTCGTCGGGGTGCTGGCGGGCGACGCCGGCGCCAACGGCGTGGCGGACCGTTTCGCCTCCGCGCTCTACGCCCTCGCCGAACTCGCCCGCGAAGACGGCGGGTTGCCGGTGCTGCTCCGCTCCGAGCACGCGGTGCGCGTGCTGGAGGAGGTCTGCCGGGCGCCCGGCGCGCGGCCCCTCGTCGCGGACGCCGGGGTGGGCGACCTGCTGCTCGCCGCCGACCAGCTGGAGCGCGTGCTGCGGCCGCTCTCCGCGCCCTGGTACGACGAGTTCGGCGACGCCCTCGCCACCGCCGACCTCTGCCACGCCGTGACGGGTGGCACCGCCCTGCTGCCCGCGCTGCTGGCCAAACGGTTCTTCGGCACACCGCTGCTGGTGACCGAGTACGGCGTGCGGCTGCGCGAGACCCTGCTGCTGCACCGCGCCGCGGGCCTGCCCGCCCCCGTACGCGCCCTGCTCGCCGCCTTCCACCGCCACCTGGCGGGCGAGGCCTACCGCGGGGCCGCCCTGGTCACCCCCGGCAACGCCCACGCGCGCCGCTGGCAGGAGCACTGCGGCGCCGAGCGGGACCGGGTCCGCACGGTCTACCCCGGCTACCAGGGACCCCTGCCCGAGCCCGCCGCCGAGGCCGAGGAGGGCGACCCCACACTGGTGTGGGTCGGCCGGGTCGACCCCGGCAAGGACCTGACCGGGCTGCTGCACGCCTTCGGGGAGGTGCGCAAGGAGGAGCCCGGGGCGCGGCTGCGGGTCGTCCGCGCCGGCGAGGGCGACCCCGCGCACCTGGAGCGCTGCCGCGCCCTGGCGGCGCAGCTCTTCCCGGACGAGGCGGCCGACGCCGTGACCGCGGGGGAGAACCCGGTCACCTTCGAGGAGCTCGGCTCGCCGGGCGCCCCGGCGCTGCCCGACGCGTACGCGGCCGGTGACGTGGTCGTGCTCTCCAGCGTCGTCGAGGGATTCCCGGTCACCCTGGTCGAGGCCATGTTCTGCGGCCGGGCCACCGTCTCGACGGACGTCGGCGCCGTACGGGAGGTCATCGGCGGCACCGGCCTGGTCGTGCCGCCGCGCAACCCGAAGGCGCTCGCCGAGGCCTGCGTCGCCCTGCTGCGCGACCCCGAGCGCCGGCAGCGGCTGGGCGCCGCCGCGCGCGAACGCGCCCTGGAACTCTTCACCGTCGAGCGGAACCTGGCGGCCTTCCGCGAGATCTACCTCGACCTGGTGGCCCACACGCCCGGGCGGCACGCCCCGCTGATCGATCCGGACGGCACCCCCGTCCCCTTCGGCAGGCCCGCCGAATCCCGTGTCCCGGGGCGCTGGACGGCCGCCCCCGCCTGGGCGCTGGCCGCCCGTGAGCCCGCGTACGCCGGAGCCGAGGGGCGGGAGCGCGCATGAGCCACGTGCAGGAGGGCGAGACCGGCGCCCGCAGGACCGGCCCCCGCAGACGCGGGCCCGCCGACCCCGTCCGCGGCCTGATGCACCGCCACAAGGAGCTGTGCGCCGAGGCCGTCGACCCGCTGGAGATCGTGGCGGGACTGGAGGCGCAGGGCGTCACCGACCGCGTCGCGGCGGGTTTCCGGCACCGCGACGTCTTCACCCTCGCCGAGGAGCTGTACGCCCGGGTGCCCCGCGCCGGTGCCGCGCCCGCCACGGGCCGGCCCACCGGCCGCCCCGCCCTGCTGCTCGCCCTCGCCCCGGGCGCCGTCTGCGCCGCCGCGAGCGGGGCGCTGCGCGTGCTGCCGCCGCTCACCGTGGTCGCCGTGGCCGTGCCGCTGCTGCTGCTCGCGCTCCTGGCCGCCCTGCGCCGCGGACCGCTGCGGGCGCCGTACGGCACGGGCCCGGGCGGCGCGGTGTGGAGCTACTGGCTGGTGGGCTTCGGGCTGTACGGGCCGCGCGCCGTCGACGGTCTCGCCGGGGGCGTGCTGCCCGCCGCGGACGCCGCCGAACTGACCGCGCTGGCGCTCTCCCTCGCACCCGCCGCCTGGTGCGCCCACCGCTTCGCCGTGCGTTCCCGCGGCCATCTGCTGCGCAGCCGCACCCTGGAGGAGTTCGGCGGCTCCGTACGGCCGCTGCTGGCGGGCACGCTGGCGCTCTTCCTCGGCTGCGTGCTCGCGCTGCTGTGCGCAGCCCGCGCCGTGGCCGGGGCCCCGCTGACGCCCGGGGCGCTGGCCGGCCCGGCCGCGCTCGCCCTGCTGCTGTTCACCGCGCGGCTGCTCGCGGTGCACGGCCACCCGGACCCGGCCGCCATCGGCACCGGGCTCGCCTGCGCCACCGAGGCCGTGGCCCTCGCCGCCGCCCTGCTGGACCGGTTCCCCCTGCCGCCGGCCGCCGTCCCGGCCCTGGCCTGCGCGGCCGCCGCCCTGGCGCTGGCGGCCCACGCCCTGACCACGCTCTCGCGCGCCTCCGCGTACACGGCCGCGGCGGCGCCGCGATGAGCGGGCGGTGGCCGGCCCGGCCCGGCACACCCCGCAGTTCCGAAGAAGAAGCCAAGGAGCAACCCACGATGACCCACCCGCACCCCCGGCCACGGCACGCGCAGCGGAGGCGCTCGCGATGAGAGTCCTCCTCCTGGGCGCCAACGGATTCGTCGGCCGCCACGTGGCCGAGCGGCTGCTGGCCGACCCCGCCGTGCAGCTGACCGCGCTCGGCCGCAGCGACGACGCCGACGTGCGCTTCGACCTGTCGTCCGGCAGCCCCGGCGCCCTGGCCCGCTTCATGGACGCCGTCCATCCCGGGGTCGTCGTCAACTGCGCGGGCGCCACGCGCGGCGGGGCCCGCGACCTGACCCGGCACAACACGATCGCGGTCGCCTCCGTGTGCGAGGCGATGCGCCGCAGCGCCACCTCGGCCCGGCTGGTCCAGGTGGGCTGCGCCGCCGAGTACGGGCCCTCGCCCACCGGTTCCTCGACGGCCGAGGACGCCGTGCCCCGGCCGGGCGGCCCGTACGGGGTCAGCAAGCTCGCCGGGACGGAACTGGTGCTGGGCTCCGGGCTCGACGCGGTCGTGCTGAGGGTCTTCACCCCGGTCGGGCCGGGGACGCCCACCGCCTCGCCCATCGGACGGCTCGCGGAGGCGATGCGCCGGGCCATGCAGACCGGCGACGGCGACCTGAAGCTGACCGGCCTCGGCGTGCAGCGGGACTTCGTGGACGTGCGCGACGTGGCCCGCGCCGTGCACGCGGCCTCGCTGTCCGCCGCCCAGGGCCTGGTCAACATCGGCACGGGCCGCGCCGTACCGCTGCGCGAGGTCGCCGCGGCGCTGGCCAACGCCGCGGGCTACGCGGGCGCCCTCCACGAGGTCGAGGACCCGCACCTGACGGCGAACGGCAACACCCACCCCCACTACCCCGACGGCTGCGGCGTCTGGCAGCAGGCCGACATCCGCACCGCCCGCGACCGCCTCGGCTGGCGACCGCGCATCGCCCTCGAGGAATCCCTCGCCGACGTCTGGATGGAGGCGGCATGCCGCGTGTGAATCCGAGCGGCCTGCGCAGGCCGGTCGACCGCTGCGACGGACTGGGCTTCGGGGTCCCCGCGTACGCGCACCCGCTGGTCGCCCCGGGCGAGTGGGCCGAACTGGCCCGCCCCGGCGCCCCGATGCACTGGGTGGTGCTCAACGTGGCGCGCGGCCCCGGCGCCCGGGTCGACCCGCTCTACACCGAGGCGTGCGCCCGGCTCCGCGACGCGGCCGTGCCCGTGCTCGGCTACCTGGACACCCGGCACGGGGCGCGCCCCTTCGGCCAGCTGGTCGCCGACGCGCACCGCTTCCTCGACTGGTACCGGGTCGACGGCTTCTACCTCGACCGCGCCCCCACCACGAGTTCGGAGCTGCCGGACTGCCGGCGGGTGATCACCACCCTGCGCGCGCTGCTGAGCGTGGAGGGCGGCAGCACCGGGCACATCGTGCTGGGCCACGGCTGCCACCCGTACGAGGGGTACGCCCAGGCCGCCGACCAGCTGGTGACCTTCGCCGGGCCCTGGACGCAGTACCGCTGGTCGGAGGCCCCGGAGTGGACGGCCGCCCACCCGCCGGAGCGCTTCTGCCACCTGGTGCACGGCGTCCCCGCACCGCACCTGGAGAACGCGATGCGGATCGCCCGCTGGCAGGGCGCGTCGACGGTCTACTTCACCGACCGCACCGACCACGCGGCATGGGACGGCCTTCCGGCCTACTGGGACGAGGCCTCGCGGATGCTGCGCCGTCAGCCGCCGCCCAGCATGTGACCAAGAATCGTCTCGGTCCTCGGGACGGCGGTCTTGGAATGAAGAAGGGCGTGGCAGTGTTACGGGGAGAACCACCCGTAGTGATCGATCGACAAACGGAGTCCCCGTGTCGCTGCCACCCCTGGTCGAGCCGGCCGCCGAGCTCACCGTCGACGAGGTCCGCAGGTACTCCCGCCACCTGATCATCCCCGATGTGGGGATGGACGGGCAGAAGCGGCTGAAGAACGCGAAGGTGCTCTGCGTGGGCGCCGGCGGTCTCGGCTCGCCCGCCCTGATGTACCTGGCCGCCGCCGGTGTGGGCACGCTCGGCATCGTGGAGTTCGACGAGGTCGACGAGTCCAACCTGCAGCGCCAGATCATCCACAGCCAGGCGGACATCGGCCGCTCCAAGGCGGAGTCCGCCCGCGACAGCGTCAAGGGCATCAACCCGTACGTCAACGTGGTCCTTCACGAGGAGCGGCTCGAGGCCGACAACGTGATGGAGATCTTCAGCCAGTACGACCTGATCGTCGACGGCACGGACAACTTCGCGACCCGCTACCTGGTCAACGACGCGTGCGTGCTGCTGAACAAGCCGTACGTCTGGGGCTCCATCTACCGCTTCGACGGCCAGGCGTCGGTCTTCTGGTCCGAGCACGGCCCCTGCTACCGCTGCCTCTACCCCGAGCCCCCGCCGCCGGGCATGGTGCCCTCCTGCGCCGAGGGCGGCGTCCTGGGCGTGCTGTGCGCGTCCATCGGCTCCATCCAGGTCACCGAGGCGATCAAGGTCCTCACCGGCACGGGCGAGCCGCTGGTCGGCCGCCTGATGATCTACGACGCCCTGGAGATGCAGTACCGCCAGGTCAAGGTCCGCAAGGACCCCGACTGCGCGGTCTGCGGCGAGAACCCGACCGTCACCGAGCTCATCGACTACGAGGCCTTCTGCGGCGTCGTCTCCGAGGAGGCGCAGGAGGCGGCGATGGGGTCGACGATCACTCCGAAGCAGCTCAAGGAGTGGATCGACGACGGCGAGAACATCGACATCATCGACGTCCGCGAGCCCAACGAGTACGAGATCGTCTCCATCCCGGGCGCCCGGCTGATCCCCAAGAACGAGTTCCTCATGGGCAACGCCCTCCAGGACCTCCCGCAGGACAAGAAGATCGTCCTGCACTGCAAGACCGGTGTCCGCTCCGCCGAGGTCCTCGCCGTGCTGAAGGCCGCGGGCTTCGCCGACGCGGTCCACGTCGGCGGCGGCGTCATCGGCTGGGTCAACACGATCGAGCCGGACAAGCCGGTCTACTGACCGACGCGAGAGCGGAGGCCCACGGAGTCCGGCCGGTCCGGACGCCGTGGGCCTCTGCCGTTGCCGTGGGCCCCTGCCGTCGGAGTGGGCCGGACGTCACGGACCCGCCGGAGTGACCCCGGCCGGTTCGCGCCGTGCCGGGGCCGCAGCGACGGAACGGCGCAGCACCGGCAGGGACTTCCAGGAGCGGTGCCGTTTGAAGGGCAGCTCGAAGACCCGGGCGAACAGCCACGCCGCCAGCAGCGAAACGGGCAACGCCACCAGGAGCGTGAACCAGAACGTGGGCAGTCCCGGGGCGACGAACCGCGGCGCCACGCGCCGGATGACGGCCATGACGACCGGCAGGTGGACCAGGTAGAGGCTGTACGACACGTTGCCCAGGCCCCGGACGGGACGTGCGGTCAGCAGCCGGAGCAGGAAGGCCGGCCGGCCCGTGGCGACCGCGGCGATCAGCATCGTCATGGCGGGGACGACGGCGAGGTCCACCCAGAAGTAGTGGTCCACCGTCCAGACCCGGCCCTTGACGGCGGCGAGCGCCGCGACGGGCGCGGCGGACGCCACGGCGAACCAGTGCCACGGCAGACGCCGGACGCGCGCCGAGGCGACGACGATCCCCGCGCCCACCAGCCCGGCGACGAACACCGGCGCCAGGTGCGGGGTGAGCCAGTTGTCCCCCTCCACCGGGGACGCGCCCGGCGCCATCAGGCCGTACACCACGACCGGCAGCGCCGCCCCCGCGACCAGCACCACGGCGCCCAGCCGCCGCCGCACGAGCAGCAGCAGCGGGAAGAGCAGGTAGAGCTCCGCCTCCACGGCGATCGACCAGAACGTGCCGTTCGGCGTCGGCGCGTTCAGCACGTCCTGACCGAGGAGGCCGTACACCACGACCGTCGCGCCGGTGGGCGGCCCGAAGTGCGAGGCCGGCACCACGTACCGGGCGATGACCAGGCTCGCCGCGAGCGCCGCCCAGTACGGGGGCAGGATGCGCCAGGCCCGGCGGCGCAGGAAACGGGGGGCACCGCCCAGCCGCCAGCCGTCCCGCGCCGGGGCGACGGCCAGCGAGAACCCGGACAGCACCAGGAAGAAGACGACGGCGAGGCGCCCGTACATGAGCCCGTCCAGCCACCGCGGGGCCGAACTGTCGGGATACCCGGGGAACGTGTAGAGCCAGCAGTGGAACAGCAGTACGTACAGGGCGGCCAGGCCGCGGAGCCCTTCGAGGCCCGGCACCTCGGGCCGGGCGTGGCCTTCGCGCGCGGTGCTGACGGGACGGCTCGCATCCACGGGGATCGTTGGGCCCTTCCTCCGGCGTCGGCGGCCCGGTGCCACCCACAGAGACTCGTACGTCGCCGTGGGCCGGGCGGTTCAACGGGCCGCGCGGCCTCCCGTCCGGGTCACTGCACGCCGTTGCGGATGACGTCCGGGCGGTTGGTGATGATGCCGTCGGCCCCCAGGGCCGCCATGCGGACGGCGGTGGTCAGGTCGTCGACCGTCCACGCGTTCACGCGCAGCGGCTTGCCGTCGGGGCCGTCGACGCTGTGCACGGCCTGCACGTAGGCGTACGTGACGTCCTTCTCGTCCGGGTTGATCTGGTCGGCGAAGGCCGCGTACTCCTTCAGGCGGGAGACGGGCGGGCTGCCCAGGAACCCGGTCACGACGGCCGGGCGCAGTTCGTGGGTGCGGCGCAGGGCGTCGGCGCTGAAGCTCTGGATGACCAGCCGGCCGGCGAGGTGCGCCTGGTCGAGCCAGCCGGCCTTCTGGAGGGCGTCGACGGTCTGCTGCTCGACGCCGGGGTAGAGCTCGGGCTGCTTGAGTTCCAGCAGCAGCCCCTGCTGGTTCCGGTCGAGGAGCTGCAGGTACTCCTGGAGGGTGGGGACCCGCTCGCCGCGGAAGCGGGGCGCGAACCAGCTGCCGGCGTCGAGCCGGCGGATCTCGGCGAGCGTGAAGTCGGCGACGCGCCAGGGGGCGCGGTCGGGGAAGACCTGCTCGACGTCGGTGGTGCGGTTCAGCGTCGCGTCGTGGATCACGACCAGGGCCCCGTCCTTGGTGCGCTGGACGTCGTTCTCGATCCACGCGATGTGCTGCTCGTGGGCCCGGCGCACGGCCGCCAGGGTGTTCTCGGGGGCTTCGGTGGAGGCGCCCCGGTGGGCGAAGACCGTGGGGGACGAGGGGTCCGCGGGCGCGGCGTGGGCCGGCATGGTGACGAACGCGGAGGTTCCCAGCAGGAGGGCGGCCGTGACGCCACGGGCGAGGTGTTGGTGCATGCGTACTCCTCACGACGGCACGGTCCCCTCCCGACCGAGGTTCGCAGCCCGTACCAGGACACGGCGGTGCACGACATGACAAACGGGTGAATAACATCATCCCGTTCCCCCGTCAGGGTGGCACGGATGGCGTCCGGGCGCAGGTCGTGAGGAGCGCCCGCCCCCCCGGGGGGAGTCGCGACGGGCCGCGGGGCCGCCCGGGGCGCCGCCGTGGGCGCCCCGGACGACCCCGCGGTCACGGAACGTGAGGTCCTCGCCTGTCGCCGGGGTCAGCGGTGGCGGCCCTCCACCATCGCCTGCAGCGTGTCCCGGTGCAGGATCAGCGCGTCGGGGTCGGCCGGCGTCTCGCGCTCCCCGAAGTGGATCTGGCGGTGGCCGATCCGCAGCATCACGACCGCGTGCCGCAGCGCGGCGTACAGGAGGTGGAAGTCCAGGTCGCGCGGGGTGTGCCCGGTGAGTTCGGCGTAGGTCGCGGCGGTCCGGTCGCGGTCGAGGAAGTCCGGCATGCCGGGGAAGCCGGCGGTGACGGTGAGGTCCTGGAAGAAGCGGTGCAGGTACACCAGCCAGGCCAGGTCGAGTTCGCGGGGGCCGGAGGAGGCCATCTCCCAGTCGAGGACCGCGACCGGGGTGAAGTCCGCGTCGTAGACGATGTTGCCGATCCTGGCGTCGCCCCAGCTGAGCACCGACGGGCCGGGGTCGGCGGGCCAGTGCTTCTCCAGCCAGGCGAAGGCCCGCTCGACGAGGGGGGAACGGGTCCGCCCGTCGACGACCCATTCGTAGTAGGCCCGTTGGGCGTCGACGTGCGCGCGCAGGGTCCCCTCGCCGGGGACGGTGTGGAGTTCGGCGAGCACCCGCACCGTCGAACGCTCCAGCCGTGCCCGCTCCTCCTCGGAGGCGTCGAAGAGCCAGTTGCCGCCGTAGGTGTACGGCATGACGTCCGGCGGGACGCGGCCGGGGACCCGTTCCATGACGAAGAACGGCGCGCCGAGCGGCCCCGGGTCCGGCTCCAGCCACAGCAGTTCGGGCACGGGGACGCGGGTGCGGGCCGCGACCGTCCGCATGACGCGGTACTGCTCGGCCATGTCGTACGTCGGGAAGACGGCGTACGCGTCGGGGTCGCCGGCCAGCCGCAGCACGCAGGGGCGGATGCGCTGCCGCGCGGTGCCCGCCGGGTGGGGGACGGCCAGGTCGAACAGGACGGTCTCGCTGGACAGGCCGTTCGCGGCCGGCAGGTGCACGCCGCGGCAGTGGGCGCCGGGGTGCTTCGCGGCCAGCCACTCGTCGAGGCGACTGCGCAGCAGTCGGGGGTCGCGGGTGGTGGTGCGCACCGTTGTCACATGGCCTCCTGACCGGTGAAGCCGCTGGGGGAGTGGCGGCCGAAGCTGCCGTGCTCAAAGATGCCGTAGCCGACCCGGCCGTCCCAGGCGAAACGCGCGGCGTGGTCGGTGACTCCGTACGCGGCGGGCGCGGTCACCGCCGGATCCGTCAGGTCATACGCACGGCGGTCGAGCCAGCCGCGGCCCTTCCACTCGCCGTGCTGCCAGTCGCGGGCGGGCGGGTAGCCCGCGCCGACCGCGAGCGGGCTGGAGACCAGCACCTCGGCCCCGATCTTCCCGCCGTCGAGGTGGACGACGGCCGAGACCGGTGTGCGGGTGCCCTCCCGGTAGGTGATGTCGACCCGGGCGCGGCCCAGTTGCCGGTCCGGGCCGTGCTCGGTGATCTGCAGGGCCTCGTCCAGGGAGCGGTAGCCCTCGGCGTCCTCCTGGGCGATCACCATGACGAAGCGGTCGTCGAACCGGATCGGTATCCACAGCCAGTGGAAACCCCGCGGGCGGTGCTCCTCCTCGGCCCGCCCCGGAGCCTCGCCGGGCACCGGGCGCACGCCCCAGCTGCGGTCCCGCGTGGCCGTCCAGCGACCGCGTTCCACGCGGATCTCCTCGCCGTCGCCGGTGCGGACCACGCCGTGGCAGGTGCCGGCCTGCACGAAGCGGCTGGCCTCCAGGAAGAGCCGGCCGCCCCGGTACTGGGCGTGGTGCGGCTCCTCGACGGCCGGGAAGGCGGCCTCCCATTCCAGGTCGTAGGAGAGGAACTCGTCGTCGCAGGTCAGCCGGAGCCTGCGGAGCGGTTCCAGGACGTCGACGCGCAACGGCCCGACCTGCTGCCGCATCCGGTCCTCGCCGAGCGCGTCGGAGGCGCGCACCGCGAGCATGCCGGTGCCGCGGGTCAGGGTCGCGTAGGCGTCGGTGACGCCGAGGTTGGGGTGGACGCCGAGGCCCGTGATGAGCAGGGCCCGGCCCTCGTGGTCGAAGAAGTGGAAGATCGAACGGTCGTAGGCGTTGCGGTCACCGGTCGCGACGTGGCGCATGGAACGGGCGATCTGATGGACCGGGTACTCGTCCAGGGGCACGGGTCGAGGCGCGGGCATGGGCCTGATGATGCGTCAGTGCGGCCCCGCTGGGAAGGGGTCGCGCCGCCCTCCGGCCCCTCGGGGGCCGGGGGCGTGCCGCGCCGCGGGTCGTGCGTGGTGCCATGCGGGGCGCGCTGTGCCGTGCTGTGACGCGCGGCGTGTCCGTGCCGGGCCGCGCCGCGCGGCGGGCGCCGATTCGCGCCGTACCGCGGCCTGTTTCGTGCGGTGCGTGGGGTCGTAGGGGGTGCCGCGCCGTGCGGTGGTGCCGTACCGAACCGCCCGTCTCCTGCGCCGCCGCCCCGAGGCGTGCGACGTGCCGTGCGCCGTCGTGCCCGGCCCAGCGCCGCGCCGGGCGCCCGGGCACACGGGTCTGCCGCGTCGTCAGTCCCCGGCGCCCCCGTCGGCCGGCTTGCGGCGGGCCCTGCTCGGCTGGACGCGCAGCGGTTCGCCGGGCATCTTGGGGTGGTCCGGCGGGTACGGCATGTCGCCGAGCCCGTGGTCGTGTTCGTCGCGTTCGGCCAGTTCCAGCACGGCGTCCAGCCGGTAGGCCCGCTCCTCCAT
Source organism: Streptomyces sp. NPDC111520 (assembly GCF_055635295.1). NCBI lineage: Bacteria > Bacillati > Actinomycetota > Actinomycetes > Kitasatosporales > Streptomycetaceae > Streptomyces > Streptomyces sp. NPDC111520. Next base: position 62,460 of record NZ_JBVKBW010000017.1, on the reverse strand, counting down.
GTCCGCGTGGACGTCGCCCAGCTCGGCGTACCGCGCGGGCATCGTGACCAGGTCGAAGTCCCGCGGGTGCACCTGCGGCACCTCCTCCCAGCGCAGCGGCGCCGAGACCGGGGCGTGCGGCCTGGGCCGTACGGAGTAGGCGGAGGCGATGGTGCGGTCGCGCGCGGTCTGGTTGTAGTCGACGAAGATCTTCTCGCCGCGCTCCTCCTTCCACCACGCGCTGGTCACCTGGCCGGGCATCCGCCGCTCCATCTCGCGGGCGATGGCGATGGCGGCCCGCCGTACCCCCGTGAACGTCCACGCGGGCTCGATGGGGACGAAGACGTGCAGGCCCCGCCCGCCGGAGGTCTTCGGCCAGCCGCGCAGGCCCAGTTCCTCCAGCAGCCCGCGCAGTTCGCCGGCGACGACCACCGCGTCGGAGAAGTCGGTGCCCGGCTGCGGGTCGAGGTCGATGCGCAGCTCGTCCGGGTGGTCGAGGTCGCCCCGCCGGACCGGCCAGGGGTGGAAGGTGAGGCAGCCGAGGTTGGCGCCCCAGACGACCGCGGCGGTCTCGGTCGGGCAGATCTCGTCGGCGTACCGGCCGGAGGGGAAGCGGATGCGGCCGGTGGGGATCCAGTCCGGGGTGTTCTTCGGCGCGCGCTTCTGGAAGAACGACTCGCCCCCGACGCCGTCCGGGTAGCGCTCCATGGTCGTCGGCCGGTCGCGCAGCGCCCGCAGGACGCCGTCGCCGACCGCCAGGTAGTAGCGGGCCACGTCCAGCTTGGTGAAGCCCGGTTCCGGGAAGTACACCTTCCCCGGGTTCGAGATCCGGACCGTCCGCTCGCCGACGGTCAGCTCGACCGCCTCCGCCATGCCGTCACCGCCTCTCCCGGCACCGCCTCTTCCGTCCCCGACACGGTAGGCCCGACGGGCGGGCGGCGCCTGTCGGGCGGAGAATCGCCGCATGGACCTGCCGGTGATGCCGCCCCTGAAGCCGATGCTCGCCAAGTCCGCCGCCGCGATCCCGCCCGGCATGCTGTACGAGGGCAAGTGGGACGGGTTCCGCGCCATCGTCTTCCGGGACGGCGCCGAGGTGGAGATCGGCAGCCGCACCGGCAAGCCCCTGACGCGCTACTTCCCGGAGGTCGTCGAGGCGGTCCGCGCCGAACTGCCGCCGCGCGCCGTCGTCGACGGGGAGATCGTCATCGCCCGCGAGGGACGGCTGGACTTCGACGCGCTGCTGGAGCGCATCCACCCCGCCGACTCCCGGGTGCGGCAGCTCGCCGAACGCACCCCCGCCTCCCTCGTCGCCTTCGACCTGCTGGCGCTCGGCGACCGCTCCTTGATGGCCGACCCGCAGACCTGGCGCCGCCAGGCCCTGGTCGACGCGCTCGGCCCGGCGGGGGCGCCGGTCCACGTCGCCCCCGCCACCACCGACATCGAGCTGGCGCGGCGGTGGTTCGAGCAGTACGAGGGCGCGGGCCTGGACGGCGTCGTCGCCAAGCCCCCGGACCTCGGCTACCGGCCCGACGAACGCACCATGTTCAAGGTGAAGCACGAGCGCACCGCCGATTGCGTGCTCGCCGGCTTCCGCTGGCACAAGTCCGGTCCCGTGGTCGGCTCCCTGCTGCTCGGCCTGCACGACGCCGCCGGCCGTCTCCAGCACGTCGGCGTCTGCGCGTCCTTCCCGATGCGCCGCCGCGAGGAACTGGTCGGCGAGCTGGAGCCGCTGCGCATGGACTCCACCGAGGGCCACCCCTGGGCGGACTGGGCGGAGGCCGCGCCGGGCGGCCGGATGCCGGGGGCCCAGAGCCGCTGGAGCGCGGGCAAGGACCTCTCCTGGATCCCCCTGCGACCCGAACTCGTCCTGGAGGTCGCCTACGACCACATGCAGGGTGACCGCTTCCGGCACACCGCCCAGTTCCGCCGCTGGCGCCCCGACCGCGACCCCGCCGGCTGCAGCTACGCCCAGCTGGAGGAGCCGGTCGGCTACGACCTCGGCGACGTCCTGCGCTGAGCCCCGTCGGGTCCGGGCGCCGGGACGCGTACCGGCGCCAGCCGCAGCCGCTGCACGGGCCGCAGCAGCGGGTGATCGGCCACCCCGGCGGGCAGGACGGGCAGTCCGGGCCGCGGCCGGGCGTCGGGGAAGGCGGTGAACCACAGGACGACGTCCTCGCCGGTGCGGACCGGCAGCGCCGGGAAGTCGTTCACGGCGTGCTCGCTGCGGTGCACCGCGGCGTCCGGCGGCAGCCCGCCGGGCCCGGCGAGTGCCCCGGCGAAGGCCTCCGGGTCGGCGGGATGACAGATGGTCACGACGACCTGCCCCGCGTCCGGCGGCACCCGGTGGCCGGGGCCGCGCAGCAGCAGGACGTCGTCCGAGTCGGTCATGGTGGCGTTGGCGGCGTCCCGGTGCGCCCGCCACAGCGGGCCCCCGTAGAAGGCGTGCAGCGAGCGGAGCCGCGCGGGCATGCCGGGGAAGGCGCGCATCCACACGAAGCGGTCCGGGTCGTCCAGGTCGGTGAAGCGGCCGCCGACCCGGATCCCGGCGGCCTCCTGGCCGGTGACGAACTCGCGCTCGAACAGCTCGACCAGGGTGTCCCGGGCGCCGGGGCGCAGCGTGTACTGCCGTAGCTCGACGACGTGCGTGGGGTCCATGACCGGGGACCGTAGGGGCGGCCCACTGACATCTCCTGTCAGTGGGCCCTCGTCACAGTGCCTGCCGCCTGGTGAGCGTGGTGAACGCCAGCCAGCCGGGCAGCACCGGCAGCCAGAAGGTCAGCACCCGGAAGAGCAGCACCGCGGAGGTGGCCGTCGCCGAGTCCAGGTGGCCGATGGTGGTCAGACCGGCGATCAGCGCGCCCTCGACCGCGCCCAGGCCGCCCGGCGTCGGGGCCGCGGAGCCCAGGGCGTTGCCCGCCAGGAAGACCACCGCGATCGCCGCGAAGTTCACCTCGCCGTGGAAGGTGCGGATGCTGGCGTCCAGGCACAGCACGAAGGCGAGGGTCAGCAGCAGGGTGCCGCCGATGCCCGTGGTGAGCTTCATCGGCTGCTGCAGCACGTCCAGCATGCGCGGCACCACCCCGGCGAACAGCGCCCGCACCCGCGTGGAGACGAAGCGCCGCAACGGCGGGACGGCGGTGACCACCAGGAACAGCACGCCGGCCGTCAGCAGACCCGCCATCACCGTGCGGGACGGCGACAGCGAAGGCGTCTTCTCGGTGCCGGTGATGTAGCCGAACACCAGCAGCAGGCTGATGTGCGAACCGAGGCCGACCAGCTGCGAGGCCCCCACGCTCGCCACCGCGAGGCCCGGGCGCACACCGGACTTCTGCAGGTAGCGCGTGTTCAGCGCCACGCCGCCGATGGCGGCGGGGGCGACCAGCTTCACGAAGGAGCCGGCGATCTGCGCCAGCGTGGTGCGCAGGAAGGACAGCTTCTCCGGCACGAAGCCGGACAGCGCCATCGCCGCCGCCACGTAGCTGAGCGCGGAGGCCAGCACGGCCACGATGACCCAGATCCAGTTCGCCTCGCCGAGCAGTGTCGCCGGGTCGATGCTGCTGATCTGGGAGAGCAGGAAGTACGCGGCGAAGGCGCCCGCGATGATGCTGATCAGCGTGCGCGGCCGCACCCGTTCCAGCCGCACCGGCTCCACCGGTGCCTGCGGGCGGATGAGCAGCACCTGGTGACGGATCCGGGTGAGCAGGTCCTCCTCACGGGCCCCGTCCAGCGCGTCCTCCATCGCCTTCTTCTCGGCGCGCCGCTCCGCCTTGGTCTCCTTGCCCGTCTCCTTGGTGCCGCTTCCGTCGGCCTCCCCGTCCGCCCGCCGGGCCCGGGACGCGGCCAGCACGGCGTCGCGCTCGCGCTGCGCCCGCTCCCTGGCGAGCTGCTTGAGCGTGGCCCGGGTGGTACGGCTCAGGGCGATGGGCTGCAGCAGGGGCAGCGAGTCGGCGACGGCGTCCGGGCCCAGCACGGCGACGGCCGAGGCCACCGACCGCTCCGGGCCGACGCGCAGCGCCAGGGTGGTGAGCAGCTGCGCCACGTCCATGCGCAGCACGATGTCGCCCGCGGCGATCTCCCCGCCGCGCAGGTCGGTCAGGAAGACGCCGCCGCAACGATCCATCTTCAGGGCCTCGCCGACCAGCCGGCGGTGCGCGATCCGCCGCGACTGCAGCGCCCGCACCTGCTCCCAGGCGCCGTGCAGCACCTCGTCGGTGATCTCCTCGTCCGACAGCGCGTCCAGCGAGCGCCCGCTCATGTGCTCGTAGACCAGCATCACGGCGTCCGGACCCAGCTCCGAGGTGGCGATCAGCCGAGGCGCGTTGGCACCGGCGGCGATGGCCGCGTAGGCGAGCAGCGCCTCCTGCTCCAGCGCCTGGCGCAGCGACTGCAGGCTGCGCCGCTGGGTGATCCCGCGCAGCTGGAGCCGGCGCCACATCCGGTAGAAGAAGCCGTGCGCCTGCTGCTCGCGGTCCACCACGGTGACGTCGAGCAGCGGGCCGTCCTCGAGCGTCACCAGGTAGCGGCGGCCCCGGTCGGAGTCGGGCGCGTCGGGGAACTCGTCCTCCGCGCGGACCGCCGTCAGCGGGGCGAAACCCACCCGGCGCAGGCCCGCGAGCAGGTTCTGGCCGGTCGGGCGGACGTTGGGCGAGCCGACCCCGTAGAGCGTGCCGTAGGCGACGGTCCAGCCGATGAGCACCGTCACGACGATCGAGAACGGTGTGGTGTAGCCGCCGACCAGCACCGCGAAGGAGTCCACGACCAGCACGAACCACAGGGCCACTCGCCAGCGGGGGCGCCGGGCCATGCCGACGGCCGTCATGTAGGCGATGACCGGTGCCAGGTAGCCGTGGACGGGGTCGGTGATGCCGCCGCCGGGCGCGTCGCGGGTCAGCGCGTCCCGGATCGCCACGGGCGCCGCGTCCGACACCCACAGGTCGGTCGCGAGCGACACCCCGTGCGCCAGGACCGCGGCCAGCACACCGTCCGCGATGCGCAGTCCGTCCCGTTTGATCAGCCGTTCCACGGCGAACGCCACGGGGACGATCAGCACCGCCACGGTCGCCAGAAGCCCGGCGATGGTGATCAGCGGCTCGGGTGCGTGCGTCGCGCCCTCGGCGATGTCCTGCTCCACGCCGGAGGTCGTCGCGTGCGCGAAGCCCGCGATCATCAGCACGATCGCGATGCCGAGCAGCCCGAAGAGCAAGCGCATGAGGTCGACGGGCCGGTGCACGCGCGCGGGCAGCAGCGGTTCGTCGCGCGCCACCGGGTCGGTGTGCGGGGAGGTGCCGGTGGTCCGTGCGCCGTCGTCCGCGACGTCCGCGTCGTCCGCGCCGGGTTCGCCCGGTGGCCGTGCCGCGTCCGCGTCGTCCGCGGTGTCCCCTTCCGGCTCCCCGGCCGGGGTCTCCTCCGCCGGAGCGGCCGGGCCGTCACCGCCGGGGTCCGCACCGGCCGCGCCGCGGGCCTGCGGTTCCTCGTCCGGCCCGGGGTGCGCGGCGGCCCGCTCGTCACGGCCGGCCCCGTCCTCCGCCGCGGTCACGGCGTCGTCGCCGGAGGCCGGCGCCGCACCCGTGGACGGCGGGACCCCGGCCCCCTCGTCCGTGTCACCGGGCGCACGCGGGGCCTGCGGCACGGCGGTGGGACCCTCGGCCGGGGCGCCGTCCCCGGGGCCCTCGGAGGCAGCGGGGACCGCGCGAGCGGCTCCGTTCCCGCTCGCGTCGTGCTCTCCGGCTGTCTCTTTTTGATCTCGTATCACCAGTCACCGCCCGGATGATGGTGGCACGAGCGGCCCGCGCATGGGCGCAGGAGGGGGCAATTCGCCGTTCCGGGCGCCCCCGTGCGCGCTCCCGCCGCCCACGACTGTCGGTGCCGTGGGGCACCATGTGACGGATGAGCAAGGACACCGCGCACGACCCGGACGACGGTCCGGGCGACGTCCCGGAGCTGCCCGCGTACGCGGAGCGTGTGCTGGACGTCGCCGAGCGGATCCCGCCCGGACGGGTCATGACGTACGGCGACGTCGCCGAGTGGCTGGGGGAGGGCGGCCCCCGGCAGGTGGGCCACGTCATGGCGCTGTACGGCGGGGCCGTGCCGTGGTGGCGCGTGGTGCGCGCGGACGGCGGGCTGCTGCCGGGCCACGAGCTGCGCGCCCTTGAGCACTACCGCGCGGAGGGCACCCCGCTGCGCCCGGCCCCGCGCGCCGCGAAGGGCCACATACCCCGTCTGGACATGCGCGTGGCCCGCTGGGACGGCACGGACCCCGTGCCCGCCCCCGGCGGGGACGACTGACGACCGGACGCTCACACCATCCAGCTTCCGCCATCGGGGACCGGTTGATGCGATCCGCCGTCCGGAAGGAGTACGGCCCCCCGCGCCCGGCCGCTCCCGCATCCGTACCGGAAGGACGGGACGCGCGGCGCCCCCGGTGACCGGTGGCGTACCGTCGGCACCCGGCCTCCCCCGGCCACCGGGAGCCCAGGCCCCCGCATCCGCACCCGCACGCACACGGAACCGGCGAACCACGTGACCTCCTCCTCCACACGCCAGACGGACGCCGCCGCACGGCGCTCCGGGGGGACGGTCGGGCCTTCCGGCGGCTACCGCCTGCTACGGACCGCTCCGGATCCGGTGACGCCCCCTGAACTGGACGCCGCGCAGCGCGCCGTGGTTGAGCACCCCGGCGGTCCGCTGCTCGTCCTGGCCGGGCCGGGCACGGGGAAGACCACCACCCTGGTCGAGGCCGTCGCCGAACGCGTGCGGCGCGGCACCGACCCGGAACGGATCCTCGTCCTCACCTTCGGGCGCAAGGCCGCGGGCGAACTGCGGGACCGCATGGCCGCCCGGATGGGCGGCGCGGTCGCACCGCAGGCCACCACCTTCCACTCCTTCTGCTACGCGCTGGTCCGCGCCCACCAGGACCCCGAGCTGTTCGCCGACCCGCTGCGGCTGCTGTCCGGCCCCGAGCAGGACCTGGCGGTGCGCGAGCTCCTGGCGGGCGAGGCCGGACTGGAGCGCCGGGGGCGGACCCGGGTCCGCTGGCCGGACGAGCTGCGCGCGGCCCTGACGACCCGCGGCTTCGCCGACGAGGTGCGGGCCGTGCTGGCCCGCACCCGCGAGCTGGGCCTCGGCCCGCGCGCCCTGGCCGTGTTCGCCAGCCGCACGGGCCGCCCCGACTGGTCGGCGGCGGCCGGCTTCCTCGCCGAATACCTGGACGTCCTCGACCTGCAGGGGGTCATCGACTACGCCGAACTGGTGCACCGCGCGGTGCTGCTGGCGGGGCGCCCCGACGTGGCCCGCCACCTCGCCGGGGCCTACGAGGCCGTGTACGTCGACGAGTACCAGGACACCGACCCGGCGCAGGTGCGGCTGCTGCAGGCGCTCGCCGGCGGCGGCCGCCACCTGGTGGCGTTCGGCGACCCCGACCAGTCCATCTACGCCTTCCGCGGCGCCGACGTGAACGGCATCCTCGGCTTCCCCGAGGCCTTCCGGCACGCCGACGGCCGCCCGGCCGGCGTCCGGGTCCTGACGACCTCCCGCCGCTCCGGCGCCGGTCTGCTGGCCGCCACCCGGCTGGTCACCCGGCGGATGCCGCTGACCCGGCTCCCGGCCGCGGCGGTGCGCGCCCACCGCGAGCTCACGCCGGTCCGCGAGGGGGGCTCGGTCGCCGTCCGCACCTACCCGACGCCCGGCGCCGAACTCGACGGCATCGCCGACGTCCTGCGCCGCGCCCACCTGGAGGACGGCGTCCCCTGGTCCGACATGGCCGTGCTGGTCCGCGCCGGGTCCCGCTCGCTGCCCGTGCTGCGGCGGTCCCTGACCTCCGCCGGGGTGCCCGTCGACATCGACGGCGACGACCTCCCGCTGCGCGACGAGCCCGCCGTCGCCCCGGTCCTGCTCGCCCTGCGGGTCTGCGCGCAGGCCGTACTGCCCGACGCCCCGGAACCGGGCATCGGCGTCGAGGACGCCCTGACCCTGCTCGGCTCCCCGCTCGGCGGCATGGACGCCGCCGACCTGCGCCGCCTGGGCCGCGCCCTGCGCGAGGAGGAGCGGGCCGCCGGGGTGGCCGTACCGCGGCCGTCGGACGAGCTGATCGCGCAGGCGCTGGCGGAGCCCGAGCGCCTGGTGGCGCACGACCCCTCGTACGCGCGGGGCGCCCAGCGGCTCGGCGGGCTGCTGCGCAAGGGACGCGAGCTGCTGGCCGGCGGCGGCACCGCCGAGGAGGCGCTGTGGGAGCTGTGGGACGGCACCCCCTGGCCGGGCCGCCTGGAGCGCGCCGCGGCACGGGGCGGCGCGGCCGGCCGCAACGCCGACCGTGACCTGGACGCGGTGTGCGTGCTCTTCGACACCGCCGCCCGCGCCGAGGAGCGCACCGGAGGCCGCGGCGCGCTCAACTTCCTGGAGGAGCTGTCCGCCCAGGACATCGCCGCCGACGTGCTGACCCGCCGTGCCGTCCGGCCCGACGCCGTACGCCTGATGACCGCGCACCGCTCCAAGGGCCTGGAGTGGGGGCTCGTCGTCGTCGCGGGCGTCCAGGAGGGGCTCTGGCCCGACCTGCGACGCCGCGGCTCGCTGCTGGAGGCCGACCGCATCGGCCGTGACGGCCTCGCGGAGCCGCTCACCCCGGGCGCGCTGCTCGCCGAGGAGCGCCGGCTGTTCTACGTCGCGGCCACCCGGGCCCGCGAGCGGCTCGTCGTGACCGCCGTGAAGGCCGCTGCCGACGACGGTGACCAGCCCTCCCGCTTCCTCACCGAACTCGGCGTCGAGCCCGCCGACGTCACCCACCGGGCGCGCCGCCCGCTGTCCGTGGCGGCCCTCGTCGCCGAGCTGCGCGCCACGACCGTCGACCCGGCCGCCTCCCCTGCCCTGCGCGAGGCCGCCGCCCGCCGCCTGGCGCGCCTCGCGGGCCTGGAGGACGCGGGCCAGCCGCTGGTGCCCGCCGCCCACCCGGAACGCTGGTGGGGCCTGTACGAGCAGACCCGCTCCGGGGTGCCGCTGCGCGACCGCGACGAGCCGGTCACCCTCTCCGGCAGCGCGCTCGACCAGCTGGCCAACACCTGCGCCCTGCAGTGGTTCCTCGGCCGCGAGGTGAAGGCCGAGCCGCCCTCCACGGCTGCCCAGGGCTTCGGCAACGTCCTGCACGTCCTCGCCGACGAGGTCGCCTCCGGCAGCACCCCGGCCGACCTGGACGTGCTCATGGAGCGGCTGGACTCGGTGTGGAACGCGCTGGCCTTCGACGCGCCCTGGAAGTCCCAGCAGGAGAAGGAGAACGCCCGGGCCGCCCTGGAGCGCTTCCTGCGCTGGCACGTCATGGAGCGCGGCCGGCAGGCCGTCGCCTCCGAGCACGGCTTCGACGTCACCTTGGAGACGGGGGACGTGGCCGTCCGCATCCGCGGCAGCATGGACCGCGTCGAGACCGACGAGGACGGCAACGCCTACGTCGTCGACTTCAAGACCGGCAAGGCCAAGCCCACCGCCGCCGAGGTCGAGGGCCACCCGCAGCTCGCCGTCTACCAGCTGGCCGTCCGCGAGGGCGCCGTCGACGAGCTCTTCCACGGCACCCGGCCCGCCCCAGGCGGCGCCGAACTCGTCCAGCTGCGCATCGGGGCCGCCCGTCGCGACGGCGGCGACGCCCAGCCCACCGTCCAACACCAGGAGGCGCTGAGCGGCGACTGGGCCGACTCCCTGCTCGCCGGCGCGGCCGCCCGCGTCCTCGACGAGCGGTTCACCCCCTCCACCGGTCAGCACTGCGAGAACTGCGCCTTCCGCGCCTCCTGCAGCGCCCGCGCGGAGGGGCGGCACGTGGTCGAGTGAGGCGCGGGTCTCAGCAGCCGGGGGCCTCGGCCCGCAGCCCGATGTCCTGGGCGGCCTTCAGCAGGCGCTGGTCGTACGTGACGAAGACGAGCGGCTCCGCGCCTGCCTGACCGGCCAGGAGCTGCGCCGTCGCGAGGTGGATCGAGTCGAGCGAGCGGAGCAGCGGATCGCTGTGGGCGGAAGCCGTGGCACGGACGGCCGCGTCGATCTCGAACCGGTAGAGCCGGGTGATCACACCGGGGACGCCGGCGAGTGCCTGCGGGGCCGACGGGCGCAAGGCACGTGGCACCTCCACCTCGACGAGCGACGAGGACACCAGGGGTTCGTCAGGGCGGTCGTTCAGCCAAGCGATCAACTCGCGTGTGCCCTGCTCCCGGCGGACCATCTTCACGATCGCCGCCGAATCCAGGTAGATCACCAGCGCTCCTCCTCGCGCATGGCGACGAGTGCGGCCGCCGTGTCGATCCCCGGATCGCCGAGCACAGGCGGCGCCGGGACCGGACCCGAGGCCGCGGGTGGGGTGGCGCGTCCCTCGGCGACCATGCGGTCCAGCACGGACTGGCTGCCCGAGATGGGCACGAGACGGGCCACCGGGGTTCCGCTCACGGTCACCTCCAAGGTTTCGCCGTGCTGCACGCGCGCGAGCACGGCGCTGGTGTTCTGGTTCAGCTCGCGTACCGGGATGCGCTCCATGCTTCGGGCGTAGAACGCGATGTTCTACATCGGTAGGGCGGAATGCGCCCGAACCGGTGACAGCCCGCGTACCGGGCGGCGGCGGCCGCTGTCGGTGGTGCCCGATAACCTCCCCTTCGTGTCCTCCCGCATCACCGGTCCCGAGCAGCTGAAGGAGCTGCTGGGCATCCCGTTCACCCCGGAGCAGCTGGCGTGCATCACCGCGCCGCTCGCCCCGCAGGTGATCGTGGCCGGGGCCGGGTCCGGGAAGACGACCGTCATGGCGGCCCGCGTGGTGTGGCTGGTCGGCACCGGGCAGGTCGCGCCCGAGCAGGTGCTGGGTCTGACGTTCACCAACAAGGCCGCCGGTGAGCTGTCGGAGCGCGTGCGCAAGGCGCTCGTCCGGGCCGGCGTCGGCGATCCGGACCCGGCGGACCCCGACCACGCGCCGGGCGAGCCGCAGATCTCGACGTACCACGCCTTCGCCGGACAACTGCTCAAGGAGCACGGACTGCGCATCGGGCTGGAGCCGACCGCCCGGCTGCTCGCCGACGCGACGCGCTACCAGCTGGCGGCGCGCGTCCTGCGCGCCGCGCCCGGTCCCTTCCCCGCGCTCACCAAGGGCATCCCGAACCTGGTCAGCGATCTGCTGGCGCTGGAGGGCGAGCTCGCCGAGCACCTGGTGCCGCCCGAGCGGCTGCTCGCCCACGACCGGGAGTGGCTCGCCGCCCTCGGCGGCATCCGGCTGGGCAACGCGGATCTGCGCAGACTCCCCGAGACGGCCCGCGCCCGCATCGACCTGACCGGGCTCGCCGCCGCCTACCGTGCCGAGAAGAAGCAGCGCGACCTGCTCGACTTCGGCGACCAGATCGCCCTCTCGGCGACCCTGGCCCGCACCCGCCCCGAGGTCGGCCGCATCCTGCGCGAGCAGTACGCCGTGGTGCTGCTCGACGAGTACCAGGACACCTCCGTCGCCCAGGGCCTGCTGCTCTCCGCGCTGTTCGGCGACGGCACGGGGCATCCGGTGACCGCCGTCGGCGACCCCTGCCAGGCCATCTACGGCTGGCGCGGTGCCTCGGTGGCCAACCTCGACGACTTCCCGGTGCACTTCGCGCACGCCGACGGGAGCCCCGCCCGGCGCCAGTCCCTGTCGGAGAACCGGCGCAGCGGCGGCCGGCTGCTCGACCTCGCCAACGACCTCGCCGCCGAGCTGCGCGAGCGCCACGAGGGCGTCGAGGCGCTGCGGCCCGCGCCCGGCGCGGAACGGGACGGCGTCGTGCGCTGCGCGCTGCTGCCCACCCAGGAGGCGGAGATCGCCTGGCTCGCCGACTCCATCGCGCACCTGGTCCGCACCGGCACCGCGCCCGGCGAGATCGCCGTGCTGTGCCGGGCCGCCGGTCACTTCGCCGACATCCACGCGGCGCTGGTGGCCCGTGACGTGCCGGTGGAGGTGGTGGGACTCTCCGGGCTGCTGCACCTTCCGGAGGTCGCCGACCTGGTCGCCGTCTGCGACGTGCTGCAGGACCCGACGGCCAACGCCGCCCTCGTCCGGCTGCTCACCGGGCCGCGCTGGCGGATCGGGCCGCGCGACCTGGCCCTGCTCGGACGGCGGGCGCGGCTGCTGGTGCCGGGCCGCGGCGACACCGCGGACCGGCTGGCGGCCGCGGTGGCGGGCGTCGACCCGGCCGAGGTGATCTCGCTCGCCGACGCCCTGGAGACCTTCGTCGACGGCGAGCCCGCGGACCGCCTGCCCTTCTCCGCCGAGGCGCGGGTGCGCTTCGCGCGCCTGGCGACCGAGATACGCGAGCTGCGCCGCGCCCTCGCCGACCCGCTCATGGACGTCCTGCACCGGGTGCTGGCCGTCACCGGCCTGGAGGTCGAGCTCTCCGCGTCCCCGCACGCCCTGGCCGCCCGCCGCCGGGAGACCCTGCATGCCTTCCTGGACATCGCGGCCGGCTTCGCCTCCCTGGACGGCGACGCCACACTGCTGGCCTTCCTCGGCTTCCTGCGCACGGCGGCGCAGTACGAGAAGGGCCTGGACAGCTCGCTGCCCGGCGGCGAGAACACGGTGAAGGTGCTCACGGCGCACAAGTCCAAGGGCCTGGAGTGGGACGTCGTCGCCGTCCCCGGGCTGGTGCGCAAGGGGTTCCCGAGCGAGCGGGGCCGCGAGCTGTGGCACTTCAACGCCAAGGTGCTGCCGCACTCACTGCGCGGTGACGCCGCCACCCTGCCCGACGTGGAGGAGTGGTCCCGGGCGGGCCTGGCCGGGTTCAAGGCGGCCATGGCCGAGCACAACCGGGTCGAGGAACTGCGGCTCGGCTACGTCACCTTCACCCGCCCGCGCTCCCTGCTGCTCGGCTCCGGCCACTGGTGGGGGCCCAGCCAGAAGCGGCCCTTCGGCCCGTCCGCCTTCCTCGAGGCGCTGCGCGCGCACTGCGAGGCCGGGCACGGCGAGGTCGAGCACTGGGCCGAGGAGCCCGCGCCCGACACCGGCAACCCGGCGCTGACCCGTACGGGTGAGACGCCGTGGCCGCTGCCCCTGGACGAGGCCGCCCTGACCCGCCGCCGCGAGGCCGCACGCAGCGTGCTGGCCCACCTGCGGGCCCCGGCCGCGTACCCGGCGGCAGCCCCGCCCGACCCCGACTGGCCGCCCCCCGAGGACGAGGAGGAGCCGCCGCCGCCGTACGACGAGTACGACGGCTACGGGGACTACGACGGCTACGGGGACTACGACGGCTACGGGGACTACGACGACTACGACGACTACGACGCGTACGGCGACCCGTACGAGGAGGGCCCCTACGGCCCGGACGACGCGGGCGACGGGGGCGACCGGGAGGACGCGCCCGCGCCCCGCGCCGCCATCCCGGGCCAGCCCGGCCCGCCCGCGTCCGGCCACGGAAGCGGCGACGAGGGGCTGCTCCCCGAGGAGGCCCGCGCCGTCGCGTCCTGGGACCGGGACCTCGACGCCCTCACCGAGGAACTGCTCCGCTCCCGCGCGGCCGTCCGCGACGTCCCGCTGCCCGCCACGCTCAGCGCCTCGGCGCTGCTGCGGCTGGCCGCCGACCCCGACGGCTTCGCCCGCGAGCTGGCCCGCCCCATGCCCCGCCCGCCGCAGCCCGCGGCCCGGCGCGGCACCCGCTTCCACGCCTGGGTCGAGTCCCGATTCGAGGAGCTGCCGCTGATCGCCCCCGAGGAGCTGCCCGGCATCGAGGGCGACGACGAGATCGCCGACGAGCGCGACCTCGCCGCGCTCAAGGAGGCGTTCCTGCGGACCCCGTACGCCGAGCGCACCCCCTACCGCGTCGAGGCGCCGTTCCAGATCGGCCTCGCCGGGAGGGTGATCCGCGGCCGGATCGACGCGGTGTACCGGGAGGGTGACAGCTACGAGATCGTCGACTGGAAGACCGGGCGGTCCGGCACGGCGGACCCGCTGCAGCTGGCCGTCTACCGGCTCGCCTGGGCCGAGCGGCACGGGGTGCCGTTGTCGCAGGTCACGGCGGCTTTCCTGCACGTCAGGACGGGGGAGGTGAGCCGGCCGGAGCCCCTGCCGGACCGGGCCGCGCTGGAACGCCTGCTGCTGGGCGGGCCGGAACCCGGGCCCGGGACCGCGTCCGGTGCCGACGCCGGGGGTCCCGGCGTCGCCCGATAGGCTCAAGGCCATGAGCACCACCCCGGACAGCGTCGTCCGCACGTACGTCGAAGCCCATCGCGAAGCCTTCCTCGGCGACCTCGCCGAGTGGCTGCGGATCCCCTCGGTCTCGGCCGATCCGGAGCGCGCCGCCGACGTACGGCGCAGCGCCGAGTGGCTGGCGGCGAAGCTGAAGGAGACCGGCTTCCCGGTGGCCGAGGTCTGGGAGACGCCCGGCGCCCCCGCGGTCTTCGCCGAGTGGCCCTCCGACGCCGCGGACGCGCCGACGGTGCTCGTCTACGGCCACCACGACGTGCAGCCCGCCGCCCTGGAGGACGGCTGGGACGGCGACCCCTTCGAGCCGCGGGTCCGGGACGGCCGGATGTACGCGCGGGGCGCCGCCGACGACAAGGGCCAGGTGTTCTTCCACACTCTCGGGGTCCGCGCCCATCTGGCCGCCACCGGCCGCACCGCCCCCGCGGTGAACCTGAAGCTGCTGATCGAGGGCGAGGAGGAGTCCGGCTCGCCGCACTTCACCGACCTCGTGCGCGCCCACGCCGGGCGGCTGGCCTGCGACACCGTGATCGTCTCCGACACCGGCATGTGGGACGAGGACACCCCCACCGTCTGCACCGGCATGCGCGGCCTGGCCGACTGCCAGATCGACCTGTACGGCCCCGACCAGGACATCCACTCCGGCTCCTTCGGCGGCGCCGTCCCCAACCCGGCGACCGAGGCGGCCCGGCTCGCCGCGGCGCTGCACGACGCGGACGGCCGCGTCGCGATCCCCGGCTTCTACGACGGCGTCGTCGAGCTCAGCGGCCACGAGCGTGAGCTCTTCGCCCGGCTGCCCTTCGACGAGGAGCGCTGGCTGCGCACCGCCAGGTCGCACGCGACGAGCGGCGAGGCCGGCTACTCCACCCTGGAGCGGGTCTGGGCCCGGCCGACCGCCGAGGTCAACGGCATCGGCGGCGGCTACCAGGGCCCCGGCGGCAAGACCATCGTGCCGTCCTCGGCACAGCTGAAGCTGTCCTTCCGGCTGGTGGCCGGGCAGGACACCGACCGGGTGCAGCGGCTGGTCACCGACTGGGTCGCGGCCCGCGTCCCGGCCGGGATCCGGCACGAGATCACCTTCTGGGGGGCCACCCGCCCCTGTCTGACCCCGCTGGACCACCCCGCGCTGCGCGCGGTGACCCGGGCGATGGGTCGGGCCTTCGGCAAGGAGGTCCTGTTCACCCGCGAGGGTGGTTCCGGTCCGGCGGCCGACCTGCAGGACGTGCTCGATGTCCCCGTCCTGTTCCTGGGAATTTCCGTGCCGTCCGACGGTTGGCACTCGGTGAACGAGAAGGTGGAGCTCGACCTTCTGCTCAAGGGCGTGGAGACGTCCGCGTACCTCTGGAGCGAGTTCACGACTCTGTAAGCATCCGCACACATCCGCGCGCTACGGGGAGTTGACAGCAATCTTGTCCGATACGTCCGGAACCGGCGCCACCTTCGACGTGACCGCCTTCCCGCCGCCCCTCGCCCGCCCGTCGGGCGTGGACCGTGCCTCCGAGCACCGGCTCGACGAGGCGTGGCTGGCGGCCGCCTGGAGCCACCCGGCGACCAGGGTGTTCGTGGTCTCCGGGGGGCAGGTCCTGGTCGAGGACACCCCGGACGGCCGCACCGAGCTGGTGATGATGCCGAGCTTCGAGGCGCCCGAGAGCGAGGTGCACCGCTACTTCCTCGGCGTCGACGAGGAGGGCGTCCGCTACTTCGCGCTGCAGAAGGACTCGCTGCCGGGACGCCTGGACGAGGCGGCCCGCCCGGCCGGGCTCCGGGAGGTCGGGGCCCTGCTGTCGGACCGCGACGCCGGCCTGATGGTGCACGCGGTCGCGCTGGAGAACTGGCAGCGCATGCACCGCTTCTGCTCGCGCTGCGGCGAGCGCACCGTGGTGGCCGCCGCCGGCCACATCCGCCGCTGCCCGGCCTGCGGCGCCGAGCACTACCCGCGCACCGATCCCGCGGTGATCATGCTGGTCACCGACGACGAGGACCGGGCGCTGCTGGGCCGCCAGGCGCACTGGCCCGAGGGGCGCTTCTCGACGCTGGCAGGCTTCGTGGAGCCGGGCGAGTCCATCGAGCAGGCCGTGGTGCGGGAGGTCGCCGAGGAGGCCGGGGTGACCGTCGGCGAGGTGGCGTACGTCTCCAGCCAGCCCTGGCCGTTCCCCTCCAGCCTGATGCTGGGCTTCATGGCGCGCGCCACGTCCGCGCAGATCACCGTGGACGGCGAGGAACTGCACGAGGCGCGCTGGTTCTCCCGCGAGGAGTACCGCAAGGCGATGGAGACCGGCGAGGTCCTGCCGCCGTACGGGATCTCCATCGCGGCGCGGCTGATCGAGCGCTGGTACGGGATGCCGCTGCCGGCCCGCCGCTGAGGGCGGGCCCGGCGCTGCCCGGCCGTGCTGACGCGCGGCCGGGCGGGACCTGCCTCAGCCCGCGAGGGCCTGCTTGACCTGGGCCAGGCTGGGGTTGCTGAGCGCCACGGCCTCGGCGCCGCTCTTGGGCGCCACCAGCAGCGTCGGGACGAGCTGGTTGCCCCCGTTGACGCTCTCGACGAACTTCGCCGAGTCCGGGTCGTGCTCGATGTTGACCTCCGTGTAGGCGATGCCCTCACGGTCCAGCTGGCCCTTCAGGCGGCGGCAGTAGCCGCACCACGTGGTGCTGTACATCGTCACAGTGCCGGACATCGGTATTCGCTCCTTCAAGGCTGGGGATGACGTCGTTCCCAGAACGCTAACCCCTCGCCGCGGCATTCCTTGCAATCGTTCGCGGTACGACCATCCGACCTCAGCTGTGGATAACTTTCCCGCCCGTCTCCCGGGACCTGGCAGCATGGCGGGGTGACTGCACCAACCCACACCCCGCTCTTCCCGGACTTCCCCGCCGTCCCGGAGTCGGCGGACGCCGTGCTCGCCGGGCTCGACCCCGAGCAGCGCGCGGTGGCCACCGCCCTGCACGGCCCGGTGTGCGTGCTGGCCGGAGCCGGTACGGGCAAGACGCGCGCGATCACCCACCGGATCGCGTACGGGGTGCGGGCCGGGATAATGCAGCCGGCCAGTGTGCTCGCCGTCACCTTCACCGCCCGCGCGGCGGGGGAGATGCGCGGGCGGCTGCGGCAGCTCGGCGCGGGCGGCGTGCAGGCGCGCACCTTCCACTCCGCGGCGCTGCGGCAGCTGCAGTACTTCTGGCCGCGGGCCGTCGGCGGCGAGATGCCGCGGCTGCTCGAGCGCAAGATCCAGCTCGTCGCGGAGGCCGGGGCCCGCTCCCGCATCCGGCTGGACCGAGGCGAGCTGCGGGACGTCACCGCCGAGATCGAGTGGGCCAAGGTCACCCAGACCGCCCCCGAGGACTATCCAGGGGCCGCCGCCAAGTCCGCGCGCGACGTGCCGCGCGACCCCGCCGAGATCGCCCGGGTCTACACGACGTACGAGCAGCTCAAGCGCGACCGCGGGGTGATCGACTTCGAGGACGTGCTGCTGCTCACCGTCGGCGTCCTGGAGGACCGGCCGGACGTCGCCGAGGCCGTCCGCTCCCAGTACCAGCACTTCGTCGTCGACGAGTACCAGGACGTCAGCCCCCTGCAGCAGCGCCTGCTGGACCTGTGGCTCGGCGGCCGGGACACCGTCTGCGTCGTCGGCGACGCCTCGCAGACCATCTACTCCTTCACCGGCGCCACCCCGGAGTTCCTGCTCGGCTTCCGCAGCCGACACCCGGAGGCCACGGTGGTCAAGCTGGTCCGCGACTACCGCTCCACACCCCAGGTGGTGCACCTGGCCAACGGGCTGCTGTCCCAGGCCCGGGGCCAGGCCGCCCAGCACCGCCTGGAACTGGTCTCGCAGCGCGAGGCCGGCCCCGAACCGGTCTACACCGAGTACGCGGACGAGCCCGCCGAGGCCGAGGGCACCGCCCGGCGGATCCGCGAGCTGATCGACGAGGGCGTGCGGCCCAGCGAGATCGCCGTGCTCTACCGGGTGAACGCCCAGTCCGAGGTCTACGAGCAGGCGCTCGCCGACGCCGGCGTGCCGTACCAGCTGCGCGGCGCCGAGCGCTTCTTCGAGCGTCCCGAGGTCCGTGAGGCCGGAATGCTGCTGCGCGGTGCCGCGCGGGCCGGCGGCGGCTCCGACCCGGGAGTGGACGACGCGGACCTGCCCGGCCACGTGCGGGCGGTGCTCAGCACCCGCGGCTGGTCCACCGAACCGCCGGCCGGATCGGGCGCGGTCCGCGACCGCTGGGAGTCGCTGGCCGCCCTGGTGCGGCTGGCCGAGGACTTCTCCCGGGCCCGGCCGGAGGCCGCGCTCGCGGACTTCGTCGCCGAGCTCGACGAACGCGCCGGCGCCCAGCACGCCCCGACCGTCGAGGGCGTCACCCTGGCCTCGCTGCACGCCGCCAAGGGCCTGGAGTGGGACGCGGTGTTCCTGGTCGGCCTGACCGAGGGCACGATGCCGATCACCTACGCCAAGACCGACGAGCAGGTCGAGGAGGAGCGCCGGCTCCTCTACGTCGGCGTCACCCGCGCCCGGTTCCACCTCGCCCTGTCGTGGGCGCTGTCCCGCTCGCCGGGTGGCCGCGGCGGACGGCGCCCCTCGCGCTTCCTGGACGGGCTGCGGCCCGGCTCGGCGGCCCGGGGCCGGGCGGGCGGCCGTTCGGCCGCCACGGGCGGCGTGGAGCGCGGCTCGGGCGGCAGGAAGCGGCGCGGGCCGGTGCAGTGCCGCGTGTGCGGGCGCACCCTGTCCGACGCGGGCGAGATCAAGCTGATGCGCTGTGAGGACTGCCCCTCCGACATGGACGAGGCGCTGTACGAGCGGCTGCGCGAGTGGCGGGTGGAGCAGGCGAAGGCACTGGGCCAGCCGGCCTACTGCGTCTTCACCGACAAGACGCTGCTGGCGATCGCCGAGGTGCGGCCCACCACGGAGGGGGAGCTGTCCGTCATCTCCGGCGTCGGCGCCCGCAAACTCGACAAGTTCGGCGCCGACGTCCTCGCCCTGTGCGAGGGCCGCGAGCCGGGCGGCGAGGCCGGTGCCGAGGCCGGTGGCGAGGCACTTGACGAAGCCGTTGCAGAAGAGCCGGGAAAATAGTTTGCGCGCCCCGAGGAAATCCCCATAGCCTGCGTGAGCGCGAACGACGCGGCTCTGTGAAGGACCTTCCCGGAGCGGTGGAATCCGTGATGTACTGACCCAGCACCACCTGCCAGACCAGCCCTACGAGACGCCGAGAGGAGGCGAGACCAGTGACCAGCTTCATGACGAAAATGACCGATCGTCCGGTCGCCGCCGCCTGCTCCCTTGGTGCCTCGCTCCGTGGCACCGGTCTGTCCAGCCGCCTGTCCGGCGGTCTGCCCACCACTGTCCTCTCCATTCAAGAGCGCGGCGGCGAGCGACCGACGCAGGCGCCGGTGGTGGCAGTGATGGCTGAGGCTCAGGCCTATGCCTTTGCGGCGACCAATGGTGCCGGAAACCAGAAGCAGCAGCACCCGAAGTGGGCCTTCCGCGGGCTCGAACCCTGGAGTGATCCAGTCTGATCGACGATCAGGCCGGCGCCTTCAGGGCCGCGGAATCCCAGACCGGGATCCGCGGCCCTTCTGTTTTCCCACCCCCCGACAAACAGACGAGGAACGAAGCGATCGTGCATCTCACCCCGCACGCACCGTCCGTACCCGCCCCCGCACGCCCGCCCGTCATCCAGCACGTCGCTGGTGACGAGGCACTCCGCGCCGCACCGCCTGACCCTGACCCGGAGGTCCCCTTGCTGCCCCTCACCGAGCTCGACGACGAGATCGACCGCCTCGGCGTCCCCGTCCCGTGCCGGACCTACGACCCGGAGGTCTTCTTCGCCGAGTCCCCGGCCGACGTCGAGTACGCCAAGTCGCTGTGCCAGACCTGCCCGGTCCGCGAGGCCTGCCTCGCCGGCGCGAAGGACCGCCGTGAGCCCTGGGGTGTCTGGGGTGGCGAGCTCTTCGTCCAGGGCGTCGTGGTGCCGCGCAAGCGTCCCCGTGGCCGTCCGCGCAAGAACGCGGTTGTGGCATGAAGCGCCCAGCCGTCGGAACGATCGACCGTCCCCTCACGCACGACCCCAAGAAGCAGGCCCCGATGAGCCCGTCCGCCACCGAACGTCCCGCCCCGCCCTCCGACGCTCCCGCTGAGCGTCAGAACAGGAACCTCGAAATGCAACTCATGCCAGAAGCCCTGGCCCGTGCCCATATGCAAGAGCGCCTCTACGAGGCCGAGCACGAACGGATGGCCCTCCGCGTGCTCAGGGCCCGGCGCCTGCAGCGCCGTGCCGAGCGTGCCTCGCTCCGCGCCCGCCGGGCGCTGGCGATGGCCGTGATGCAGTAGCGCCGGCACATCGGCAACGACACACAACCGCGGGGCCGGTCGATTTCGACCGGCCCCGCGATATCGTCACGAAGTGGACCAGAAGACTCAATTCGAACGGGTCGGGACTGCTCCTACGACGACGACGTGTGCCCGGTGCGGGGCCGTCGCCGAGGGACTCCCCCTCACCTGGACCTGCTCCGTCGAGAACGGCAGTCGCGTGTACTTCTGCGACGACTGCGCCCGCACCAACATCCGCAGCATCGAGGGCCGGCTGGACTCCTCCTGGTGGTAGCGCCGCCCGGGGCCCCTGTACCTAGGCCGAGGCGTCCTCGGTCTCGGGCAGCGGGGCCAGGCCCTCCCCGGAGAAGCCCGGCAACCACTCCAGCAGCTCGTCCCGCAGCCTGACCGTGGCCGCCAGCTGGCACAGCACCCCGATGGTGCTGAGCGTCACCCGGTGGATGAGCAGGTACGAGGGCGGCAGGTTGAGCTGCTTGCCGAGCTGGTGCGCCGGTGAGCGCGGGTCGGCGATCCGCGCCGCCTGCGCGCGCATCCAGCCGCGCGCGAAGGTGAACTCCTCCACCGCCGCGGGCTCGATGATCGGCCGCAGGTAGTCCAGCACGGCGTCGGGGTCCAGCGCGATGGTCGGCTTGACGAAGCCCTCCTGGCAGAGCATCGCGTGCACCGAGTCCGCGTCGTCGGCGAGCGCCAGGCGCAGCGCCGTCCCTATGGGCAGCGGCAGGCCCTCGGGGAGGCGGTCCACCGTGCCGAAGTCGAGCACGCCCAGCCGCCAGCCCTGCGCCGGGCCGTCGTCGACGAGCAGCCGGAAGTTGCCCGGGTGCGGGTCGGCGTGCAGCAGTCCGGTGCGGGCCGGACCGGCGAACAGGAAGTGCGCCAGCAACTGGCCCGCGCGGTCGCGCATCTCCGGCGTGCCCCGTGAGATCACCTCCGCCAGCGGCACCCCGTCCATCCACTCGGTGACCAGTACCTGGTCCGTGCGGTGCACCACGTCCGGGACCACCACGTCCGGGTCGTCGGCGAACTCCACCGCGTGGGCGTGCTGTGCCTGCGCCTCCAGCTCGTAGTCCAGTTCCTCGGAGACCCGGTCGCGCAGCTCCGAGATCAGCGGCTTGATGTCCATGCCGGGGATGAGAGGCCCGAACAGCCGTGCCACCCGGCTGAGTTGGTTGAGGTCCGACAGCAGGGCGTCCCCCGCGCCGGGGTACTGGACCTTCACCGCGACCTTGCGGCCGTCGTGCCACACGGCCCGGTGCACCTGCCCGATCGAGGCGGCCGCCGCCGGCTGGTCCTCGAACTCGGTGAAGAACGTGCGCCAGTCCTCGCCCAGACGTTCGGCCAGCACGGCGTGCACGGTGCGGGCGGGCATCGGCGGCGCGGCGTCCTGCAGTTTGGTGAGGGCGGCACGGTAGGGGCCCGCGACCTCCTCGGGCAGGGCGGCCTCGAAGACCGAGAGGGCCTGCCCGAACTTCATGGCACCGCCCTTCAGCTCGCCGAGCACCTTGAAGAGCTGCTCGGCCGTCCGCTCCTGCAGCTCGGTGGCGACCTCTTCCGCGGGGCGCCCGCCGAGCCGCTTGCCCAGCCCCAGCGTCGCCCGCCCGGCGAATCCCAGTGGGAGCGCCGCCAACTTGGCGGTACGGGTCACCGCTTTGCGCGGAAGATCAGACATGCGCCCCCTCTTTCCGATCGGTCACGTCGTCATTGTCCCCCGCCCCTCCCGGAGCATGGCACGGCGGTGTCACAAACCTGCGGCGTCGTCGGTCACCCCGGCCTCCACGGCGTGCGCACCGCACCCGCACCTGCGGTCGCCCGGCACCGGCCGCACCTCCGTCGTCAGCCGGGCGAGCCCCAGCTCGACACGCCCGCCGCAGCTCGGCGGCCGGCCGCCGTCGACGAAGGCCAGGGCGTGCGCCGCCGCGAGCCCCGCGACCGTGGTGGCCAGCGCGACGTCGCAGGCAGGGACCCCGCCCCGGCCGGACCGCAGCTGCGCCAGCACCCGCGGCCAGGCGGCGTCGGCGTCCGCCATCCGCAGCCCCAGGCATCCCGCGCACCCCGTGCTCCCCGGCACCACCAGCGGACCCACCACTCCCCGGCCCTCCAGCACCCCCGTGTAGAGATGGGGGATCCCGGCGGCCATCAGCGGCTCGGCCTCCTGGGCGTCGGGGGCGTAGGCGGCCAGGCCTTCCCGCGGCGCGACCACCACCAGGGACAGCCCGGGCTCCGGCACGGCGGCCGGCCCCCGGCGGCCCGCCGCCGCGGCCCGCGGGTCGGGTGCCGTCCTGCGCACCAGACCGCGCGCCGCCGCGTCCCGGCGCTCACCGATGTGCTCGGCGGGGATGCCGCCCGGCGCGGTGTCCCAGGGCTCGACCCGGCCGCCGTCACGCACGTCGACCCTGCCGACCCCCGCCGCGGACAGGACCGCCGCGACCGTGGCGCCGACCCGGCCCGCCCCGGCCACCCGTACCCGGGCGGCCCGCCGCCGGCCCATCCGGTCCGCCGCCCCGCCGGGGTCGGAGTGCACCACCGACAGGGCCGCCAGGTCGGGACGGAGCCGGTCCAGCGCGGCCGAGTGGTGCCGTATCGTCTCGGACAGCTCGGCGTGCGCCGTGGCGTCGTCGAGCACACCGCCCTCGGCCAGCAGCCCGAGCAGCCGCCGGGCCTGCGGGGGCCGCAGCCCCAGCGACTCGGCCTCGCGGGAGAGCGGACCGAGCCCGCGCGTGCCGTCGAGCAGGTCGAGGAAGGCGGCGGCCGCGCCGTCCACCGGGTCCAGGACCACCGCGTGCGCCGGGTCGACGCCGAATTGCAGGCTTTCCCGGCTGCGCCAACTACGGCGCATCGCCGGCTTGAGCATGGGACGCATCGCCACCCCCGTGGGCAGAGTTCCCGATCCAGGGACCGTTCCGATTCCGTGCCGTACCAGCATGCACGGAATCCGCGGACAGGCCGTGAAAGTTATCCACAGGCACGACGAATGATCATTCGATATGACCGGGACGCGGCATCTTCCCGCCCTCCTTTTCCACCGGGCACCACCGGGGGCGGGACTTCCCGGACCCGGTGCGGGTAACGTCGGGGCGTGTCCGCCGACCCCGCCCAGAGCCTTTCCGGCCATTCTCCGCGCGCCCCCCGGACCAGTGCGGTCGAAGTACGCCGGAGCGCCCGCCGACGCCGCACGGTCTCGGCATACCGGGAGGGCGACGTCACCGTCGTCCTCATCCCCGCCCGGATGTCCGTCGCCGAGGAGAAGCGGTGGGTGACGGTCATGCTCGACAAGCTCGCCGCCCAGGAGAGCCGCCGACAGCTCGGCGACGACGAGCTGACCGCGCGCGCGGCGCGGCTGTCCGCGCAGTACCTGGGCGGCCGCGCGATACCGCGGACCGTGCGCTGGGTCACCAACCAGAACTCCCGCTGGGGCTCGTGCACACCGGCCGAGGGCAGCATCCGCCTCTCCCACCGGCTCCAGGGCATGCCCGAGTACGTCGTCGACTACGTCCTCCTCCACGAACTCGCCCACCTGCTGGTGCCCGGTCACGGGGCGGACTTCTGGAAGCTGCTGGAGTCCTACCCGCGCACCGAACGCGCGCGCGGCTACCTGGAGGGCGTCGTCGCCGCGGCCCGGCTGCCGCACCCACCCACGGCACGCGAGGAATAACGGGGGAATAGCCCCTGTCACGGCCAGCGGTTAGCCTGGCGCAACGCAGCGAGTAGGTACGTACGGATGGGGGGACGGTCCTAAGCGATGGCCAGGGAATTCCAGCGCGGCCACAAGGCCAAGATCAGCGACCTGACCGCAGGGACGGATCTGTACATCGGCGTGCAGATCAGCGGCCCCGGTCTCCGCTTCGACATCAGCTGTTTCGGGCTCGACGCCGGGGAACAGCTCTCCGACGACCGCTACTTCATCTTCTACAACCAGCCCAAGTCGCCCGAGGAGGCGATCCAGCAGCTGGGTGCGCAGGCCGGGGACACCGAATCCTTCCGGGTGACGCTGGACCGGATCCCCCCGCAGATCCAGAAGCTGAGCTTCACCGCGACGATCGACGGCGCCGGGCAGATGTCGCAGGTCGGCCCGGGCTACGTCCGGATCGTCGCCGGGGGCGAGGAGGTCGCCCGTTACGCCTTCACGGGCGCCGAGTTCAGCACCGAGCGCGCGGTGATGCTCGCCGACTTCTACCTCAAGGACGTCTGGCGCTTCGCCGCCGTCGGCCAGGGCTTCGACGGCGGACTGGACGCCCTGCTGAAGAACTTCGGCGGCGAGGTCGCCGAGGAGCAGCAGGCCGCGCCCCAGCAGCCCGCCGCCGCACCGGGCTTCGCGCCCCCGGCCGGTCCCGCCCCGGGGTTCGCGCCCCCCGCGTCCTCCACGCCCGCCGCCGTGCCGCAGCCCGCACCGGCCTTCGGCGCTCCGCCCGCACCCGCTCCGGCACCGGCGCCCGTGCACGCGGCCCCCACCATGGTGGCGCCGATGACCACGCCGGCGCCCCAGGCGCCCCCGGGCCAGCCGCCGTTCGGCCAGGTCCCGCCGCCGCAGGCGCCTCCGGGCCAGCTGCCGGGCCAGCCGCCCTTCGGCCAGCCGCCGTACGGTCAGCCCGCACCGGGACAGCCCCCCTACGGTCAGCCCGCACCGGGCCAGGCGCCGTACGGTCAACCCGTCCCCGGCCAGCCGATGCCCGGTCAGGGCATGCCCGGCCAGCCCGCCTTCGGCCAGCCTCCGCAGGCCCCGCACGCCGGCCACGTCCCGCAGACCCCGGGCGCCGGGCTCGCGGCCGCCATGCAGAAGTACCGCGAGCTGCCCACCGGCCAGCGCTGGACCCAGCAGAACCCGAAGCTGATGCGAGCCGACCTCGCACAGGCCGGCGGCCAGCCGGTGCTCGCCCGGCAGGGCAGCATGGTGCTGTACCAGGGCAAGGTCGAATTCGGTTACAAGGGCGCCGGGTTCACCGGCCGCATCGTCGGCAACATGACCGGCCAGGAGATGCAGCTGATGCGCTGCACCGGCCGCGGCCAGGTCTTCTTCGCCGAGGACGCGTCCTACCTGCACCCCATCGAGCTCCAGGGCGACGCGATCTGCGTCTCCGCCGAGAACGTGCTCGCCTTCGACGAGTCACTGCAGCACGAGGTCCGCCGCATCGAGGGCCACGGCATCCCCGGCGGCGCCCTGTTCACCATGCAGTTCCAGGGCACGGGCACGGTCGTGGTCAAGACCCACGGCACCCCGGTGGTGCTGCCGGTCACCCCGACGACCTACGCCGACAGCAACGCGATCGTCGCCTGGTCGGCCGCCTCGCAGGTGGTGCTCTCCAGCCAGGTGCGGCTGCGCAGGAACGCCTACCCGGGACACAGCGGGGAGACCGTGAACCTGCAGTTCCGGGGCGCCCCGGGCAACTTCATCATCGTCCAGCCGTACGAGGTCTGAGGGGGAGCCCGTCATGGACCAGTCACTGATCTCCGGGTACGCCCCGGCACCGGTCACCGCCCGCATGGAGAACCACGGCAGCAGCATGCTGAAGGTGGCCATGCAGAGCGGCCAGGACCTCTACGCGCGCACCGGTTCGATGGTCGCCTACGAGGGCTTCGTCCAGTACGAGCCCAACCCGCCCGCCGTCCGCCAGATGGCCTCGCAGTGGCTCACCGGCGAGGGCGCACCCATCATGAAGTGTTCCGGCGACGGGCTGCTCTACCTCGCGGACTACGGCGCCGACGTGGTCTGCGTCTACCTCAACAACGAGGCGCTGTCGGTCAACGGCAGCAATCTGCTCGCCTTCGACGCCCACCTGCAGTGGGGCGTGGAGCGGGTGAAGGGCCTGGCCAAGTTCGCCGGCCAGGGGCTGTTCAACGTGGGGATCTCGGGCACCGGCTGGGTGGCCGTCACCTCGCGCGGCACCCCGGTCGTGGTCGACTGCGGCCGCGGCGAGGACGAGACCTACGTCGACCCGGACGCGCTCGTGGCCTGGTCGAGCGGACTGAAGACGAAGGCGAAGCGCAGCTTCAAGGCGTCCGCCCTCATCGGGCGCGGCAGCGGCGAGGCCTTCCAGATCGGCTTCTCCGGTCAGGGCTTCGTCGTCGTACAGCCCAGCGAGGACAGCACCGACCGCCTCCGAGTGCGGGGCTGAGGGGGAGCGAGAGATCATGCAGAGCCCGCTTTTCGGCTACACCGAGGTCCAGACCGAGGACCAGTACGCACTCCAGAACCCGTACCTGCTGCGGGTCAAGCTCGACGGCCGCACCGACTGCCTGGCCCGCAAGGGCGCGATGGTCGCGTACCAGGGGCTGATCGAGTTCGACGGCGAGTACCAGAGCCACGCCCAGCGCTCCTCCCGCTACCGCACCGGTGAGGGGCTGGACCTGATGCGCTGCTCCGGGCAGGGCACGGTCTACCTGGCCAACCTCGCCCAGCACATCCACGTCGTCGACGTGGACCAGGAGGGCCTGACGGTGGACGGCGCCTATGTGCTGGCGCTCGACTCCGGGCTGCACTGGGAGGTCATCTCCGTCGACAGCCAGTTCGGCATCTCCGGCAGCGGCGCCTACAACCTCAACATCACGGGGCACGGCAAGGTCGCGCTGATGACCTCGGGCAAGCCGCTGCTGATGCCGGTCACCCCGGACAAGTACGTCTCCGCCGACTCCGACGCGGTCGTCGCCTGGTCGTCCTCGCTCCGGGTGCAGATGCAGGCGCAGACCAGTTCGTCCGGCGTCTGGCGGCGGCGCGGCAACACCGGCGAGGGCTGGGAGCTCAACTTCCTCGGCCAGGGCTACGTCCTGGTGCAGCCCAGCGAGCTGATGCCGCCGCAGAACGCCCAGCTCGGCGGGGGAGTCGGCGCGCAGTACGGCTTCGGGCAGCAGGGCGCGCACGGCATGAACCAGGGCAACATCTTCAGCAACCGCTGAGCGCCCACCGCGGGTCCCGCCCCGCGCGCCGCATCAGAGCAGCGCGCGGGTGCGGGCCAGCAGCGTCCGGACGGAACCGTCCGCGACGTCGGCGACCTCGTCGTAGCCGAACCACGCGAGGTCCAGTGACTCCTCGCTGATCTCCTCGACCGCGCCGGGCGGGGCCACGGCCGCGTACTGCACGTCCAGGTGCCAGGCGCACGGAGTCAGGTGCCGGTCGAGGTTGACCGGCTCGGGACGCAGCAGGGTGAGCCCTCGGATGCCCGACTCCTCCACGCCCTCGCGCAGCGCGGCCGCCGCCAGGGAGGTGTCCTCCGGCTCGCAGTGACCGCCCATCTGCAGCCACATCCCGAGCTTCTTGTGCAGGGTCAGCAGCACCCGCCCGCGCTCCGGGTCCACCACCAGCGCGCTGCCCGTGATGTGGCCCTCGGCGCAGGCCTTCCACATGCCGTCCGGGTGGGCCTCCAGGTGGGCCAGGTAGGTCTCCCGGAGCCGGTCCTGGCCCGTGTCGGGTGCGGACCAGTCCTTCAGGACGCGCACGGCGTCTTCGTGCAGGCTCACTTCGCGTCGTCGCCCTTGTCCTCGCCGCGGCCGTCGTGCTTGCCGTCGCCCTTGTCGTCCCCCTGGCCGCCGGCCCCGGCCTCGCCGAGCATCTTCTCGAGCTCGGAGAAGTCCAGCTGCTCACGGTGCACGAAGCCGTCGGGGTCGTCCAGGTCCGCGGCGGTGGGCAGCATGTCGGGGTGGGCCCACAGCCCGTCGCGCCCGTCGACGCCTCGGGCGTCGGTGAGGGAGGCCCACAGCCGGGAGGCATCCCGCAGCCGGCGGGGCCGCAGCTCCAGTCCGATCAGCGTGGCGAAGGTCTGCTCCGCGGGGCCGCCGCTCGCCCGGCGGCGACGCAGCGTCTCGCGCAGCGCCCCGGCCGACGGCAGGTGCGGGGCGGCGGCCGCGTGCACGACCGCGTCCACCCAGCCCTCGACGAGGGCGAGGGCCGTCTCCAGCCGGGCCAGCGCCGCCTTCTGCGCCGGGGTGTCCTCGGGCTGGAACATGCCCTGCTGCAGGGCGTCCTGGAGCGCCTCGGGGTTCGACGGGTCGAGCTGTCCGACCGCGTCCTCCAGCTTCGAGGTGTCCACCTTGATACCGCGGGCGTACCCCTCCACGGCGCCGAACAGGTGTGCCCGCAGCCACGGGACGTGGGCGAACAGCCGCTGGTGCGCCGCCTCGCGCAGCGCCAGGTAGAGCCGGACCTCGTCCTGCGGCACGCTCAGGCCCCGGCCGAAGGTCTCCACGTTGGCCGGGAGCAGCGCGGCCTTGCCGGCCGGGCCGAGCGGCAGGCCGATGTCGGTCGAGCCCACGACCTCACCGGCGAGCGTGCCCAGCGCCTGCCCGATCTGGGTGCCGAACATGGCGCCGCCCATGGAGCGCATCATGCCGAGCAGCGGGCCCGCCATGGCCTGCATCTCCTCGGGCAGCACGTCGCCCATCGCGGTGCCGACGCGCTCGGCGACCGGGTCGACCAGCTCCTTCCACACGGGAAGGGTCGCCTCGACCCACTCGGCGCGGCTCCACGCCACCGCCGAGCCGGCGCCGGAGGGCATCGACGTCACGCCGTCGAGCCACAGGTCGGCCAGCCGCAGCGCCTCCTGGACCTTCGCCCGGTCCGCGGTGCCCACGCTGACGTCCTTGGAGCCGTCCGGAGTGCCCTGGGCCACCGTCTGGCGGGCGATGTCCTTGGCCATCTCCCAGTTCACCGGGCCGCCCTCGTACGAGAGCATCTGGCCCAGCTGCTGGAAGGCGGCGCCCAGGTCGTTGGGGTTCAGCGAACCGAACATCGCGGCGAACGGGTTGTCGCCGGCGGGGCCGCCGCCGAAGGGATTCCCGCCGCCGAAACCGAAGGGACCGGCCGGTTCCCGGGAGCCGCCGCCGGAACCGCCCGGCTTCTTGCCGTCGTCCCCTTCCTCGGGCTCCTCGGGAGGGACTCCGAATCCGAATGGGATGTCGCTCACGGTTTCCTCGGCTCTGTGTGTTGTGGGCTGTACCTCCAGCCTAGACACCCGTCAGGCAGGATGGCTGCGTACGGACCGCGGTTGCGGACCGCGCACCCGGTACCAGAGACAACCGTGGGAGACACCTGGTGAGTTCCCCAGAACCGACCGTTCGCCCAGAGCGGAGCGGCGGCAGGGCCCCCGCCGGACCTGTGGTCGCCGTCACAGGCGCCGCCTCCGGTGTCGGCCTGCGGCTCGCGCTGCGGCTGGCCGAATCCGACCAGGTCAAGAAGGTCGTGGCGATCGACGAGCGCCGCGGCGACGTCCCCGGCGCCCAGTGGGCGGTGCTCGACGTACGGGACCCGGCGATCGCCGAGCGGCTGCGCGGCGTGGACGTCGTCGTCCACCTCGCGCTCGACCTGGACCTGGAGTCGGACCCCAAGGCGCGCAGCGCCTTCAACGTGCGCGGCACGCAGACGGTGCTGACCGCGGCGGCCGCGGCGGGCGTGCGGCGCGTGGTGCTGTGCACCTCCGCCATGGTCTACGGCGCCCACGCGGACAACGACGTCCCCCTCGCCGAGGACGCGCCGCTGCGCGCGACCGCGGAGGCGTCCTTCGTGGGCGACCTGCTGGAGATCGAACGGCTCGGCAAGCGCGCCCCCCGCGCCCACCCCGGCCTCAACGTGACGGTCCTGCGGCCGGCCGTGCTGGTCGGCGGCACCGACACCGCGCTGACCCGCTACTTCGAGTCGCCGCGCCTGCTGGTGGTGGGCGGCAGCCGCCCCTGCTGGCAGTTCTGCCACGTGGAGGACCTGGTGACGGCGCTGGAGCACGCGGCGCTGGAGAGGGTCGACGGCGAGATGACCGTGGGCTGCGACGGCTGGCTGGAGCAGGAGGAGGTCGAGGAGCTCTCGGGCATCCGCCGCATGGAGCTGCCGCCCGCGGTGGCGCTCGGCGCGGCCTCCCGGCTGCACCGGCTGGGGCTCACCCCGTCCCCGGCGGGCGACCTGGCGTACACGATGCACCCCTGGGTGGTCAGCGGCAGCAGGCTGCACGAGTCGGGCTGGCGCCCGAAGTGGACGAACGAGGAGGTGCTGGCCGTCCTGCTGGAGGAGGTCTCCGGACGCAACTCCGTCGTCGGGCGGCGGCTGGGCCGCAAGGACGCGGCCACGCTCGGCGCGGCGGGTGCGACGGTCGCCCTGGTCGGCACGGCGGCGATGGTGCGCAGGGCGCGCCGGCGCCGCGGTGTCTGAGCGTCGTCGCGCGAACTCGCTCCGGAAGGGGGTTTCCGCATGGCGGGCGATGGGGCAGCATGAGCCGCATGGCACAGACGCACGACGAACCCCTCCGGCTCATCGCGGTCCGGGACACCGAACTGTCCGTGGACGAGGTCTTCCGCGCCGTGGGGCACGACTCCGCGGGGGGCACCGCGCTGTTCGTCGGTACGGTCCGTGATCACGACGGCCCCTCGGACGCCGTGGTGACCGGACTCGGCTACTCGGCGCACCCCGGCGCGGAGGCGGAACTGCGCCGGGTAGCGGAGAAGGTCGCCGCGGACTTCCCGGTCAAGGCGCTGGCCGCCGTCCACCGCGTCGGGGACCTGCGGGTCGGCGACCTCGCGGTCGTCGTGGCCGTCTCCTGCCCGCACCGGGCCGAGGCCTTCGCCGCCTGCCGGCGGCTGATCGACGACCTCAAGCGCGAGGTCCCGATCTGGAAGCACCAGGCCTTCGCCGACGGCACCGAGGAGTGGGTCGGGGCCTGCGCCCACTGACCACCGCGCACGCGTTCGCACCGGTCCCTCACCCGGATGGCCCACGGGGTGGCCCACCTGCGGTTGCGTAACCTGCGACCCGCTCTGAACGTTGTAGCAGCAGAAGATTAGTCTGCTCATAGTTCTTGATCGGCATGCGCGTCCAGGAGGCCGAAGTGGCAGCGCTCGCATGGTTGCTCATCCCGCTGGTCGCCGCCATCGCCGCGGCCGTCTGGGGAAGCTGGGCGGCGCGTACGCGCTCCACCGGGGACGGTGCCTCGCTCGCCGACTACGAGCGTTTCCGCGAGGCCATGCAGCGCACCGGATCGGGCGGACCGGCCTGAGGGCCCACGGGGCGGCTGCCGGTTCCGTACCGTACTGTCGTTCCATGCCACGCCGCACCGCGACGCTGCTCGCATCGACCCTGACCCTGATAGCGCTGCTGTGCGTCGCGCTGCTGTGGCCCGTCCCGTACGCGGAGATGTCGCCGGGGCCGACGGTGAACACGCTCGGGTCGCACGACGGGGACCCGGTGCTGCAGATCTCGGGGCACAAGACGTACCCGACCAGCGGTCACCTCAACATGACCACGGTGCGGGTGACGAGCGCGGACTACTCGATGAACCTGGTCGAGGCGGTCGTCGGCTGGCTGGCGCACGACCAGAAGGTCGTCGAGCACGACACGCTCTACCCCAAGGGGCAGACGGCCGAGCAGGCCGACCAGGAGAACGCCGAGGAGTTCACGCAGTCCCAGGACAGCGCGAAGGTCGCGGCACTCGACGAGCTCGGCATACCCGTCGGCTCCCGGGTGATCGTCTCCGCCGTGGTCAAGGGCGCCCCGGCCGAGGGCGAACTCCACGCGGGCGACGTGGTCAAGGCCGTCGACGGCCGGCCGGTCAAGGCGGCGGGCGACGTCGCCGAGCTGGTCACCAAGCACCAGCCGGGGCAGAAGGTGGTCTTCACGGTCGTGCCCAAGGGCGCGAAGGGCGACGGCACCCGGGACGTCACCATCACCACGAGGAAGTCGGACGACGACGGCGAGGCCCGGGCGGTCGTGGGCATCCAGGCCGGGGTCGAGCACACCTTCCCGTTCACGATCGACATCAAGCTGGCGGACGTCGGCGGGCCCAGTGCCGGCCTGATGTTCGCGCTGGGCATCGTCGACAAGCTCACCCCGCAGGACCTCACCGGCGGCAAGTTCGTCGCCGGCACCGGCACCATCGACGACGAGGGCAAGGTCGGCCCCATCGGCGGCATAGACATGAAGACCATCGGCGCACGCCAGAAGGGCGCCGAGTACTTCCTCACCCCCGCCGACAACTGCGAGGAGGCGGCGGCCGACACCCCGAGCGGCCTCACCCTCGTCAAGGTGAAGACCATCGACGACGCCATGGACGCGCTCAAGGACATCCGCGAGGGCAGGACGTCGGCGCTCCCCTCCTGCACCACGGGCTGAGCCCGCGGGCGATCCGCACGGTCCGACGGCCCCGGGGAGCAGCGCCCCCCGGGGCCGTCGGCGTCAGTCCTCGAAGGTCGCCGCCAGGGCGTCGGCCAGCCCCGGCACCAGCGAGGAACCGGTCAGCACCTCGGTGGGGGAGTCCTTCTCGCGCAGCCGCACCGCGGACTCCCGGGACCCGTCACGCAGCACGCCCACCGTCATGCGGACCTCCTGGCGGTCGGGGTGACCGGCGACCCAGCGGGCCAGCGCGGCCTCGTCCAGTCCCTCCGGGATGGACTCCTCGGCGGACGGCGGCAGCATCAGCCGCTCCACGGTGAGGGCGCAGCCGCTGACGACGCCGGGCCAGGCGATGGTGGCGAGGAACTCGTCCAGCGCGGCGCCCGGCGGGAGCTCGTCCTGCTCGATCGGGGTCAGTCCGGCGGCCTTGTCGCCGCCGAGGCCGAGTTCCTCGGCCAGTTTCGGCTCCTGGGCGCGCAGCGCCGCGGTGTCGACCAGGGCGAAGAGCCGGGCGGGCTGGTCCCAGCCCAGGCCGGACGCGTAGTCGTCGATCTCCAGGACGGCACGGGTGAGCGGGTTCGCGGCGAGCGGCGCACCCTCGGACGTGATGTTGGACATGCTCAATATCCTGCCTGTTCTGTGACCCGCATCCCCAATCGGGAGCCTTGGGGAACTGAGTAAACGCTGAGTAAGTTGCATCAGTGGGCGCCGGGACGGCGTCCGACGGAGACCGACACTTCGAGGTGCGCACCTTGGTATTCCAGATGCCGGACCGCGGCGGGGGTCCGCACGGGCCGCGGATCAGAGTGGGCCGCCCGTCGCGGCGAGCCCGGACACTGCTCATGACCCTGGGCGTACTGGCCGTGCTGGCCATGGCCTTCGTCATGTTCTCGGGCTTCTGGACCGACTGGCTCTGGTACCGCTCCGTCCACTATTCCTCGGTCTTCACCACCACGCTGTGGACCAAGATCGGCCTGTTCTTCGTCTTCGGCCTGCTGATGGCCGCGGCCGTCGGCGTCAACGTGTACCTGGCGCACCGGCTCCGGCCGCCGCTGAGCGCGATGTCGATGGAGCAGCAGAGCCTCGACCGCTACCGAATGGGCATCGCACCCTACAAGAAGTGGGTGCTGCTCACCGTCTGCGCGCTCGTGGGGCTGATCGCGGGCGCGTCCGCCTCCAGCCAGTGGCGCACATGGCTGCTGTGGACGAACTCCACCCCGTTCGGCACCAAGGACCCGCAGTTCCACGTCGACATCGCCTTCTACGCGTTCGACCTGCCCTGGTACCGCTTCCTGCTGAGCTTCGGCTTCGCGGCCGTCGTGCTCTCGCTGCTGGCGGCGGCGCTGGTGCACTACCTGTACGGGGGCCTGCGGATCACCTCCCCGGGCGGCCGGGCGACGGCGGCGGCGACCGGGCACCTGTCGGTGCTGCTGGGCCTGTTCGTCACGCTGAAGGCCGTCGCGTACTGGCTGGACCGCTACTCGCTGGCGGTGAAGTCCGGCAACCTCAGGTCGGGTGACTGGACGGGTCTGCGCTACGTGGACGCCAACGCCTACCTGCCGGCCAAGACGATCCTGTTCGCCATCGCCATCATCTGCGCGCTGCTGTTCTTCGCCACCTTGTGGCGGCGCACCTGGTCGCTGCCGCTGATCGGGTTCGGCCTGATGGTGCTGTCCGCGATCCTGATCGGCGGCCTGTACCCGGCGATCGTGCAGAAGTTCCAGGTGCAGCCGAACGAGGCCGCCAAGGAGCAGCCGTACATCCAGAAGAACATCGACGCCACACGTGAGGCGTACGGCATCGACCACGCCGATGTGACGGAGTACTCGGGCACGAGCAGCGACGGCAAGGAGAAGCTGCGCGGCGACGCCGACACCGCGGCGTCCATCCGCCTGCTCGACCCGAACGTGGTCTCGCCGACCTACCAGCAGCTGCAGAAGGTGCGCGGCTACTACGCCTTCCCGTCCACGCTCGACGTCGACCGCTACACGATCGACGGCAAGGAGCAGGACACCGTGGTGGGCCTGCGGGAGCTGAACCTCGAGGGCATCCCGCAGCACAGCTGGATCAACGACCACTTCAAGTACACGCACGGTTACGGCATGGTGGCGGCCAAGGGCACCACCACGACCGCCAGCGGCGAGCCCGACTTCACCGAGTACAACCTGCCGACCAAGGGCGACCTCGGGACGTACCAGCAGCGGATCTACTACGGCGAGCAGACCAAGCAGTGGTCGATCGTCGGCGACCGGTCCACGCCGGAGATCGACTACACCGACGACAGCGGCGAGAAGCCGTACACCTACACCGCCAAGAGCGGTGTCGGCCTGAAGAACCCGGTGACCCGGCTCGCCTACGCGGTGGCCTTCGGCGAGCCGCAGATCTTCTACTCCGGGGCCGTCGGCGACGACTCGCAGATCCTGTACAACCGCATGCCCAAGGAGCGGGTCGAGGCGGTCGCGCCCTGGCTGACGATCGACGGCGACTCCTACCCGGCGGTCGTGGACGGCCGGATCGTGTGGATCGTCGACGCGTACACGACGAGCAACGGCTACCCGTACTCCTCGCGCACCACCCTCGGCGACACCACCGCGGACTCGCTGACCGACGGGCAGCGCGCCGTGCTGGCGCAGCAGAACCAGGTCAACTACATCCGCAACTCGGTGAAGGCGACCGTCGACGCGTACAGCGGCAAGGTCACGCTCTACCAGTGGGACACCGAGGACCCGGTGCTGAAGACCTGGATGAAGGCCTTCCCGGACACGGTCGAGCCCAAGTCGGCGATCGGCGACGCGCTGATGGCGCACCTGCGGTACCCGCAGGACCTGTTCAAGGTGCAGCGCGAGCTGCTGACCCGCTACCACGTCACCAAGGCGTCGACCTTCTACAGCGGCAGTGAGGTGTGGGCGGTGCCCAACGACCCGGCCGCCAAGACCGGGAAGTCGGTGCCGCCGTACTACCTGAGCCTGAAGATGCCCGGCCAGAACGAGCAGGCCTTCTCGCTCACCACGACCTTCACTCCCAACAAGCGCGAGAACCTCAGCGCCTTCATGGCGGTCGACGCGGACGCCAAGAGTCCGGAGTACGGCGCGATCAAGGTGCTGAAGCTGCCGTCCAACACCACGGTGTCCGGACCGCAGCAGGTGCAGAGCCAGTTCAACTCCGATCCCGACGTGGCGGAGAAGATCAGGCTGCTCAAGGGCGGCGACTCGGAGGTCGAGTACGGCAACCTGCTGACGGTGCCCCTCGACGGCGGGCTGCTGTACGTGGAGCCGGTCTACGTCCGCGGCGCGGGCACCAACTACCCGCTGCTGAAGAAGGTGCTGGTGAGCTACGGCGGCCAGACCGAGTTCGAGGACACGCTCGGGCAGGCGCTCGACGCCGTCTTCGGATCGGACGGCGGGCAGCCCGTGACGCCGCCGGAGACGGGCGGCGGCGGGGGCACCGAACCGCCGGCCGCGGGCAACCCGACGGTCGCCCAGGCCCTGGAGGACGCCCAGGAGGCGTACGACGCGGGTCAGAAGGCGCTGAAGGACGGCGACTGGGGTGCGTACGGCCAGGCGCAGAAGGACCTCGCCGACGCGCTGAAGCGCGCGAAGGACGCCGAGCAGCAGGCGGAGAAGACGGGCTGACGGGACCCACTCCGCGTCGTGGTACTGTTGGTGCACCGACGCGGGGTGGAGCAGCTCGGTAGCTCGCTGGGCTCATAACCCAGAGGTCGCAGGTTCAAATCCTGTCCCCGCTACTGTTGGAAAGGGCCCGGAGTCAATAGACTCCGGGCCCTTTCACTTGTTGGGGGGAACTCCTTCCGCTGAGGTTTCGGCAGGCGCTCTGTCGGGAAGTCGACAAAACGCTGTAGTGACCTACGAAGTGACCAACTGGGATCGGCCGAGCTGTGCAGGTTTGCCGCATACCAGGTGTACTGCGGGTACGGGTGATGCGACGATGGACCTCATGGGGGATGGTGCAAGGCTGCTGAACGCTCGTCAGATCCGGGATACCGGGTCCGCGGGGCGGACGACCGTGCCCGCGGCCGGGGCCGCGCTCGTGCCGGCCGTCGCCGACCTGCTCCCCGGTCCGCGGGTGGGCGGTCTCGACGAGGAGCGCCTCATCGAGTCCGAACTCCCGGACGAGGAGACCCTGGAGGCCCGCGAGGAGGCCGAACTCGAGGCGCGCCACCGGCGGGCCGCCGAGCACGGCGACATCGGGGCCATGAGCGTGCTGGGCACCCTGCTGCTGCGCCGCGGCGACCTCGAGGGCGCCGAGCCCCATCTGCGCGGCGCCGCCGCCGGAGGGGACCGCCCCGCCGCCAACAACCTGGGCCTGCTGCTGCACCAGCGCGGCTACGCCGACGAGGCCGCCGCCTGGTGGCGGATCGCCGCGGTCGCCGGTTCCGCCGCGGCCGCGCACGCGCTCGGCCGGCACTTCCGCGAGCGCGGCGACGAGCCCGGCGCCGAGTACTGGCTGCGCCAGGCCGCCGAGTCCGGGCACACCCTGGGCGCGTACGCGCTGGCCGACCTCCTGGACCACCGCCGCGACGTCGGCGCCGAGCGCTGGTTCCACGCCGCCGCCGAGCACGGCCACCGCGAGGCCGCCTACCGCCTCGCCGGCATCTGCGCCGAGCGCGGCGAGGAGCGCGAGGCGGAGCAGTGGTACCGGCAGGCCGCCGCCCGCCGGCACCGCAGGGCCGCCCTGCGCCTGGGCACGCTCCTGGAGGAGCGCGGCGAGTTCGAGGAGGCCAAGCGCTGGTACCTGACCGCCGCCCGCGACGGGGAGCCGCGCGCGGCCTGCGCGCTCGGCTTCCTGCTGCGCGACGCGGGG
Organism: Streptomyces sp. NPDC111520; assembly: GCF_055635295.1. Lineage (NCBI taxonomy): Bacteria > Bacillati > Actinomycetota > Actinomycetes > Kitasatosporales > Streptomycetaceae > Streptomyces > Streptomyces sp. NPDC111520. Next base: position 25,103 of record NZ_JBVKBW010000017.1, on the reverse strand, counting down.
GACGTGGACGGCGCCGCCACCTGGTGGCGGCGCGCCGCCAACGCCGGTGACGGCAACGCCGCCAACGCCCTGGGCGCGCTGCACGCCCAGGAGGGCGAGACCCAGACCGCGGAGCGCTGGTACCGGGCCGCCCTGGAGGCGGGGGACGTCAACGGCGCCTTCAACCTGGGTCTGCTCTGCGCCGGGCAGGGCCGCACGACCCAGGCCGAGCAGTGGTACCGCAAGGCCGCCTACACCGGGCACCGCGAGGCCGCCAACGCGCTCGCCGTGCTGCTGCTGCAGCGCGGCGACGCGGCGGGCGCCGAGCCCTGGTTCTCCAAGGCCGCGGAGGCGGGCAGCGTGGACGCCGCCTTCAACCTCGGCATCCTGTACGCCGGGCGGGGCGACGACGTCACGGCGCGCCGCTGGTACGAGCGCGCGGCGGCCAGCGGGCACGGCGAGGCCGCGCTCCAGGTGGCCATTGCCCTGCAGAAGGAGGGCGACGCGCATGGCGCCGAGCGGCACCTTCGCTGCGCCGCGGGCGGCGGCAGCCCGGAGGGCGCCTTCCGGCTCGGCGCGCTGCTGGACGCCCAGGACGCGCCGGAGACCGCCGTCGAGGCCGAGGAGTGGTACGCCCGCGCCGCCGGCCAGGGGCACCGCCGCGCCCAGGTGCGGCTCGGCATGTGCGCCGCCAAGCGCGGGGACGTCGTCGACGCCGCCCACTGGTACCGGGAGGCCGCCGAGGGCGGCAGCCGCAACGGCGCCTTCAACCTGGGGCTGCTCCTCGCCCGCGAGGGCGCGGAGCCGGAGGCGGCCCTGTGGTGGACCCGGGCCGCCGACGCGGGGCACGGACGCGCCGCGCTGCGGCTGGCCCTGCTGGCCGCACGGCACGGACAGCTCGCGGACGCCCAGGCGTGGTGCGCCCGGGCCGTGGAGTGCGGCCCCGCCGAGGTGGCCGAGCGGGCGGCCCGGCTGACCGACGCCCTGGAGCACGAGCTCTCCGCCTGAGAAGCGATTTGCGCTGCTCAGGAACGGCAGGTTAACCTAGGGACACAACGACGCGGGGTGGAGCAGCTCGGTAGCTCGCTGGGCTCATAACCCAGAGGTCGCAGGTTCAAATCCTGTCCCCGCTACTGAAAGGGAAGGGCCCGGAAGCCAAGGCTTCCGGGCCCTTCTCGTATGCGTTAGGTACAGCCCAGGCATGGTTCGGGCAAAAGGGTGCGGACGGTCCTGGGCCGGCCGGCGCCGGCGCGCGATCCTGAGGACAGGCCCTCAGGCGGCGCGAGGAGGCGGGGTTGCTGCGCAGGCGGCGTAAGCGGCGGCCGACGGAACTCATGGATGTGACGCGGTGGGGTCGGCTGTGCGCGGCTGCGGACGTGGAGGAGCTGCTCCGTGAGCTGCGGGGCGCCGCGGTGGACGAGGACGCCGCCTACGACCGCGCGGCGGCACTGAAGGCGCTGGCGGCCGCGCCGCCCCGGTTGTGGCTGCTGATGGACCGTGCCGCCCGGGTGGAGGAGGGCGCGCCCCTGGTGCCGGGTGACGTGGAACCCCTGCGCCTGCTGCTGGCCGCGATGGACCGGGACGGCCGGACGCGGCAGGCCGCCGTGGAGGGGCTGGCGGTGCACGGCGGGCCGTTGGTGGCGTCTGCCCTCGCGCTGCGGACGGCAGACTGGGTGGACCAGGTCCGCGAACGCGCCCTGGCGGCGCTGCTGCGCCGCACCGCCCCGGACGAGGCCGCCGCGGCCGTACGGCTGCTGCTGAGGCTGCGCGGGCGGAGCCGGGCGACGCACACCGCCGAGGAGTACCGCGGGGTGCTGGCGGCTCCCGAGGCCCGGCGTGCGGTGCGTGCGCTGGCGGCCGACGCGGACCCGCTGACCCGGCGGTTCGGGGTCGAGCTGGCCCTGGAGCTCGGTGAGTTCGTCCGCGGGGACCTGGTGCGCACCGCGCTGCGCGACCCGGACCAGCTGTGCCGCAGGCTGTGCGCCGAGCGGCTGCTGCAGATGGACCCGGACCAGGCGGGGCGGCTGCTGTGGGCCCGCTCGGCGGCGGTGCGGGAGCTGGCGGTCGCGGCGCTGCCGGACGACGTGCCGGCGGCCCGGCTGACCGCGCCGCTGGCCGACCCGGCGCGGATCGTGCGCGCGCAGGCCCGCTGGCGGCTGTACAGCAGGGGCGAGCCCCCGGCGCTGGCGTACCGGAGGCAGTTGCTGCGCTGCGGCCCGCAGAGCCCGCCGCGGCTGGTGGCGGGGCTGGTGACGGGGCTGGGGGAGTGCGGGGACGCCTCGGACGCACCCCTGCTGCTGCGGCTGGCACGTGAGGCGCGCACCCCGTGGCCGCCGGTGGTGCGCCGGGCCGCGGTGCGGGCGGCGGGCCGGCTCCTCCCCCGGGAGGGGCTGCTGCCGCAGATGGCGCCGCTGGCCGTGGACCGGGATCCCGGGGTGGCCAGGGAGGCCTTCGAGGCGCTCGCCAAGGTGGCGGGCCAGGTGCCGGTGGAGACGGTGTGGGTGGGCCGCACACGGCCGGAGCCGGAGGTGCGGAAGGCCGCGGAACGCGTGCGGCGGGCCGCGCAGCGTCAGGCGCAGGCGGGGCACAGGCCCCGGTAGGTGACCTCCACGCCAGAGACCGTGAAGCCGAAGCGCTCCGCGTCGGGCAGGTCCGTCAGCGGGTTCCCGTGCGGGTGGACGTCCCGGATCGTGCCGCAGCCGGAGCACAGCAGGTGCTGGTGCGGACGGTGGGCGTTGGGGTCGTAGCGCTTGGCGCGGCCGTCGGTGGCGACCTCCATGACCTCGCCGAGCGAGACCAGTTCGCCCAGCGTGTTGTAGACGGTCGCGCGGGAGATCTCGGGCAGCCGGGCCGCCGCCCGGGCGTGCACCTCGTCGGCGGTCAGGTGGACGTGGTCGCCGTCCAGGACCTCGGCCACGACGCGCCGCTGCGCGGTCATGCGCCATCCGCGGCCGCGCAGTCGTTCCAGCAGGTCACTCATTCCGGTTCACCTATCAGTGGGATGCGAACAGCTTAACAGTGACGGTCCGTGTTCCGACCGGGTACGAGTTTGGGGCCCTTCTTGACTTGGACTTAGTCCATTGTAGGATCGCATCCGGCGAAGGCCACGGCACAGCACCAACCCAGGGAGAGCACGTGACGGCTCAGGAGACCGGCCCGCTGACCACGGAGGCGGGCGCCCCGGTCGCGGACAACCAGAACAGCGAGACCGCGGGCCCCGGAGGGCCGGTCCTGGTCCAGGACCAGCAGCTGCTGGAGAAGCTCGCCCGCTTCAACCGCGAGCGCATCCCGGAGCGCGTGGTGCACGCCCGCGGCGCGGGGGCCTACGGCACCTTCACCGTCACCGCCGACGTGACGAAGTACACGCGGGCGAAGTTCCTCTCCGAGGTCGGCAAGCAGACGGAGACCTTCCTGCGGTTCTCCACCGTGGCCGGCAACCTCGGCGCGCCGGACGCGGTGCGCGACCCCCGGGGCTTCGCGCTGAAGTTCTACACCGAGGAGGGCAACTACGACCTCGTCGGCAACAACACCCCGGTGTTCTTCATCAAGGACGCCGTCAAGTTCCCGGACTTCATCCACACCCAGAAGCGCGACCCGTACACCGGCTCCCAGGAGGCGGACAACGTCTGGGACTTCTGGAGCCTGTCCCCGGAGTCGACGCACCAGGTGACGTGGCTGTTCGGCGACCGCGGCATCCCTGCGAGCTACCGCCACATGAACGGCTACGGCTCGCACACCTACCAGTGGGCCAACGAGGCCGGCGAGGTCTTCTGGGTCAAGTACCACTTCAAGACCGACCAGGGCGTGCGGAACCTCACCCAGGACGAGGCCGACCGGGTCGCCGGTACGGACCCCGACTCCCACCAGCGCGACCTGCGCGAGGCCATCGAGCGCGGTGAGTTCCCCAGCTGGACCGTGCAGGTGCAGATCATGCCCGCGGCCGAGGCGGCGGGCTACCGCTTCAACCCGTTCGACCTCACCAAGGTGTGGCCGCACGAGGACTACCCGCCGATCGAGATCGGCAGGCTGGAGCTCAACCGCAACCCGCGGAACATCTTCGCCGAGGTCGAGCAGTCGATCTTCTCCCCGGCGCACTTCGTGCCCGGCATCGGCCCGTCCCCGGACAAGATGCTGCAGGGCCGGCTCTTCGCCTACGGCGACGCCCACCGCTACCGCGTCGGCATCAACGCCGACCACCTGCCGGTGAACCGCCCGCACGCGACCGAGGCGCGCACCCACGGCCGCGACGGCGCCCTCTACGACGGCCGCCACGGCGGAGAGCGCAACTACGAGCCGAACAGCTTCGGCGGTCCGGCCCAGACCGACCGCCCCCTGTGGTCGGCCACCGCGGTCACCGGGCACACCGGCAACCACGAGGCGCCCTCGCACGCCGAGGACGACGACTTCGTGCAGGCGGGCAACCTCTACCGGCTGATGTCGGAGGCGGAGAAGGCGCGCCTGGTCGCCAACCTCTCCGGCTTCATCGCCAAGGTGTCGCGCGCCGACATCGCAGAGCGGGCGATCGGCAACTTCCGCCGCGCCGACGAGGACTTCGGCAAGCGGCTGGAGGCCGCCGTCCAGGCCCTGCGCGGCTGAGCGGAGTCCGTCCCACAGGCCCGGAGGGGGCCGGGTGCGTCCAGGCGCCCGGCCCCCTCCGATCCATGTCCCGGGCCGGCCGTCAGCCCGCCAGGGTCGCGTGCACGGGCTGCCAGCAGCGCACGATGTCGCGTACCGAGACCATGCCGACCGGGTTGCGGTCGTCCAGCACCACCAGGTGCCGAAATCCGCCGCGCACCATCGCGGCGGCGGCCTCCTCCAGGGTCCACCGGGGCGCGGCGAAGACCACGTCGGTGGTGGTGTGGGCGGCGGCGAGTTCGTGGTCGGGGTCGAGCCCCGCACCGATGGCGTTGAGGATGTCGCGCTCGGTCAGGATGCCGAGACCGCAGGTGTCGGGATCCAGCACCACCGCGGCGCCCACCCGTCGGGCGGACATCAGCCGGGCGGCCTGGCGGAGGGTGTGGGCGGGACCGACCGTGAGAACGACCGTGCTCATGGCGTCGCGTACGAGCATGGGATACCCCTCGGGCTGCGTCGTGGCCGTCTTGAGAACAGTTTCACAAATGCACAAGCTCACGCATTCTCATGTTCACATGCGCCGGGGGCCGCAGCAAGGGGCGTGCGGAGGTTGATCGGTAGTGTGAGGGGGCGGGGAGTCACGCGCGGTTCAGGTGGGCGAGCATCTCCTCGTGCAGCAGGCCGTTGGACGCCGCCGCGTTGCCGCCGTACGGCCCCGGGGTGCCGTCCAGGCTGGTGAAGCGGCCGCCGGCCTCGCGCACGATCACCTCGTTCGCCGCCATGTCCCACAGGCTCAGCTCGGGCTCGGCGCAGATGTCCACGGAGCCCTCGGCGACCATCATGTACGGCCAGAAGTCACCGTAGGCACGCGTCCGCCAGCAGGACCTGGTCAGGTCGAGGAACCCGTCCAGCCGGCCCTGCTCCTCCCAGCCGCTCAGCGAGGAGTACGCGAATGAGGCGTCCTGCAGCCGGCCGACCTGCGACACCCGCAGCCGCGTGGCGGAGGACAGGCTGCGCCCGGTGTACGCCCCGCCGCCCTTCACCGCCCACCAGCGGCGCCCCAGGGCGGGCGCGGACACCATGCCGACCACGCCCTCGTCGCCGCCCTCGCCGCGCACCATCAGGGCGATCAGGGTGGCCCACACCGGCACCCCGCGGACGTAGTTCTTGGTGCCGTCGATCGGGTCGACGATCCAGCGCCGCGGGCCGCTGCCCTCGGTGCCGTACTCCTCGCCGAGCACGGCGTCGCGCGGCCTGGCCCGCCCTAGCTGGCTGCGGATCAGTTCCTCGGCCCGCTTGTCCGCCTCGCTGACCGGCGTCATGTCGGGCTTGGTCTCGACCTTGAGGTCCAGGGACTTGAAGCGCTCCATGGTGGCGGCGTCGGCGGCGTCGGCAAGGATGTGCGCGAGGCGCAGATCGTCGTTGAAGTCCGGCATGGAGCGAACAGTATCGATCGTGGCAGGTCGAGGTCACGCAGGGTACGCGGGCGGGGTTGACACGGACCGACGGCGCGTCAATTCTGAGCCCACAGCCCTCTGAGGCCGCTCGGCGCCGGTTGAGACCGCTCGGGAACGCTTGAGACCGCTTGGGACGCTTGGAGGCGAACGTGCCGACAGCGCGTGATTCACTCCTGAACGCGGCACTGTCCGCACTCGGCGACCGGTCCTGGGCGACGGTCAGGATGGTGGACGTCGCGGCCGTCGCCGGGGTGTCGCGGCAGACCCTCTACAACGAGTTCGGCACCAAGGAGGGGCTCGCGCGGGCCCTGGCACGGCGGGAGGCCGAGGCGTTCCTGGCGGGCGTGGAGCGCGCCCTGGACACCGCCGGGCGGCACGGCGCCGACGCCGGCGACTGCTTCGCCGCGGCGACCGCCTGGACCCTGCACAGTGCCCGCCGCAGCCCGCTGGTGCGCGCGGTGCTCACCGGCTGCCGCGGGGACCGGGTCCCCGCCGCTGCCGTCGTGCCGGTGCCGCTGCCCCGGCTCCCGGGCCGGCGGCCGCGCAAGGACGACACCCCTATCGCGCCCGCCGAGCTGCTCGACGCCTTCCGTGCGCGCGCCGTCACCGCGCTCGGGCGACGCTTCCCCGCGCTCGACCGGGCCGAGGCCGACTGGGCCTGCGGGACCGCGGTCCGCGTCACCGTCTCCTACGTCGTCGCGCCCGCCGGCTCCGACGAGGAGGCGTGCCGGCGGATCGCCCGGCTGGTCCGGGGGCTCCTCCAGCGCGGCTGGTGACGGAGCCGGATCAGTGGGCGGGGCCGGATCGGTGGGTGGAGCCGGATCGATGGGTGGAGCCGGATCAATGGGTGGAGCCGGAGAGTTGGAGCCCGATGACGCCCAGGACGACCAGGCTGATGGAGATCAGCTTCAGGGTCGAGACGACGTCACCGAGGAAGGCCATGCCGTAGATCGCCGTCCCCGAGGCCCCGATGCCCGTCCACACCGCGTAGGCCGCCCCGACGTCCAGCTTCTTCAGGGCCAGCGTGAGCAGGCCGAAGCTGCCGAGCGCGAAGGCGCAGAACGCGATGGTCGGCCACAGGCGGGTGAACCCGTGGGAGAGCTTGAGGGAGACCGCGAAGCCGGTTTCGAGGAGACCGGCGACCACCACGAGGAGCCAGGCCATCGAACGCCCTCCCGTTTCCGTCTGTCGATGAGCGATCATCACACAGCATGCCCGGAAATGGCGTCTCAGTCCCCTTCCTTGCGCTCACGCGTCGCGAGCAGCCGCCGTAGCGAGAACAGACGGGCGGGTTCGGCGTGCCCGTCGGCGACCCAGGCGTCCAGCACGCAGTCGGGTTCGTCGTGGCTGCAGGCTCGCGGGCAGTCCGCCGTGCCCGGCTCGAGGTCGGGGAAGGCGTGGATGACCCGGGACGGGTCGATGTGGGCCAGGCCGAAGGAACGTACGCCGGGGGTGTCGATGACCCACCCCTCCTCGGCGCGCAGGGGCAGCGCGAGCGCGGAGGTGGTGGTGTGCCGGCCCCGGCCGGTGACCGCGTTGACGTGGCCGGTCGCGCGCTGACGCTCCACCAGCGCGTTGACCAGGGTGGTCTTCCCGACGCCGCTGTGGCCGACGAAGGCGGTGACGCGGTCCTTCAGGTGCTCGCGCACGGCCTCCGTCGCCCCGGCGTCGAAGTTCTCGTGACTGGTCACCACATAGGGGACGCCCAGCGGCGCGTACGTCTCCAGGAGCGGTCCGGCCGGCGCGAGATCGGACTTGGTGAGCACCAGCAGCGGTTCGAGACCGGCGTCGTAGGCCGCCACCAGGCAGCGGTCGATGAGCCGGGGCCGCGGCTCGGGGTCGGCGAGGGCGGTGACGATGGCGAGCCGGTCCGCGTTGGCGACGACCACCCGCTCGAACGGGTCGGTGTCGTCCGCGGTACGGCGCAGCACCGAGCTGCGCTCCTCGACGCGCACGATCCGCGCCAGGGTGTCCTTCTCCCCGGACAGGTCGCCGACGATGCCCACCCGGTCGCCGACCACGATGCCCTTGCGGCCCAGCTCGCGGGCCTTCATCGCGGTGACCGTGCGGTCCTCGACGAGGCAGGTGACGCGGCCGCGGTCGACGGTGAGGACGAAGCCCTCCTCGGCGTCCTCGTGCTTGGGCCGGATGCTGGTGCGGGGCCGGTTCCCCTTGCGGTTCGGGCGGACCCGGACGTCGTCCTCGTCGGTGTGCTTGCTGTAGCGCCGCATCGTTCAGGCCCGCACCGGGGACGCGGGGGCCGCCGGCGCCGCGCCCAGCATGGCCGTCCACATCTCGGGGAAGTCCGGGAGGGTCTTGCCGGTGGTGGCCACGTTCTCGACCAGGACGCCGTCGACGGCCAGGCCCAGGACGGCGCCCGCGGTGGCCAGTCGGTGGTCGTCGTAGGTGTGGAAGACGCCGCCGCGCAGCGGCCGCGGCCGGATGCGCAGTCCGTCCTCGGTCTCGGTGACGTCGCCGCCGAGCTCGTTGATCTCCTTGCTCAGCGCGGCCAGCCGGTCCGTCTCGTGCAGCCGAAGGTGGCCCACGCCGCGCAGCACGGATTCGGAGTCGGCGAGCGCGGCGACCGCCGCGATGCCGGGGGTGAGTTCGCCGACCTCCGACAGGTCGGCGTCGATGCCGTGGATCCGGCCGGAGCCGGTGAGGACCAGGCCCGAGTCCGTCAGCTCGCACGAACCGCCCATCCGGGTGAACAGGTCACGCAGCGCGTCACCGGGCTGGGTGGTGCGGCGCGGCCAGTCGGGGACGACCACGCGGCCGCCGGTGACGAGCGCGGCGGCCAGGAAGGGCTGGGCGTTGGAGAGGTCCGGCTCGACGGTGACGTCGACGCCGAGCAACGCGCCCGCGTCGACCCGCCACACGTTCGGCTCGCCGCCGTTCTCCGGGGTGTCGACCTTGGCGCCGGCGCGGCGCAGCATCTCCACCGTCATCTTGATGTGCGGCAGCGAGGGCAGCGTCGGACCGGTGTGCCGCACCTCGACGCCCTGGTTGAAGCGGGGGCCGGACAGCAGCAGCGCGCTGACGAACTGGGAGGACGAGGACGCGTCGACCGACACCGGGCCGCCGTCCAGCGCCCCGCCGCCGTGCACGGTCAGCGGCAGCGCGCCGCGGCCCTCGTCGTCGATGCGGGCGCCCAGCGAGCGCAGCGCGTCGATGACCCCGTTCAGCGGGCGTTCGTGGCTGCGCGGGTCCCCGTCGAAGTGCACCGGGCCGTCGGCGAGCGCGGCGACGGGCGGCAGGAACCGCATCACCGTGCCGGCGTTGCCGACGTCGACCGTGGCCGGTCCGTGCAGCCCGGCCGGGATGACCCGCCACGCCTCGCCGCCGTAGGGGTTGACCACCTCGTCGATCTGGACGCCCATGGCGCGCAGCGCGTCGGCCATGAGCACGGTGTCGCGGCTGCGCAGCGGACGGCGCAGCCAGCCCGGCTCGGAGGCGAGCGCCGCGAGCACCAGGGCGCGGTTGGTGACCGACTTGGATCCGGGCACGGTGACCGTCGCCTGGACGGGGGCGGACGCGAGCGGCGCGGGCCACAGGGCGGTGTGCGCGGGGTTACCGGTCATGGCCCCAAGCGTAGTGGCTCAAGCAGAAGGCGAATCGCTCACAAAGCGGACGAAACCTGAAGGAAACAGTTACCCGCTCGCAAGGGCTACAGACCCACCAGCCAGCGGCCGCCGCCGAACAGCGACAGCAGCGCCACCGCGTAGAACAACAGCATCCACAGTGCCGCAGGGGTGTGCGTCAGCCGGGCCAGCTGGTCCGCGTCCGAGCCGGGGGCCGCGCCGCCGCGCCGCTTGTGCTGGAGTTCCAGCACCGGCCGCACGCCCCCGAACAGCAGGAACCACACCACGAGGTAGGCGAACACCGCCTGGACCGCGGGCTCGGTCAGCCAGGACACCAGCAGGAAGAGGCCACCGGTCAGGAACACCGTCAGCACCCCGTACGCGTTCCTGATCATCACCAGCATCACCAGCAGCAGGGCCGTCGCCCCCCACAGCAGCGCCGTGATGTGCCCGGCCGCGAGCAACAGGGCCCCGCCCAGGCCGAGCAGGGAGGGGGCGGTGTAACCGGCCGCCGCGGTGAGGACCATGCCGAGGCCGTACGGCTTGCCGCGGGAGACGGTCAGGCCCGAGGTGTCCGAGTGCAGCCGGATGCCCTGCAGCTGCCGTCCGGACAGCAGGGCGACCAGGCCGTGACCGCCTTCGTGGGCGATCGTGATCGCGTTGCGGGAGAGCCGCCATATGGCGTGCGGCAGCACCGCGGCCAGGGCGACGGCCGCGGTGACGCCCACCAGCCAGGAGGAGGGCGCGGGCTGGGTGCCGAGGAGGGAGTCGATGAGCTGCACGGTTCCGCACCATACGACGCCCGGCTGTGTCCGCGCCGTGGCAATCTGACACTCATGTGCGGTCGATATGCAGCGAGCCGGAGCCCCGAGGACCTCATCGGGCTGTTCGACGTGCAGAAATGGGATCCCACCGAGGCACTGGACCCCAATTGGAACGTCGCGCCCACCGACGGCACCTACGCGGTGCTGGAGCGGCCGGACAAGGAGACGGGCGAGGTGGTGCGGCAGCTGCGCGCCCTGCGCTGGGGGCTGGTGCCGAGCTGGGCGAAGACACCCGACACCGGCGTCAAGATGATCAACGCGCGCGCCGAGACCGTGCACGAGAAGGCCTCCTACCGCCGCCCCTTCGCCTCGCGCCGCTGCCTGCTGCCCGCCGACGGCTACTTCGAGTGGGTCACCGGCAAGGACGAGCGGCAGCTGGAGGAGCAGGGGAAGAAGAAGCGGTCCCGCAAGCAGCCGTACTTCGTCACCCCCGTCGACGGCTCGGTCTTCGCGATGGCCGGGCTGTACGAGTTCTGGCGCGACCGCACCCTGCCCGACGAGCACCCGCGTGCCTGGTGGGTCACCTGCACCGTCATCACCACGGAGGCCGAGACCGAGCCCTTCGCGGACGCCGGCGAGCGCCCCGGCGGTCCGCAGTCGCTGGCCGGGATCCATCCGCGCATGCCGCTGTGGATCACCCCCGACCGCTGGGACGAGTGGCTCGACCCCGCGCGCACCGATGTCGAGGAGCTGCGCGGGCTGCTCGCGCCGCCGCGCCCCGGCATGCTGCGCGCGTACCCGGTGCGCACCGAGGTGAGCAACGTCCGCAACAACGGGCCGGAGCTGGTCGAACCGATAGCGGCGCCCGAGGAGGCGACGCTGTTCTGACCGCCCGCGGTGCCAGACTGGCCGCTGTGAGCGAGATCATGGAGACCGTGCCGACGCCCGCCGGGGACGCGCGCGTCACCTGGCACCGGGCCCGTCGCCCCCGTGCCGTCGTGGCGCTGGGCCACGGTGCCGGAGGCGGCGTGGAGGCGCGCGACCTGCGGGCCCTGGCCGAGGCCCTGCCGGCGCGCGGCTGGACGGTCGCGCTGGTGGAGCAGCCCTGGCGGGTGGCCGGCAGGAAGCTGGCGCCCGCGCTGAAGACCCTGGACGCCGCGTGGACGGCGCTGTGGCCCGCGCTGGCCCGGCCCGGCGCGCGGGTCGTCGCGGGCGGCCGCAGCGCGGGGGCCCGGGTGGCCTGCCGTACGGCGGCGGAGCTGGGCGCGGTCGCGGTGCTGGCGCTGTCCTTCCCGCTCCACCCGCCGGGCAGGCCGGAGAAGTCCCGCGGGGACGAGCTCCTCGCGCCGGGGACGGCGGGCCTGCCGCTCCTGGTCGTCCAGGGCGGCCGCGACCCCTTCGGCCGCCCCGAGGAGTTCCCCGAGGGGTACGAGCCGGTCGGGGTGCCCTTCGCCGACCACGGGTTCGCCGTGCCGAAGTCCGCGGACCTCACCCAGGAGGCTGCACTGAGCGTCATCACGGACGCGGTGCTGGGCTGGCTGGAGGAACTGCCGCCGCTTCGGGAATGAGCGGTGCGTGGCCCGTGTTGTGCGAGTCGTCCGCACGAAAGAACGTACGCACAGTGAGGAAGGCAGCCGGATGGTCAGAGCCGAGTGCCGCGCACGTGCCGAGGCGCCCTACCTGTCGTGGCCGGAGTGGCCGTCGACGGGCGGGACGAGCAGGAACAGCGCGCCGATCCCGCCCGGGATATCCTCCGATGGCGTGGGGTCCGCTTACGGCCCCGTGACCGTCGTGGAGGAGGTGGGTCCGGTCAGCGGCAACGACGACAGCCCGTCCGAGGTGCCTGAGGTGCAGGTGGTTCCGGAGTCCGACGTGGAGCGCAGCGCGCGCTTCGAGCGGGACGCCCTGGAGTACCTGGACCAGATGTACTCGGCGGCGCTGCGCATGACCCGCAACCCGGCCGATGCCGAGGATCTGGTGCAGGAGACGTACGCGAAGGCGTACGCGTCGTTCCACCAGTTCCGTGAGGGCACCAACCTGAAGGCGTGGCTGTACCGCATCCTCACCAACAGCTTCATCAACTCCTACCGGAAGAAGCAGCGCGAGCCCCAGCGCAGCGGTACGGAGGAGATCGAGGACTGGCAGCTGGCGCGCGCCGAGTCGCACATGTCCACGGGTCTGCGCTCCGCCGAGTCCCAGGCCCTGGACCACCTTCCCGACTCGGACGTGAAGCAGGCGCTGCAGGCGATCCCGGAGGAATTCCGGATCGCGGTGTATCTCGCGGACGTCGAGGGCTTTGCCTACAAGGAGATCGCCGACATCATGGGAACCCCCATCGGTACGGTGATGTCCCGCCTGCACCGGGGGCGGCGGCAGCTGCGTTCGCTGCTGGAGGACTACGCGCGGGAGCGCGGGCTCGTCCCGGCGGGCGCGGGAGACGAGAAGGGCTCGGGCACATGAGCTGCGGCAACCCGCATGAGACGGACTGCTCCGAGGTACTCGAACACCTTTACGAGTACCTGGACAACGAGATGTCCGACGACGCCTGCGCCAAGTTCAAGCAGCACTTCGACGAGTGCCACCCTTGCTTGGAGAAGTACGGCCTCGAGCAGGCCGTCAAGAAGCTGGTCAAGCGCTGCTGCGGCCACGACGACGTGCCCACGGACCTGCGCGCCAAGGTGCTCACGCGGATCGAGCTGATCCGCGCGGGCGACGTGGCGCCGGTGCCGGAGCCGGCCGACGGCGGCAACGCGCCGACCGGCTCGCCGGCCGCCTGACGAACACCGCACCGCCGGGTCACCCGGGATCACCCGAAGGCGGGAATCGCGGCCGCTCGCCCACCGGGCGGCGGCCGCGCCCCTAGCCTCGGTGGGGTGCGTGCGAAGCGGGCGGTCCGGATGCTCCCCGTCGCGGCTCGGGTCTACATCCCGGTCGTCGTGGTGTCGGCGTGCGGCGCCCTCGTCACCGGCCCCCACGAGGGCACTCCCTGGGCGACCGCCGCGGTGCTGGCGGCGCTCTACGCGGCGGGGGAACGCACGGGGGCGTCACTGCCCCCGGTGCTCTTCACGGCCGCGCTCCTGCTACCCCCGGGCGCGGCCGCTCTCGTCGCCGTGCCCGGCGGGCTGCTGGCGCCCGTACGGGGAGAGCCGCGCCCGGTGCGCCGCGTGTGGCACGCCGCGCAGCTCGCCCTGGCGACGGCCGCCGCCGCCCAGGTGCGCACCGCCTTCGGGGACGGCCCCTTCGCGCGGCTGCCGGGACTGCTGGTGCCCGCGCTCGCCGCCGTCCTCGCCTTCTGCCTGTACTCCGCGGCCCTCACCGCCGGCGTGCTGGTCACCGCCGAGCGCACCGCCCCCGCCGCGGCCTGGCGGGAGTCCCTGCTGGAGCCGCTCGCCCCGCACCTCACCTACGGCCTGGTGGGGCTCATGGCCGCGGTGCTCTGGCAGGGCCCGTACGGGGCGGTGGCCGCGGTCCTGGCCCTGCTGCCGACGCACATCGCGCGCTGGGTCGTCGGCCAGGCGCGCCGCGAGCGGGCCGCGCACCAGGCTACGGTGCGGGCGCTGGTGCAGGCCGTGGAGATCAAGGACCGCTACACCCGGGGCCACAGCGAGCGCGTCGGCCGGGCCTCGGCGCTGATCGCCCGTGAGATCGGGCTGCCGCCCGAGCGGGTGGAGGCCCTGCGGCTGGCCGGCATCCTGCACGACATCGGCAAGCTGGGGGTGCCCACCCGGGTGCTGCGCAAGGACAGCCCACTCACCCCGGAGGAGCGGCGGATCATCGAGCTGCACCCCGGATACGGGCACGAGATGGTGCGCGGCATCGCCTTCCTCGACGACGCCCGTACCGCGATCCTCCACCACCACGAACGCCTCGACGGATCGGGCTACCCGTACGGCCTGGCGGGCGAGGCCATCCCGTCCTCCGCCCGGCTGGTGGCCGTGGCCGACGCCTTCGACGCGATGACCTCCACCCGCGCCTACCAGGCCACCCGCGGCGTCGACGACGCCCTGGGGGAGCTGCGCCGCTGCGCGGGCAGCCACTTCGACCCGCTCATGGTGCAGGCCCTGGTCCGCGCCGTCCGCAGGGAGGGCTGGAACCCGGCGGTCACCGCCGACGAGCCGGAGCCCTTCGCCCCGGCGCAGGCCAGACGCCACGCCCGGCGTGAGGCCCCGCCCCACCGCACCCCCGAGCCCCGCCCGTGAGCGCCTCCGGACGCCGCGGCGGCGGCGACCACCGGCGTCATCGCCGGCGCACGCCCTCCGTCGTGTTCGCCGTCCACGGGCTCGCGCTCGCCGTGGGCGGCGCCGCGTCGGTGTGGACGGCGGTGCACGGCGTCGCCGATCCCGCGGCGGCAGCCGCGTTCGGGGCGCTGGTCGTCGTCGGCGAGGCGCTGCGGATCCCGGAGCCCGAGGGCCGGGAGGCCGCCCCCGTCGCCTTCGCCGGCGCCCTGGCCTACGCGCTGCTCGCGGCCGAGGCGGTGGCGGTCGTCGTGGCGGTCTCCGCCGCCGCGGTGGTCGCCGGGCAACTGCGGGGCGCGACCCGCGACGCGGCGGCACGCCGGGTGCTGACCGTGGCGTTCGCGGCCGCGACCGCGCAGCCGCTGTACGGCGGCAGCGGCGGCCATCCGGGGTACGCCGTCCTGCTGCTGGCCAGCACGATCCTCTGCGACGCCGTGCTGGCCGCCGTGCTGGGCGCCGCCCGCGCCGGACATCCCTTCGCCTCCGTCCTGCGCGACGAGTTGGCCGTGCTGCCGGGCGTCGGCTCGGCCGTGTGCGCCGGCGGGGTCGTGCTGGCGCAGGCCGAGCAGGCCGCCGGGTTGTGGGCGCTGCCCGTGTGCGGGGTGCCGCTGCTGCTGACCCAGACGGCCTTCCGGCGGCACGCGGCGATCCGGGCCACCCACCGGGAGACCATCGCCTCGCTGGCCCGGGCCACCGAGGTCGCCGGCTACACCCCGGCCGGGCACGCCCGCCGGGTCAGCGCCCTCAGCCACGCCATGGGACGCGAACTCGGCCTGGGCGGCAAGGCGCTGGCGGCCCTGGAGCACGCCGCGCTGATGCACGACATCGGCCAGCTCTCCCTCGTCGACCCCGTGCCCGGCGGCGCCACCTCGTCCCTCGATCAGGTGGAACGCCGCCGCATCGCGCTGCTCGGGGCGGAGGTCGTACGCCGGACGGGTGCCCCCGAGGAAGTCGCGCGGATCGTGGAGGGCCAGGCCGATCCGTACCGGGAGCAGCCGCTCGCCGGACGCATCGTGCGTACGGCCAACGCCTACGAGGACCTGGCCGGAGGCGGTACGGCCGTGGGCCGGGGGCTGCAGGCGCTGGAGCGGTTACGCCTCGATACCGCGCACGAATACGACCCTCGCGTGGTTGAGGCGCTGACCAGGGTCGTTGCCCGGGCAGGGCAGTGAACCCACCGGTAATGAGCGGGCGCACCAAGGGGCATGGTTGGATGCCCGCAGAGGCGCAGAGCGCTCAAGAGGCGCACCATGGCGCCGATGCTGCCAAACCGACGAGCCCGGCCGTGTGTGACAGGCCCTGCCGATGGCAAGGAGGACTGATGAGCACCGCTGAGCACGGGACGTGGGGGAACGGACGGGGCACCGTGGAGCACCAGCGAACGCGAACGGCAGGCGGGACACCTTGAGGATCTTCGGCAGGGCACGGCATCGGCCGTCCGCCACCTGGCGGCAGGCGACCGACCGGGCGTTCACGCTGATCAGCGACGGGCGGTACGAGGACGCCGGTGCGCTGCTCATCCGTGCGGCCGACCTGGAGCCCTGGCGTTCGGAGTCCTGGTACAACCTCGCTCTGCTGCACAAGTTCCGGCACGACTGGGAGCAGGCCCGCACCACCGGCCTGCGGGCCGTCGCCCTGCTGGACCGCGCCCCCGGCGCCCCCGACTGGTGGAACGTCGGCATCGCCGCCACCGCACTCCAGGACTGGCCGCTGGCCCGCCGCGCCTGGCAGGCCTACGGGCTGCGGCCCGACGCCGCCGGGACCGGCCCCGTCGAGATGGCGCTGGGCAGCTCCGCGGTGCGGCTCTCCCCGGAGGGCGAGGCGGAGGTGGTGTGGGGCCGCCGGATCGACCCGGCCCGCATCGAGGTGCTGAGCATCCCGCTGCCGTCCTCCGGCCGCCGCTGGGGCGAGGTCGTGCTGCACGACGGCGTCCCGCACGGCGAGCGGCGCACCGCCGACGGCGCCACGTACCCCGTCTTCGACGAGATCGAGCTGTGGGCGCCCTCGCCCGTGCCGACCTGGCTCGTCCTGCTGGAGGCGGCGACCGAGTCGGACCGCGACGCCCTGGAGCAGCTCGCCGCCGACGCCGGCTACGCCGCGGAGGACTGGTCGTCCTCCGTACGTCTGCTGTGCCGCACCTGCTCCGAGAGCCGGATGCCGACCGACGACGGCTCCGACGGCTCACGCGACCCGCACGACCAGGGCGAACCCGGCCACCCCGGCCACCTCAGCCACCGCACCCCCGGCGCCCTGTGGGCACCCGAGCGCGAGTGCGGCATCGCGGCCCCCGTCGGGCTGGTGCGGGGCCTGCTGGACAGCTGGGTCGCCGACAGCCCGGACACCCGTGACTGGCGCGATCTCGAAGAGGTCTGCTGACCCCTCCGCGGGCACGTACCCTTGATGGGCCATTGAGCTTTGGTGAAGGCCCCAGGAAGGCGTACGACGGACCATGTCCCAGCAGGAGACCGAGCAGACCGCATTCACCGACGACGTGACGGACGCGGAGGAGCGCGAGGCCGCCCACCGCGAGCGCGGCACGGCCCGCCCCGTCACGGTCGTCGGCAACCCGGTGCTGCACCACCCGTGCACGACGGTCACGTCCTTCGACGACGAGCTGGCCGCACTGATCGACGACATGTTCGCCAGCCAGCACGCCGCCGAGGGCGTCGGCCTCGCCGCCAACCAGATCGGCGTGCCCCTGCGGGTCTTCGTGTACGACTGCCCGGACGACGACGGCGTCCGCCACGTCGGCCACGTGGTCAACCCCGTCGTCGACGACCTCCCCGCCGAGCGCCGCGTCCTCGACGACGGCAACGAAGGCTGCCTGTCCGTGCCGGGCGCGTACGCCGAACTGCCGCGCCCCGACTACGCGGTCTGCCGCGGCCAGGACCTGCACGGCAACGACATCGTCGTCGAGGGCACGGGCTTCTTCGCCCGCTGCCTGCAGCACGAGACCGACCACCTCAACGGCTACCTCTACATCGACCGGCTCTCCAAGCGCGACCGCAAGGACGCGCTGAAGCAGATGGCGGAGTCGACCCCGAAGTACGAGACGGTCCCGAACGACTGATCGGCCGCGGCGGCACCGCGGACCGGCCTCGCCCGGCGCGCGGTGCCCGAACCCGTGTGGGACCGGCGTCGTGGCACGAGGCAAGTGGCTGGGCTGAGCTGCGGTACCCCGGAGGAGGACCGCATCATGACCACCCAGCCCGAGCACCACGGGGCAGAACTCATCGCACGGCCGGTGAGGACGTCCGACGCACTCCGCACGGCACTTGCGCAGGTGGCCCCGCACCGCCTCGCGGAGATGGAGCGGCAGAAGAACGAGGCGATCGCCCTCTCCGTCGACCCGGGCTCGATCGAGCCGCTGCGCGGACTCCTCACTGCGTGGGCCGTCCACGTCGAGATCGCCCGTGACCTCGACACTGCGGGACGCCTGCGCTCGGCGGAGCACGCGGCCCGGACGCTTGACCGGGACGATCCGGCGTGGACGGCGGCCATGGCCGAGATTCGGGCGATCTTCAACCAGGCCCGCACGGCGGTGGGTCAGTGAGCTGGTCCTGGGAGTACGAGCCCAGCGAGGAGTACGTGGTCGGCGGGGCGAACCCGGCTCCCGGACGACTGATCGACGCCTGCCGTTAATCTGTGTGTTCCCGGCGTGATCACGTCGGGGACGAACAGGGGAGGGACATGCGACACAGAGCGCTGACGGCCGCCGCGGCGGGCGCTGCGGCGATGGTCGTCCTGACGGCGCCGGCCGCGCACGCGGAGGGGCGGGGGGACATCCGCGTCATCAAGACGGTGGTGGACCACGGCACCAATGTGATCGTCGGGACGAAGAAGGCCATCGAGTTCCCGATCGTCATGACGATCAGGGACAACTCGGGGGTCAAGAAGGTCTCGAGGGTGGGTGCCATCAACGTGAAGAACGGGTGGGGCCCCGGCGACACCTTCGACACCCGCTGCGTGAAGAAGAGCGCCACCACGTCGGTGTGCACGGGTACGTTGACGATCTACCCGGAGTGGATCCGTCCGTCGGTGGTGGGTGATCCGGACTGGAACGCCAACCAGGTCGCGGGCGTCTGGCGGGTCGACGCCACCGTGCACGCGAACGACGGCGACTACTGGATCAGCGACAACATCGCCCGGTTCAAGGTGAAGCGCGCCTCGGTGCTCACCACCGACGCCGGGCCCGAGCCGGTCGTCAAGGGGCGCACCCTGACCGTCAAGGGCAAGCTCACGCGGGCGAGCTGGCAGAGCCTGAAGTACTGGGGCTACGCCGGGCAGCCCGTCAAGCTGCAGTTCAAGAAGGCGGGTTCCACGAAGTGGAGCACCGTCAAGACGGCCACCACGAGCAGCACCGGTGGCCTGAGCACCAAGGTGACCGCCACCGCGGCGGGCAGTTGGCGCTGGTTCTTCCCGGGCACGACCACGACGGCCCAGGTGACCTCGGCCGCCGACGCGGTCGCCCTGAAGTGACCGCGGGTGGGGCCCGGCCGATGCGGCCGGGCCCCACCCCCCGCGGTGCGGGGACGCGCGGATCAGAAGTCGTCGTCGAAGGAGACCGTGCCCTCGACCGCCACCTGGTACGCGGAGGCGCGGCGCTCGAAGAAGTTGGTCAGCTCCTGGACGTTCTGCAGCTCCATGAAGGAGAACGGGTTCTCCGAGCCGTAGCGGGCCGGCAGGCCGAGGCGGACCAGGCGCTGGTCGGCGACGCACTGCAGGTACTCGCGCATGGAGTCGGTGTTCATGCCGGGCAGGCCGTCGCCGCACAGGTCGCGGGCGAACTGGAGCTCGGCCTCGACGGCCTCCTCCAGCATCGCGGTGACCTGCTTGACCATCTCCTCGTCGAAGAGGTCGGGCTCCTCCGCGCGGACGGTGTCGACGACGTGGAACGCGAAGTCCATGTGCATCGACTCGTCGCGGAACACCCAGTTGGTCCCGGTGGCGAGCCCGTGCAGCAGGCCGCGCGAGCGGAACCAGTACACGTACGCGAAGGCGCCGTAGAAGAACAGGCCCTCGATGCAGGCCGCGAAGCAGATCAGGTTGAGCAGGAAGCGGCGGCGGTCCGCCTTGCTCTCCAGGCGGTCGATGGACTCCACCGAGTCCATCCAGCGGAAGCAGAACTGCGCCTTCTCGCGGATGGAGGGGATGTTCTCCACGGCCGCGAACGCGGCCGTGCGCTCCTCGGGATCGGGCAGGTAGGTGTCGAGCAGCGTCAGGTAGAACTGGACGTGCACGGCCTCCTCGAAGAGCTGCCGCGACAGGTACAGCCGCGCCTCGGGGGAGTTGATGTGCTTGTAGAGCGTCAGCACGAGGTTGTTGGCCACGATCGAGTCGCCGGTGGCGAAGAAGGCGACCAGCCGGCCGATCATGTGCTGCTCGCCGGCGGACAGCTTGGCGAGGTCGGCGACGTCGGAGTGGAGGTCGACCTCCTCCACGGTCCAGGTGTTCTTGATGGCGTCGCGGTAGCGCTCGTAGAAGTCCGGGTAGCGCATCGGACGCAGGGTCAGTTCGAAGCCCGGGTCGAGCAGGTTCTTGGTGGAGCTCATCACTGGCAGGCCTCGCAGGACTCGGGGTTCTCAAGGGAGCAGGCGATCGCGTCGGCGTCGGGCGTCGTCGCCTGCACGGGGATGGGGGCGGCCGCGCGGGCGGACTGGGCGATGCGCGTGGCCGGGCGGGAGCGCAGGTAGTACGTCGTCTTCAGGCCCTGCTTCCAGGCGTACGCGTACATCGAGCTGAGCTTGCCGATGGTGGGCGAGGCCATGAAGAGGTTGAGCGACTGGCTCTGGTCGAGGTACGGCGTACGGGCCGCGGCCATGTCGATCAGGGCGCGCTGCGGCAGCTCCCAGGCGGTGCGGTACAGCTCGCGGACGTCCGCGGGGATCCAGGTGAAGCCCTCGACGGAGCCGTTGGACTCGCGCAGCGCGTCGCGGGTCTGCGCGTCCCAGACGCCGAGCTTCTTCAGGTCGGCCACCAGGTAGGAGTTGACCTGGAGGAACTCACCGCTGAGCGTCTCGCGCTTGAAGAGGTTGGAGACCTGCGGCTCGATGCACTCGTACACGCCGGCGATCGAGGCGATCGTGGCGGTCGGGGCGATGGCCAGCAGCAGCGAGTTGCGCATGCCGGTGGCGGCGACGCGGGCGCGCAGCGCCTCCCAGCGCTCCGGCCAGTTCTCCGCGGTGTCGTAGTGGTCCGGGTGCAGCACCCCGCGGGCGGCGCGGGTCTGCGACCAGGCCGGGTGCGGGCCGTGGCGCTCGGCCAGGTCGCAGGAGGCCTCGTAGGCGGCGAGCATGATGCGCTCGGCGATCCTGGTGGAGAGCACCTTGGCCTCGGCGGAGTCGAAGGGCAGCCGCAGCTTGAAGAAGACGTCCTGCAGGCCCATCGCGCCCAGGCCCACCGGGCGCCAGCGCTCGTTGGAGGCGGCGGCCTCGCGGGTCGGGTAGAAGTTGATGTCCACGACGCGGTCGAGGAAGGTCACGGCGGTGCGGACGGTGGCGTCCAGCCGCTCCCAGTCGATCGAGCCGTCCTCACCCACGAACGCACCGAGGTTGACCGAACCGAGGTTGCAGACCGCGGTCTCGCCGTCGTTCGTGACCTCCAGGATCTCCGTGCAGAGGTTGGAGGAGTGGATGACGCGGCCGGGCTCGGCGGTCTGGTTGGCGGTGCGGTTGGAGGCGTCCTTGAAGGTCATCCAGCCGTTGCCGGTCTGCGCGAGGGTGCGCATCATGCGGCCGTACAGCTCCCGCGCCGGGAGGGTCTTGCGGGCCAGGCCCGCGGCCTCGGCCTTGCGGTAGGCGGCGTCGAACTCCTCGCCCCACAGGTCGGCCAGCTCGGGCACGTCGGCGGGGGAGAACAGCGACCAGGTGCCGTCGGTGTCGACACGGCGCATGAACTCGTCCGGGATCCAGTGCGCCAGGTTCAGGTTGTGGGTGCGGCGCGCCTCCTCGCCGGTGTTGTCGCGCAGTTCCAGGAACTCCTCGATGTCCGCGTGCCAGGTCTCCAGGTAGACGCAGGCCGCGCCCTTGCGGCGGCCGCCCTGGTTCACGGCGGCGACGGAGGCGTCGAGGGTGCGCAGGAACGGGACGATGCCGTTGGAGTGCCCGTTGGTGCCGCGGATCAGCGAGCCGCGGGAGCGGATGCGGGAGTAGGACAGACCGATGCCGCCGGCGTGCTTGGACAGCCGGGCCACCTGGTGGTAGCGGTCGTAGATGGAGTCCAGCTCGTCCAGCGGGGAGTCCAGCAGGTAGCAGGAGGACATCTGCGGGTGCCGGGTGCCGGAGTTGAAGAGCGTGGGGGAGCTGGGCAGGTAGTCCAGCCGGCTCATCAGTCCGTAGAGCGCCGCGACCTCGTCCACCGAGCGGCTGGTGCCGTCCTCGGCCAGGCCGCAGGCGACGCGGAGCATGAAGTGCTGCGGGGTCTCGACGACCTGGCGGGAGATCGGGTGGCGCAGAAGGTAGCGGCTGTGCAGGGTGCGCAGGCCGAAGTAGCCGAAGCGGTCGTCGGCGCCGTCGGCGAGCGCGGTGTCGACCAGGGCGTCCAGCCGGCCGGCGTGCTCGGCGACGAAGGCGGCGGTGCCGTCGGCGATCAGGCCTTCGCGGTGGCCCACGGCGATGGACGCGGAGAAGGAGACCGCGCCCTCGCCCGCCGCCTCGTCGGCGATGGCGAGGGTGAGCAGACGGGCGGCGAGCCGCGAGTACTGCGGGTCCTCCGCGATCAGTCCGGCGGCGGCCTCGGTGGCCAGCGCCCGCAGTTCCGCCTCGTCCGCGGCGGCACTGCGGCCGCGCAGCGCGGCGGCGGCGACCCGGCCGGGGTCGGTGTCGGGGAGGTCTGCGGTCAGTTCCGTCAGGGTGCGCAGCAGTTCGGCCCCGGTTGAGGCAGGGTCCGATGCGGTGGCGGGTGCGGCGGGCGCGATGGTCACGTGTGCTCTCTCCCTCGTACGGCGGCGACGCGGAGGAGCGACGG
The DNA here is from genome assembly GCF_055635295.1 of Streptomyces sp. NPDC111520. Taxonomy (NCBI): domain Bacteria; kingdom Bacillati; phylum Actinomycetota; class Actinomycetes; order Kitasatosporales; family Streptomycetaceae; genus Streptomyces; species Streptomyces sp. NPDC111520. Next base: position 2,547 of record NZ_JBVKBW010000017.1, on the reverse strand, counting down.
GGCGCACGCGGGGCAGGCCAGGGCATGCCGCGGCGCGTCCGCCGGCCCAACCCGCGAGGCCCGGACACTTCACCGTCCGGACGGCGCGCCGGACGGTGCCGTCGGCAGGTACTCGGACTCGCGGGTATGCCCTGGGGCGCCCGCACACCGTTGCGGGGCAGTCCCGGATTCCCACCGGCTTCCCCTGCGGCGACAGCGGAGTTGAGCATACATCTAGTGGCGCCCGCTGGTGACACCACCAGATGTTGTGTCGACGCGGTTACAGAGCGACGAGTTCACCGGTGCCAGTCGTGGCCGTCGCGGGAGTCGTGGACGTGTCCGGTCAGGGCCGCGAGGGCCAGGGCCAGGAAGAAGACCAGTGCGGTGACCGTGGCGAGGAAGGTTTCCATGCCCTCGACTCTCCTCCTCGCGCGGCCCTGCCGGGAGTGGCAGGACTGACGTGCTACCGCGAAATCCTGCCACGCCCTACGGCCGGTCTGCCATCCTGGAGGCATGCTGCAGAACGTGGCCGTGGTCCTGCTCGACGGAGTCCATCCCTTCGAACTCGGGGTCGTCTGCGAGGTGTTCGGAATCGACCGGTCGGACGACGGTCTGCCGGCCTACGACTTCGCCGTGGCCTCCGCGGAGAGCCCGACGCTGACGACGCCCGCCGGGTTCACCGTCGGCACCCGGCACGGACTGGAACGGCTGGAGGAGGCCGACCTGGTCGCGGTGCCGGCCGGCGACTCCTATGTGGACCGGGAGTACCCGCCGGAGCTGCTGGACGCGCTGAACCGTGCCGTCGGACGCGGGGCGCGGGTGCTCAGCGTCTGCTCGGGGGTCTTCGCGTTGGCCGCCGCCGGCCTGCTGGACGGCCGCCGCTGCGCCGTCCACTGGAAGCACGCGGAGGAACTGGCGCGGCGCTACCCCCGGGTGCGGGTAGAGCCCGACGTGCTCTACGTGGACGAGGACCCGGTGATCACCTCGGCCGGCACCGCCGCCGGGATCGACGCCTGCCTGCACCTGGTGCGCAAGGAGCAGGGCAGCGACGTGGCCAACGCCATCGCCCGGCGCATGGTGGTGCCGCCGCACCGGGAGGGCGGCCAGGCCCAGTACGTCGACCGACCGCTGCCGCGCACCCGCTGCGACACCGTGGGCGAGGTCCTGGCGTGGATGGAACGGCACCTGGACCGCGAGGTCACCGTCGACGAACTGGCCGCCCGGGCGCACATGTCGCCACGCACCTTCGCCCGCCGCTTCCAGCAGGAGACCGGTACGACGCCCTACCGCTGGCTGCTGGGCCAGCGCGTCCTGCTGGCCAGGGAGTTGCTGGAGGGCACCGACGAGACGGTGGACGCCGTCGCCGCGCGCGCCGGATTCGGCAACGCGGCCACCCTGCGCCACCACTTCGCCCGCTGGGTGGGCACCACCCCCCAGGCGTACCGGCGCACCTTCCGCTGCCCGGTGCCGGCCGCCCGTACCGCATGACGACGGGCCGCCACCCCGTCCCAGGGCGGCGGCCCGTGCTCGTGGCCGGTGCGGCGGTCAGTGACCGGCGCCCACCGGCAGGTCCTTCTGCACGCCCGGGTCGCCGGCGTCGGCCGTGAAGTCGGCCTGGCTGGTCTCGTCGACGCCCTCTGGGGCCTTGAGGGCCCGCAGGACGAAGGTGAGGACGACGGTCACCACGACGTTGAGCACGAAGGCGGTCAGGCCGATGTAGCCGATCTGGCCGATGACCGGGATGGTGTCGGAGGAGCCGCCGAAGTGCTTCTGGGCCGGGCTGGCCACGCCGTACGCCACCCAGGTGCCGTAGACCATGCCGACCGCCCAGCCCGCCAGCAGCGCCCAGCGGTGGAACCAGCGGGTGAACAGGCCGCCGACCAGGGCGGGGAAGGTCTGCAGGATCCAGATGCCGCCCAGCAGCTGGAAGTTGATCGCGACCGTCTTGTCCATGGTGAGGACGAAGACCAGGGCGCCGACCTTGACCAGCAGCGAGACCACCTTGGAGACCTGGGTCTCCTGCGCCGGGGTGGCGTCGGGCTTGAGGAAGTCCTTGTAGATGTTGCGGGTGAAGAGGTTGGCCGCGGCGATCGACATGATCGCCGCCGGCACCAGCGCGCCGATGCCGATCGCGGCGAAGGCCACGCCCGCGAACCAGGACGGGAACATGTTCTCGAACAGCTGGGGGATCGCCAGCTGGCCGTTGTAGCCCTTGACCCCGGCGCCGACACCGCTGGCCAGCGCCATGAAGCCGAGCATCGCCAGCAGGCCGAGCATCAGCGAGTACAGCGGCAGCACGGTGGTGTTGCGGCGGATGACGTCGCGGCTGCGGCTGGAGAGCACGGCCGTGATGGAGTGCGGGTACATGAACAGCGCGAGCGCCGAGCCCAGCGCCAGCGTGCCGTACGCCCACTGGGCGGTCTCGCCCGGGGCCAGGGATCCGCGCGGCTTGCCGGTGGCGGGGTTGACCTGCGAGTAGGCGTCGCCGGCCTTGGCGAAGATGTCGTCGAAGCCGCCCAGCTTGATCGGGATGTAGATGATCGCCACCGCGATGACGATGTAGATCAG